>NZ_FNSR01000003.1:900000-1088778 GCF_900104845.1 Paraburkholderia caballeronis | reverse complement strand
GCGCAGCGTCGCGCTGCACGCCGGCGATACGTCGAGCGTGATGGCGACGGTGGCGCGGATGCGCGACACGCTCGCGGACATCGTCACCCAGGTGCGGCTTGCGGCCGAGGGCGTGAGCATGGCGAGCCGCGAGATCGCGCAGGGCAACGCGGATCTCGGCGAGCGCACCGGGCGTCAGGCGAGCGCGCTCGAACAGGCGACCAGCGCGCTCGGCGAATTCGACGCGAGCGTCGCCGCGAACGCGAGCAACGCGATGCACGCGGACTCGCTGTCGAAGCGCGCGTCGACGACGGCGGGCGACGGCGGCGCGGCGGTCGGGCGCGTGACCGAATCGATGCGCGGCATCCGCGCGTCGTCGGACCGGATCGGCGAGATCATCGCGGTGATCAATTCGATCGCATTCCAGACCAACATCCTCGCGCTGAACGCGGCCGTCGAGCGGCGCGCGCCGGCACGCACGGACGCGGTTTCGCGGTGGTCGCGAGCGAGGTGCGCAAGCTCGCGCAGCATAGCGCCGAGGCGGCGGGCGAGGTGAAGGCGCTCGTCGGCGAGAGCGTGACGCGCGTGAACGAAGGGACGCGCGAAGTCGATTCGGCTGGCGACACGATCGCGGAAGTGGTCACGTCGTCCGGCAACGTGATGTCGATCATGGGCGAGATCAACGACGCATGCCGCGCGCAGACGCGGCAGATCGGCGAGGTGCGCGACATGATCGACCATCTGGAACGCGCGACCCAGCAGAACGTCGCGCTCGTCGAGCAGTCGGGCGCGGCCGCGGCGTCGTTGCAGGAGCAGGCCGACGCGCTGCTGTCGACGGTCGGCCTCTTCAAGCTCGCGGACCCGGCGGCGACGCGCCGGCGCGAAGCCAGCGCGCCCGCGCGGACCGCGAACGCATGGCAAGCCGTGCCGGCGTGATCGGGCGGACCCGCTGAAATGGCGGGGCGAGGTTGCCGGAGAACGGACCGGCGGCCTCGCCGCCTCGCCAGGACATTCCCACGGATCGATCCGCTACGCGGCGTCGGCCCCGACGCCGAGCGTCGCGATCAGACATTGCCGCGCCAGGCAGTAAGCCGCGCTGCCCGGCCGGTGGATCAGCGCCGCGTCGAGCAGCGCGCGCTGCGCGAGCGAATCGGATTCGTCGTCCTGTAGCGCGGCCTCGATGTCCGCGAAGAACTTCGTCAGCGGACACGCATGGCACAACGACGGCGGCGGCACGGCCGCCGGTTCGGCATCCGGCGGCGTCGCGGCCGAGGTCCGGACGATCGCCGCGAGCCGCTCGAACGCGCCCGCATCGTTCAGCACGAGGTTGATCCGCTCTTCCCAGATCAGCAGCCGCGCGAGCTTGCCGAGCGCGCTTTGCGGCTGCGCGCCCGGGTCGGGCGGCGCGGGACGTTTCGCGAGCCAGTCGAGCAACTGGCGCGCGGGCATCGGCCGCGCGATCCGGTAGCCCTGCACCGCATCGGCCTTCAGGATCGCGATCGCTTCGAGCAGCGCATCGTCCTCGACGCCCTCGACGATCACCGACTTGCCGAGCGAATGGCCGAGCCGCGTCAACTGATAGATGAAGTTCAGCACGCTCGACCGGTTGCGGCCGGCGAGATTCACGATGCTGCGATCGATCTTGATCCAGTCGAACGGCAGCTCGCGCAGCCGCGCGAGGCTGCTGTGCCCCGCGCCGAGATCGTCCTCCGCGAGCACGACGCCGAGCGCGCGAAACCGCGCCAGTTCCGCCGGCACGTCGACGTCGGGCGGCAGCGCGTCGGTTTCGAGGATTTCGAGCGTCAGCGCAGCGGGCGGACAGTCGTGTGTCGCGAGCCCGCGCCGGGTCGCGTCGAAGTAGCGAATGTCGCCGAGCGCGCTCGACGGCAGGTTCAGCGACACGTTCAGCGCGACGCCGCTGTCCAGCCACTGCCTCCGGTACACGAGCGCCTGGCCGAGCCCGCGCACGTACAGTTCGAAAAAGTCGTCGGACGTCAGCGCGGGCAGGAACTCGTTCGGCATCAGGAGGCGCGAGCCGTCGAACAGGCGCGCGAGCATCTCGACCTTCGTCACGTTGCCGGTCCGCAGGTCCATGATCGGCTGGCAGTGCATCTGCAATGCGTCGGAGCGGAGCAGCGCGGCCCAGCGTTGCCGCGTCGCCTGCGGGATCGTGTGCGTCGGCCCCTGAAGGTTCGCGATGCGCCCCATCGCGAACGCGAGCAGCGTTTGCAGCAGGTCGGTGAACGCGATCTGCTCGGCCGACGAATAACCGCCCGGAAATGCGCTGTGCAGCGTCAGGATCGCGAGCGGCGGGTGGCCGGGCTGGCAGACCGGAATCGCGACGCTGGAGCACAGTCCTTCGCGTTTCGCGACCGCCTGCCATGACGTCATGCGCGGATCGGTGCCGATGTTGATGCAGCGTTCGCTCGCGCCGCTCCGCCACGCGAGGTCCGCGACCCGGATGCCGTCGTGCGCGCCGGCCGCGCCGGGGCCGGGCTGGCGCGGATGCTTCTCCAGAATGCGGCCCGACGCGGCCTCGACGCGGAACAGGCCGTCGCGGTCGGGACGGCCGATCGAGCAGCCGGCGACCTCGTCGCAGGTGCCGAGAATCTCGACGACGCGGTTGATCAGGTCCGGGTAGTTCTCGGTCGTGCCCGCGAGCCGCGCGATGCTCAACAGCACCTGCTGGCGCTCGTCCTGCAGCCGTTCGTACGCTTCGGTCTGCCACGCGAGATCACGGTTCAGGCGGCGGCTCAGCACCTGGAGCGCGCCGCTGTCGCGCTCGCCGCCGAGCCGCGCGTAGACGGCGGCCGCGAGCAGGCCACGGCTGCGCACCAGTTCCTCGCGCTCCAGCCCGACCATCGCGTGAATGCGGCCGACGCGCATCGCCATCGCGCGATGATCGGCTTCGGCCAGGCCCGGGTCCGCGAGCACGAACAGGTTCTGGATCTGCTGCGCCTTCAGGTGCTGAAGCTCGAAGTCGGTCAGCGATTCGAGGATCACGGACGACTTCGGCAGCCGCGTCAGGCGCTCGTAGAAACTCGTTGACGATGCTTCCGGCGTCGCGCTGCAACGCGGCGGACAGCGACGCCAGTTGCGGCAGGTGAGGGCTGTACAACCCCGACGGATCGGCGTCGCGCGCGAGCGCGGGCAGCGGCGCGGGCGCCTGCAACGCCCAGCGCCACCAGTGCTCGCGCTGGTCCCGCTGCGCCTTGCTTTCGCGCAGCGCGCGGTCCGCTTCGGACAGCACGTCCGCGAGCGTCGTCTCCGGCGCGTTCGGCCACAGCGCGAGCCCGAGCGTCGCGCCGCATTGCCACGCGGTGTGCCCGATGTCGAACGGCTGCGTGAGCCGCTCGTACAGCCGGTCGAACAGCGGCCGCAACGCCTGCACCGGATCGCGCGCGCCTTCGAGCACCAGCACGAACTCGTCGCCGGCGAGGCGCGCGACGAAGTCGCTCGCGCGCAATCCGCCTGCAACCGCACGGCGACCTCGCGCAGCACGTGGTCGCCCGCGTCGTGGCCGAACAGGTCGTTGACCGGCTTGAAGCGGTCGAGGTCGAGCACGCCGATCACGAGCGGCACGTTCGAGCGCGCGCTGCGCGCCGACGCATGCTCGACGTGATGCGCGAGCGCCGTCATGTTCGGCAGGCGGTCAGCGGATCGTGCAGCGCCAGTTCGCGCAGACGGTTCTGTTCGGCGCCGAGGCGCAGCCGGTCGAGCGCGACGCCGGCGATCAGCGCGACGTGGTCGAGCGCGAGCGTCCAGTCGGGCGACGCGAAACGGTCGGTCTCGCGCGCGAACAGGCACAGCAGACCGCCGTCGTGGCCGTCGTATGTCAACGGCACGGCCGCGCAGGTGCGCCAGCGGGTTGCGTCGGGCGTGCCGTCGTCCGCGTCGTTGTCCTGTTCGACGGACAGCGCGGCGATCCGCACCTGCCGGGTGCGCCACGCGTCGCCGGCCGGCCCCTGTCCTTCGGGTTCCGTTTGCCGGATCGAAACGCGGTGCCGCTGTGCATACGCACGCGTCCGTTCGTCGCCGGCCGGTCCCGGCAGCAACCGCCCTTCGGCGTCGGCCTGCCGACATACGCGCCGTCCGCGCCCGCCTCCATCGCCCAGTGCACGAGCGCGTCGGCCAGCGCGTCGAAGCATTCCGCGCGCAGCACCCGCTGGTCGAGCGCCAGCACGCTGCGGGCGAGCGTGTCCGTGTGCGGGCTCATGTCGGCGAGCGCGGCGTCGATGACGGTTGAACCGCGGACCGGAGCGTGTCATGCCGCCCGAACACGGCGACCGCGTGCAGCAGATGCGCGGTGCGCTCGCGCAGCGACTCGGCCGTCGCGGCCGACTGCCCGACGAGCGCGGCGTTCTTCTGCGTCATCTGGTCGAGCTGGCCGACGGCCGTGTTGATCTGGCCGATGCCATCCGCCTGCTCCTTCGTCGCGCTGCCGATCTCCGCGATCAGCGCGCCGACCCGCTCGACTTCGGACACGATCGAATTCATCGCATGGCCGGCCGCGCCGACCACTTCGCTGCCGTCGTCGATGCGGCACACGCTGTCGCCGATCAACCGGCGGATCTCGCTCGCCGCCGTCGCGCTCTTCTGCGCGAGCGTGCGGACCTCGCCCGCGACCACCGCGAAACCGCGCCCGGTGCTGCCCGCGCGGGCCGCCTCGACGGCCGCGTTGAGCGCGAGGATGTTGGTCTGAAACGCAATCGAGTCGATCACGCCGATGATCTCGTTGATCCGCCGGCTCGCCTCGGTGATGCCGCTCATCATGCCGACCACCCGTTCGACGCACGCGCGGCCCTGCGCGGCGGCGTCGCTCGACGAGCCGGCGAGCGCGCCCGCGCGATTCGCGGCCTGCGCGTTGCGATCGACGATCGACGTCATCTGCTGCATCGACGCGGCGGTCTGTTCGAGGCTCGACGCGGCTTCCTCGCTGCGCCGGCTCAGGTCGACGTTGTCGCGCACCATCTCGTCGTTCGTCGTCTGCAGGCCGCCGATCTGCTCGCTGACGTCGTCGACGAGCGAGTGCAGGTTCAGCCCCGACTGCTGGATCGCGCGCGCGAGCATGCCGATCTCGTCGACCCGGCCGAGCCGCAGTTCGCCGCCGCGCTCGCCGGCCGCGACGCCGAGCGCGGCGGTCAGCATCTGTTCGAGCGGCCGCGCGATCTGCCGTTCGAGCACGCTCGCCGTCGCGCCGCCGAGCAGCGCGGCCGCCGCCGCGAACGCGCCGAGCGGCGCGCCGCGCAGACCGGCTGCATACGCGGCCGCGATGCAGCACGCGGCGACTGCCGCGAGCGCGTAACGGATGCGGGTGCGCACCGGCATCGTCCGGAACACGGCGGTCCAGCCGAGCAGTCCGCCGCGCACGACGAGGCCATGATGGAAGCGCAAGCCGGTCGCGCGTCCGTCCACGAAACGCCGATAGAGCTGCGCGGCCGCGTCGATCTCGTCGCGGCCCGGCCGCGTGCGCACCGACAGATAACCGACCGGCACGCCGTCGCGCACGATGGGCGTCGCGTTCGCGCGCACCCAGTAGTGATCGCCGTTCTTGCGCCGGTTCTTCACGACGGCGGACCACGAAATGCCCGCGCGCAACGTCGCCCACATGTCGGCGAACGCCTCGGCGGGCATGTCGGGATGGCGCACGACGTTGTGCGGCGCGCCGATGAGTTCGCTCTTGTCGAAGCCGCTCGTCTTGATGAACGCGGCGTTCGCGTAGACGATCCGGCCATTGACGTCGGTGACGGACATCAGCGTCGTGTCGTCGGCGATCGGATACTCGCGCTGGGTAACAGGCACGTTGTTGCGCATGGTTCGAAGGTTCGGGCTGGCGTTGGATTCGCGACATGGCCGCCGCGTGGTGGCGGCGGGCGCAGCGCGAAAGCGGAACGCGCAGTGAGGTCCGGCGACTACGGATGGCACGATGGCCCGACGCCGCGCGTGCGGCGCCGTCGGCTCTCAGTGGATACGTTTAACGGGCGATACGCGGCTCGCGTCCATCGTGCATTCACGCGAGCCCGGCCCACATTTCTGGTCGGTGCTTTTCTGGCGGTGCTGCGTTGCGTACGGCTGCGGCTGGCGGTTCGTCGAACGGCGTCGGCGCAACGTCCTGCGCATCCGGTTCGATCCGCGCGAACGATATGTGACGGCGACGCGCTATCCAAAGCAGGCGTTACTCTACCTTCACGATTCGCATTTGCGATTCGCCGCTTATCTCGTTTTTCGACGGAGATTGACAATACGCAATTTCGTTGCATTGCGGCGCGCGGCATTTAAAACGGCATTTGCGAACGGTGTTAATCGCGCATCCGTAACCGGATATCAAGGTTCGTTGCAACGTCATTCGAATGCGCGAATTAAATGCGGACTGCGCAAACGATAAAGCGTCGAACGACAAAACGTTTGCGTCCCGCTGAAACGCGAACGCGCCGGAAAACGCCGTTCGCCGCAACGGTTAGAATTTCCGGACCACCCACCGACGACCGATCAGGAGGCACCCGATGCCGAACGGTTCGAACCGCACGGGCCTGCGCCAGGGGCTGACGAATTACGGCGACGAAGGCTTCTCGCTGTTTCTGCGCAAGGCGTTCATCAAGGGCGCGGGTTACACCGACGACGCGCTGTCGCGCCCGATCGTCGCGATCGCGAATACGGGCAGCGCGTACAACCCGTGCCATGGCAACGCGCCGCAACTGATCGACGCGATCCGGCGCGGCGTGATGCTCGCGGGCGGCCTGCCGGTCGAGTTCCCGACGATCTCGATCGCGGAGAGTTTCTCGCACCCGACCAGCATGTACCTGCGCAACCTGATGTCGATGGATACCGAGGAGATGATCCGCGCGCAGCCGATGGACGCAGTCGTGCTGATCGGCGGCTGCGACAAGACGGTGCCCGCGCAACTGATGGGCGCGGCCGCGGCCGGCGTGCCGGCGATCCAGCTCGTGACCGGCGCGATGCTGACCGGCTCGCATCGCGGCGAGCGGGTCGGCGCGTGCACCGATTGCCGGCGCTTCTGGGCGAGTTTTCGCGGCGACCAGATCGACGCCGAGGAGATCGACGCCGTGAACGACCGGCTCGTGCCGACGGTCGGCACCTGCTCGGTGATGGGAACCGCGAGCACGATGGCGTGCATCGCGGAGGCGCTGGGCATCATGCTGCCGGGCGGCGCGTCGCCGCCGGCGGTCAGCGCGGATCGCATCCGTATCGCGGAGCGCACCGGCGCGCAGGCGGTCGCGATGATCGGCGCGCAACTGACGCCCGCCAGGATCCTCACGCCGCACGCGATCGAAAACGCGCTGCGCGTGCTGCTCGCGATCGGCGGCTCGACCAACGGGCTCATCCATCTGACCGCGATCGCGGGGCGGCTCGGCATCCGCATCGACCTCGACGCGCTGGACCGGATCGCGCGCGACACGCCGGTGCTCGTCGATCTGAAGCCGTCGGGCCAGCACTACATGGAGGACCTGCATCGCGCGGGCGGTCTCGCGGTCGTGATGCGCGAGCTGAAGCCGCTGCTGCATCTGGATGCGTTGACCGTCACCGGCCGCACGCTCGGCGAGGAACTGGACGCCGCGCCGGCGCCGTTCGGGCAGGACGTCGTGCGGCCGCTCGCGCGGCCGATCTATCCGCAGGGCGGGCTCGCAGTGCTGCGCGGCAATCTCGCGCCGGGCGGCGCGATCGTCAAGCAGTCGGCCGCGAGCGCGGCGCTGATGGAGCACGAGGGGCGCGCGGTCGTGTTCGAGGACGCGGAGGATCTCGCGCGCCGGATCGACGACCCCGACCTCGACGTGCGCGCGGACGACGTGCTGGTGTTGAAGCGGATCGGCCCGGTCGGCGCGCCGGGGATGCCGGAGGCGGGCTACATTCCGGTTCCGCGCAAGCTCGCGCGGCAGGGGGTGAAGGACATGGTGCGGATCTCGGACGGCCGCATGAGCGGCACCGCGGCCGGCACGATCGTGCTGCACGTGACGCCGGAGGCGGCGATCGGCGGGCCGCTCGCGATCGTGCGCGACGGCGACCGGATTCGCTTGAGCGTCGCGCGGCGCTCGCTCGACCTGCTGGTCGGCGCGGACGAGATCGCGGCGCGCGTGGCCGCGCTGCCGCCGCGTGTCGAGGACCCCGATGCGCGCGGTTATCGCAAGCTGTTTCTCGCGACGATCACGCAGGCCGACGAGGGCTGCGATTTCGATTTCCTGAAGGCGCCGCGCGTGGTCGCAACCGTGCCTCGCGAACCGGAGGACGAAGCTTGGCGGTACCAGTTGCGGCTCACCGTATCGGAGGCGCTCGCGGGCGCGCTGCGCGGCGACCACGCGGCCAGCGTTCATCCGCCGCTCGGCGACGTGCTGCGCCGGTTTCGCGCGACGCTGGTCTGCCAGCTCGATGCGTTCGCCGGTTACGTGCGCGAAGCGGAACAAAACGGGCCGGACGGTTATCCGCTTTACCGGTGGACGCGCGCGACGATCGGGAACCCGGACAAGCAGGCGCGTTATCTGCGGTCGTTCACGGTGTATGTCGGCGGCGAGCAGGTCTATCCGCGCGATGTCGCCGACGCGCTCGAAGCGGAGTTGCGCAAACTGGTCGAGCCCGAAGGCATCACGGCCGTCACGAAATTCGACACGAATCCGGCCAACAGTCCGCAGCCGCCGGCGCAGTGACCCGGCGCAAGCCCCTCTGTTGCGAATTCGCGCTGCGCGCAACAGTCGTTCATTAACGTTTACCCGCCTATACGGCGTATGCGGCGTCGTTTAGCCCGCGCGCTCCGGATTCCTTCTCTCCCCTTCGTCCATCTCGCCGTGCGCCGCGCCTGAACAGGCGCGCGGCGTTTTCACGTCGTTTTTTCCCTTCGCTTTCGATGCGCGCACACCCGCACGCCAAGCCTTCTGCGGGGGCCGCCGATTAATTTTGACGCCCTTGACGCCCCATCTGACCGTCCCTAGACTAATTCATAATTAAGTTATTTGATACGTAATTAAGTAATACGGGGTGGCGAAGAGAGCGCAGGCGGGCGCAATGCGGCCCGTGTCGGCGCACGCCTGCCGGATGCACGTTGTCCGCGGGCCGTCCGTTTCCCCGATCCGAAAACCACGCGCCATCGCCGACCGCTTGCGACGGGAGCAAGGCGTCCCTTTAGTCCTGCTATCAGAGTGACCATGAAAAACGAAATCTTCCTGACAGGATTCATTTCTTACGTCGTACTGATGGTCGTCATCAGCGCGATTCTCAGCCGCCGGCAGAAGTCCGGCGTCGAGTTCCTGCTGGGCGGCCGCTCATTTCCGCTGTTCCTCACGCTCGGCAGCACCGTCGCGACCATGGTCGGCACCGGTTCGAGCATCGGCGCGGTCGGCTTCGCGTACAAAAACGGCTGGGCCGGCGTGCTCTACGGGCTCGGCGGCGCGGTCGGCATCCTGCTGCTCGCGTGGATGTTCGCGCCGATCCGCAAGTTCCAGTTCATGACGATGAGCGAGGAACTGTCGTATTACGTCGGCGCGAATCGCATCGTGAAGAACGTGTCCGCGGTGCTGATGCTGATCGCGTCGCTCGGCTGGCTCGGCTCGCACATTCTCGGCGGCGGCCTCTATCTCGCGTGGATCGCGCACATCGACCTGACGCTCGCGAAGGTGCTGATCGCCGCGGGTTTCGCCGCGTACGTCGTGATCGGCGGCTATACCGCGATGGTGTGGACCGACACGCTGCAGGCGATCGTGCTGTTCATCGGCTTCGTGCTGATCGCGTTCTTCTCGGTCACGCTCGCGGGCGGTCTCGGCCACATCCAGGCGCAGATGGACCCGGCCGCCGTGACGTTCCTCGCGCTCGACAAGATCGGGCCGCTGCACGCGCTGTCGCTGTCCGTCGTCGTCGCGGTCGGCGTGCTCGCGACGCCGTCGTATCGCCAGCGGATCTACGCGGGCCGCGACGCGGGCACGGTGCGCCGCTCGTTCCTGATCTCCGGCGTGCTGTACCTGTTCTTCTCGCTGCTGCCCGCAGTGATCGGCATGGCCGCGCACGCGCTCGATCCGAAGCTGCCGAACGCCGACTTCGCGTTCCCGTTCCTCGCGTCGCAGGTGCTGCCGGTGTGGCTCGGCCTGATCGTGCTGACGGCCGGCATGTCGTCCACGCTGTCCACGTCGAGCGCCGATTCGGTGGCCGCCGTGTCGATCCTGCTCGTCGACATCCGCTCGATGCTGACCCGCCGCCAGCCGGACCCGCGCAAGGCCGTCGCGCATTCGCGGATCGCGCTCGTCGCGGTGATCGGCGTCGCGTTGCTGCTCGCGCTGCCGTCGAGCGACATCATCAGCTACATCACGAAGATGATCGCGACCGTGCTGTCGGGCCTCTTCGCATGCGGCGTGCTCGGCCGCTTCTGGCCGCGCTTCACGTGGCAGGGCGCGCTCGCGACGCTCGTCAGCGCGTCCGGCACGTCGCTCGCGGTGATGGCGGTGCCGTCGTGGAGCAGCTTCTGGGGCAATCCCTGCATTCCTTCGGTCGTCGCCGCGTTCGCGGCCGGCGTAGTCGTCAGTCTCGTGACGCCGCCCGTGCGGGTCACGTCCGAAGAAGCGCTCGCACTTCTCGCACAGGAGCGCAAGCAAATGGAAGGCGCGCAGCTGGTTCACTGACGTCGCGCCTTCCGGCCTGCCGGCAGCCGTTCGCGTTTGCCGGCGTTCCACTCGTTCCACATCGATCCGGACTCAAGGAAACCACAATGAACAAGCACATCGTCCGCAGCATCATGTCCGCCGCGGTCGCAGGGGTTTGCGCTGGCGCCGCTCACGCGCAGAGCAACGTCACGCTGTACGGCGTCGTCGACGCCGGCTTCACCTACACGAACAACCAGAAAGGCAACTCCGCGTACCAGGCGACCCAGGGCAACGTGCAGGGCTCGCGCTGGGGCCTGCTCGGCACCGAGGACCTCGGCGGCGGCACGAAGGCCACCTTCCGGCTCGAAAACGGCTTCTCGCTCGAATCGGGCGCGGCGGGCCAGGCGGGCCGGATGTTCGGCCGCAGCGCGTGGGTCGCGCTCGGCAACAACCGCTGGGGGACGGTGACGCTCGGCCGCCAGTACAACAGCGTGCAGGACTTCCTGTGGCAGGAGCAGACGAACGGCGTCGGCGCGCTGTCGCAATACGCGAACGCGGTGTTCGACAACGACGACCTGAACAACACCTATCGCACGAACAACGGCCTCAAGTACACGACACCGACGATCTCGGGCTTCACCGCGAACGCGATGTACGCGTTCTCGAACACGGCCGGCGAATTCGCGAACAACCGCGCATGGAGCGTCGGCGCGGACTACGCGAACGGCCCGCTGCGCCTCGACGCGGCGTACTCGCTCGTGAACAGCCCGGCGACGAACACCACCGGCGCGGCTCCTTCGGATAACTATTATTCGCTGTCGTCGTCGATCATCAGCAACGTGTCGCGCAACCAGGTCTGGGGCCTCGGCGGCACGTATGCGATCGGGCCGGCGACGCTCGCGCTGCTGTACACGAACTCGACGTTCGACATCATCGCGGGCGGCAGCCTGCGCTTCGCGAACTACGAAGCGAGCGTGCGTTACCAGCTGACGCCGGCGACGCTGCTGACGGTCGGCTACATCTACACGACCCAGCGCAGCTCCGAAGCGGCCGCGACGAACGCGCACTACAACCAGCTCGCGGTCGGCGGCGAATACTTCCTGTCGAAGACCACCGACCTCTACCTGAACGGCATCTATCAGCGCGCGTCGGGTGCGAACGCGTGGATCGAAGGGATCGGCCAGGCGTCGAGCAACGCGGGGCAGTTCGCGGCGGTCGCCGGTCTGCGTCACAAGTTCTGAGCGCGGCATGAAGCGGATGCGTCATCGAACCGGCGGCGCATCCGCGAACGGCCCTGCGCGGGTCTCGAACGGAGCGGCGGGCGGTGCGAGCGGCCGGCGCGCTTCAGTCGGGCCAGCGCAGGCGCGAAGCGGTGCGGCGCGCGTCGCGCGTCGCGAACGGCGTCACGCGGGGCGTATCCGCGTGGCGCGCGTCGGTCAGTTCGGCGACGAGCCGTTCCATCACGACCGCTTCTTCGCCCGGCTTGAGGTTGCACGGATCGAGGAAAAAGAAGTGCTGTTCGACTTCGTGGTCGCGCGCGATCACCGGGCGTTCGCCGTTGCGCGGATTCGCGAGCGCATCGACCAGATCCCATGCGGTGATGCGCGCGGCGCCCGCATCGACGTGCACCTTCAGCCGGTCGAGCGGATTGCCGGTCGGGTCCGGGTCGATCGACGCGCGAATGCCGTTGAACGTGTTCAGCGTCGCGAGCCACAGATCGAGATAACCGCGTTCGCGCGCGCGCACCGCGGCGTGGTCGCGGGTCGCCCAGGCGTGCAGCGCGGCGATCGCGCCGGCGATGCCTTCCTTGCCGACCTTGAAGCCGCGGCCGATGCCGCCGTTCTGCAGCCACGCGGCGCGCACCAGCGGCTTGCGCCCGGCGACGATGCCCGCGGTCGGGCCGCCGAGGAACTTGTGCGCGGAATAGAGCACGATGTCCGCGCCGCGCCGGATGAAGCTGGTGAGATCGTATTCGGACGCCGCATCGACGATCACCGGCACGCCCTTGTCGTGCGCGACCGCGACGAATTCCTCGAACGGGACCATGCCATACTGCTGCGTGTGATGCGACACGACGAACAGCGCGGCGGCCGTCGCGTCGTTGATCGCGGCGGCGAGCTGGTAGCCGTGCGCCTCGGTGGCCGCGCCGACCGGCACGACTTTCGCGCCGGACAGGCGGATGGCCTGGTCGAGCGGCGCGCCGTAGTTGACGAGGTGGCCGGTCTGCACGACGACTTCGTTCTTCAGCCCGCGCGTGTCGGGCAGCCGTTCGATCAGGCCGAGGTCGTCGCCCGTCATCGTCGCGGCGATCGTCAGCGTGATCGCCGCGGAGCATGACGCGGTCACGTAACCCGCCTCGCTGCCGCACGCGGCGGCAATCGCGGCCGATGCGCGGCGCTGCAGGTCGTCGATCTCGACGAACTGCGGCAGGATTTCGGCCACCGCATCGACGGCCGGCGCGACCGCCATCGATGCGCCGAGGCTGGTCATCGTTCCCGACACGTTGATGACGGGGCGCAGTGCGTATCGAGACCGGATGTCCATCGTCGCCATGTCGCTTTCCCTGCTAAGGATTCCGCAATAAAGGAATAAAATACTTCATAGCGGAATAATATAGGCATATAATGCAGGGACGTCAAACGCTCAAAAAGCCGGCTGCCGGCAATGTTGGGGAAAGGATGGCTCGTAGCAGGAACACCGGAACGCCCGGCAACACCGATCACCAAACGCAACCGGCCGCGCCGCCGAAGGACGAGGCGGCGAACGCGCCGCGCTCGCGCACCGGCGCGATCGACCGCGTGCTGCAGATTCTCGACGGACTCCAGCACGCGAACCGGCCGATGACCGCCTATGAAATCGCGCAGACGGCGGGTGCGCCGGCCTCGACGATGTACACGATCATCAACGATCTCGTCGACAAGTCGCTGCTGACCCGCGCCGCCGACGGCACGATCTGGTTCGGCCCGCGCCTGTACCGGTACGGCCTCACGTATGCGCACTCGCTCGACTATCTCGCGATCGCGGCCGAGGAAATGCAGCGGCTGTCCGCCGACGTCGAGGAGACCGTGCAGATCTGCGGCCGCGAGGACGGCATGATGATCGTGCTGCAGATGGCCGAAGGGCCGGGGCATTTTCGCGTGACGTCGCGCGTCGGCTCGCGCGTGCCGATCAACTGGGCCGCGTCGGGCCGGCTGCTGGTCGGCCATCTCGACGACGGCGAGCGCGAGGACTTCTTTCGCCGCTACGGCCAGCCGTCGCCGACCGGCCTCGCCGAAACGCGGCCGGACGTGCTGTCGCGCATCGCGCAGGAGTCGTTCGCGGCGCGCTTCGCGCTGCAGATCGGCGAGTCTGAAGCATCGGTTGCGTGTCTCGCGTCGCCGGTGTGCAACGTGGGTGGCGAATGCGTCATCACCATCTCGATCGTGATGCCGGAAAACAAGGCGAAGCAGGGCATCGACCGCTATTCCGCAGCGGTGCGCGACGCGGCGGCGCGCATCGAAGACCGGCTCGGCTGGCGCGCCGGCGCATGAACGACACGTCCGAATCCGTTCGCTTCTCATCGACATGACGTTCCCGAATTCCACCCGTTGTTATGAACGCCTGCGCGCGCGCGGGCTGATCCTCCAGCCGGTGCCGACCGCGATCGGCAACTTCCAGCATTGCGTGCGCGAGGGCAGTCTCGTGTTCCTGTCGGGCCAGGGGCCGCTCGACGAGCGCGGCCAGTTGCTGAAGGGCAAGGTCGGCGGCACCGTGTCGACCGAAGAGGCGTACCGGCACGCGCAATGCGTCGGCCTGAACCTGCTGTCCGTGCTGCATCACGAACTCGGCGACCTGTCCCGCGTGAAGCGGGTCGTGAAGCTGTTCGGCATGGTCAACGCGGTGCACGACTTCACCGCGCATTCGCAGGTGATCAACGGCTGCTCCGACCTGTTCGTCGACATTCTCGGCGACGCCGGGCGTCATGCGCGCTCCGCGGTCGGCGTTGGCTCGCTGCCGGGGAACATCACCGTCGAGATCGAGGCGGTGATCGCGGTGCATTCGTAGCGCGGCGATGGGCGTATCGGCGCGCATCGGTGCGCCGCGCGCGTCGCCGCAAGTCCTAACGCTGCGGCACGCCCGCCTGCCACTCGCTCCAGTGCGCGACGACGTCCCGCACGAGCGGATCGCCCGCGCGATACAGATTCTCGACGGCCGGCGCAAAACCGCCCTGATCCGCGTAATGCAGCAGATTGTCCGCCGCCGGCTGCCCGCGATACGGCCGGTCGAAGTCCGAGCCGGTGCGCAATACCGCGACGCGCGCGAGATCGACGCGCTGCGCATTCGCCGCGCGTGTCAGCGCCTCGTACGTCGCGTTGTCCTCCTGCTGCGTCATGCAGTACACGCCGTGGCCGTCGGTCAGTTGCTGCGTCCATTCGGCCGCGCGTTCGCCGAGCGCGGTGCCCGACCACCACGTGTCGCTCGCGACCGAATCGCATTCGAGCACCGCGGGCGGCTGGTTCGCCGGCGCGTAGCGGTACTTCGCGCGCGCGGTTTTTGCCTCGGCGCTGTCCGCGAGCGCCGCGTCGCGTGACAGCGCATACGCGGCGCCGGCAAGCGTTGCGTTCAGTGTGAACACCTCGGTCCGATAGTCGAGCGGCGGCTTGTCCGCCGGGCCTTTCGTGTTGATGCCGAGATAACCGGAGCGCCAGCCGCGCGGCTTCTCGCGTGCGTCGATTTCCCACTGGATGCCGAAGTCCACCAGGTACTTCGACCACGCGGCCGAACCGAGCGTGCCGACGCGCGGATTCACTCCCGCAATGCCCGCGATCACGAAGTACGTGCGCCGCAGATCGAACTGCGGCGCGAACGCGACCGCCATGGTCGAAGCAGCGGCGTTCGCGTGGCCCATGCCGGTCGTCATCACGCAGACGTCGTCGCGGTTGCAATGCACGACCGGATAGTCGGGTGGCAGGCCGGCCACGCGGATCTCGTCCCATGGCCCGAGGCGGTCGAGCCACACCTTCGCTTCCGGCGCGAACATCGACACGATCATCACCTTCACCGGCCGTCCGTGCGCGGCATCGGCGGTCTGCGCGAAGCCGGCCGGCGCGGGCGCGTTCGTCTCCGCGCGCGGTGCCGGCGGCGTGGATGAGGAGGTGCAGGCGGAAGCGAACGCGGCAAGCAGCAGCGCGGCGCACAGGCCGCTCATGCGAATCGGCATGGAGGGGGTTCCCGGTTGGAAGTGATATGGCGTCGGCTCAGGCCTCTTCGCCGGCGGGCGGCTGCGGCCGCCGCGCGTTGATCGCCACGAAGATCGACATCAGCACGACGAAGCCGAGCAGCAGCAACAGCGCATTGACGAGCACGTGCGCATAACCGAGCCGGTCGACGTCGATGAACGGATACGGATAGAAGTCGGTGGTACTGCCGCGCCACAGCGTGACGAACAGATAACACAGCGGATAAACGAGCCACAGCAGGCAGTCGCGCAGCACGAGCCGGAAGCGCGGCACGAACAGCAGCCAGTACAGCGTGCACAGCAGCGGCAGGACCGTGTGCAGCGTCTCGTTCAGCAGCGCGCGCAGGCCGGACGGCGTCCACAGATAACGCAGCAGCGCGTTGTACGCGATGCCGACGAACACGATGTACACGACGATCGCGGTGACGACCGGCGGATGGCGGAAGAAGCGGCCGGGCCGCGAGCGCGCGCGCATCGCGATGCAGGTGAAGCCGATCGCCACCGCGAGCACGGTCAGGTTGGTCAGGTAGCTGGTCAGCCGCTCGACGCCCTCGACGACGCCGAAGCCGCGCATCAGCAGCCGGTGGACCGTCACGTTCGTCTGCGCGCCGAACGCGATCCACGCGACCACCGCGATCGCGGCGGCCATCGAGCGCGACGCGACGCTCGGCGTGCGCAGCGGCAGTTCGGTGTCGACAGCGGGCGGGTCGTCGGGGCGCGGGCTCATGCGGCGATTCTATACGCGCGCCGCGCCCGCCGCCGGCCTACAGGATTTCGATCTCGACGAACACGACCGGCTCGCCGCCCGCGTTCACGACGTTGTGCTCGACGCCTTTCGAGCCCGAGTAGCTCCTGCCGGCCGTCAGGCGCGACGTGCGGGTGCCGCTGCTGGTCTCGATCGACAGTTCGCCGTCGGTCATCGGCACGATCACATAGTCGTGCCCGTGCACGTGCCAGCCGGTTTCCGCTCCCGGCTCGAAGCGCCATTCGGTGACGACCGTGCGGTCGTTGTCCAGTTGCAAGGTCGGCACGGCCTGTTTGCGGTTCATGATTGCTCTCCGAAAACGTTCAATCCATCAATGCGCGCCCGAGGTCGAGCAGCGCGCGGTCGCTGCCCGGCGGCCCGACGAGCGAGAAGCCGAGCGGCACGCCGTCGATGCGCATCAGCGGCAGCGACAACTGCGGGCAGCCGGACAGCCCGGCGATGCACAGCATCCGGATCGCGCGGTTGCGATATGCGTCGAGCGCGTCGTCGGTGTCGGACACGCGCGGCGCGACGCCCGGCATCGTCGGCATCGCAATGATGCCGTTGGTGCCGAGCCGGGTCAGCAGTTCGTGGCGAAATGCCGCGCGTACGCGTTCGTCGGTCTCGTTCTGTTCTTCGGTGACGTGGCGCGACCACGCGAAACGCTCCTTCACGCCCGGTCCCAACTGAAGATCGTGCTCGTCGATGATCGCGCCGAGGCTTTGCCATGCCTGGTAGCCCTGCAGATGGCGGAACGCCCAGTAAAGCGCGTCGGTGGACGGCGTCATCACGGGCTGTTGCGTGACCGTGCCGAAGCGGGCCGCCACCCGGTCGAGCGTCGCGGCGAACGCGGCGGCGACCGGCGGCTCCAGTTCCGCGAACACTTCGGCGGGCAGGATCACGTCGGGTTTCGCGGCGAGCGTCGTCGTGTCGGGGCCGAGCAGCACGTCGCCGACGCGCGCGAACGTGTCGATGTCGCGCGCGAACCAGCCGCACGTGTCGAAGCCGGGCGACAGCGGCATGCAGCCGTCGAGGCTGATCCGCGCGTGAGTCGGCCGCAGCCCGAGCAGCCCGCAGTGGCTCGCGGGCGCGCGCACCGAGCCGCCGGTATCGGTGCCGAGCGCGAAGTCGCACAGCCCGTTCGATACCGCCGACGCCGAGCCCGAACTCGATCCGCCGCACACGCGGTCCGGCGCCGCGCCGTTGACCGGCGTGCCGAAATGCGCGTTCTTGCCGGTCATCGAAAACGCGAGTTCCTCGGTGTACGTCTTGCCGGCGAAGACCGCGCCCGCGGCGAGCAGCGCGGCGACGACCGGCGCGTGCGCTGTCTTGATGCCGGACAGCGCGAGCATGTGCGGGTTGCCGCAGCCGGTCGGATAACCGGCCACGTCGAAGATGTCCTTCACGCCGAACGTAAGCCCGGCGAGCGGGCCTTGCGGGGCGTTCGGCACGGCCGCGTCCGGATACGGGACGAACGCGCGACAAGCGGAGCGGGGCAGCGGCGCGGGGAGCGGAGCATTCATGGGCGGTCAGTGAGTGGAGGCGGGTTCGATGGGGACGGGCGCGCCGATTTCGTCGACGCGCAGGCAGCGTGCGGTGTGGTCCGCGCCGACGACGCGCGCGTCGGGCTGGGTGTCGAGGCAGCGTTCGGCCGCGTGCGGGCAGCGCGGCGCGAACGCGCAGCCGGGCGGCAGCGCGGCGAGGTCCGGCGGCGCGCCGGGGATCGTCGCGAGCCGTTCGCCCTTGCGCATCGCGCCGTGCGCGCGGCCGGCGAGCAGCGCGATCGTGTACGGATGGCGCGGCCGCGTCAGCAGTGCCGCGGCCGGCCCCTGTTCGACGATGCGGCCCGCGTACATCACCGCGATGCGGTCCGCGACTTCGGTCGCCGCGCCGATGTCGTGCGTGACGAACACGATCGACAGCTTCAGTTCCTGTTGCAGTTCGCGCAGCAACAGCAGGATCTGGATCTGCACGGTCGCGTCGAGCGCGGTGGTCGGCTCGTCCGCGAGCAGCACCTGCGGGTCGCACGACAGCGCGAGCGCGATCATCGCGCGCTGGCGCATGCCGCCGGACATCTCGTGCGGATACGCGTCGAGCCGCCGCTCGGGGCTCGGAATGCGCACCGTCTCGAACAGCGCGAGCGCGCGCCGGCGCGCTTCGGCCTTCGGCACGCGCAGATGGCGGCGGATCATCTCGACGATCTGCGCGCCGAGCGTATAGACCGGATCGAGCGCGAGCAGCGGTTCCTGGAACACCATCGACACGACCTTGCCGCGCAGCGCGGCAAGCGCCGCGTCGTTCATCGCGAGCACGTCGCGGCCGTCGATGTCGATCGCGCCGTCGATGCGCGTCGTCTTCGGTGGATGCAGCCGCATGATCGAGCGCAGCGTCACGCTTTTGCCGGAGCCGGATTCGCCGAGCAGCGCGACCACTTCGCCGCGCGCGACGTCGAGATCGACGCCGTTCACCGCATGCACGGTGCGCCCGTTGCGCTCGAAGCGGACGGTCAGGTTGCGCAGGCTGACCGCACGTGTTTCGTTGCCGCTCATGCCGTGGTCTCCTCCGCCTCGGGCGCATAACCGCTCGCGTGTTCCCACGCGAGGCAGCGGACCGTTCCGCCGTTTACCTTCGTGCTGAGCGGCGCGCGCTTGCCGCAGACCTCGCGCGCCTGCGGGCAACGCGTGTGGAAGCGGCAGCCGGTGGGCGGATCGACCGGATTCGGCGGATCGCCGGACAGCGGCGCGACCGTCGTGCGATGCAGCGGATCGACGCTCGGCATCGATTGCAGCAGCGCGCGCGTGTACGGATGGCGCGGCGCGTCGAACACCGACTCCGCGCTGCCGACCTCGACGACTTCGCCGAGATACATCACGACGACGCGATCCGACATGTAGCGCACGACGTTCAGGTCGTGCGAGATGAACACGTAGGTGAGGCCGAAATCGGCCTTCAGGTCCGCGAGCAGGTTCAGCACCTGCGCCTCGACGGACTTGTCGAGCGCGGATACCGCTTCGTCGAGGATCACGAGGCGCGGCTCCAGCGCGAGCGCGCGCGCGATGTTCACGCGCTGCCGCTGGCCGCCCGACAGTTCGTGCGGATAACGGCCCGCGAAACGCACGGGATCGAGGCCGACGCGCGCGAGCAGGTCGCGGCCGCGCGCGATCGCCTGTTTCGCCGGCACGCCGTGCACGGTCGCGCCGAACGCGATCGAATCCTCGATCGTCATCCGCGGGTTCAGCGACGAGAAGCTGTCCTGGAACACCATCTGCACCTGGCGGCGGAATTCGCGCAGCGGCAGCTCGCGCGAGCCGACCGTCTGGCCGTCGAATACCAGCTCGCCGCTGTCCTGCGCGAGCAGTTGCATCAGCAGGCGCGCGGTCGTCGACTTGCCGCAGCCGGACTCGCCGACCACGCCGAGCGTCTCGCCCTTCTGGATGTCGAACGACACGCCGTCGACCGCGTGCACCGCGTGCCGCGCGCGGCCGACGAACGGCAGCCCGCGCTGGCCGAGCGGGAAGTGCTTGACGAGCCGGCGCACGCTCAACAGCGGCTGCGCGGGGCCGCCGACATCGGGAATCGTCTGGAACAGGCGGGTCATCAGCGGATCTCCATCGCGGCGCGCAGGCCGTCGGACAGCACGTTGAACGCGATCGACGTCGCGAAGATGAAGAGGCCGGGCAGCGCGGCGAGCATCGGCTGGATGTAGATCGCGGTGCGCAGCGTGTTCAGCATCAAGCCCCACTCGGGGTTCGGCGGCGTGACGCCGAGGCCGAGGAACGACAGCCCGGACGCGAGGATCATCGACACCGAGATGAGGCTCGTCGAGAACACGAAGATCGGGCCGATCACGTTGCCGAGCACGTGCGCGCGGACGATCGTGAACGCCCCCGCGCCGGACGCGCGCGCGGCGTCCACGTAGTCGCTGCGCCGCACCTGGGTCGTCACGCTTTCCGCGATCCGCGCGATCTGCGGCACGAACACCACGGTCAGCGACACCAGCGCGTTGCCGATGCCGGTGCCGAGCGCGCCGGACAGCGCGATCGCGAGCAGCACCGACGGGAACGCGTAGAACACGTCGATCGTGCGCATCACCGCCGCGTTCACGACGCCGCCCGCATAACCGGCCGCGATGCCGATCGCGCCGCCGATCGCGAACGCGAGCAGCACCGGCGTCACGCCCATGAACAGCGACAGCCGCGCGCCGAGGATCAGCCTCGACAGCATGTCGCGGCCGAGTTCGTCGGTGCCGAGCAGATGGCCCGGCGTGCCGACCGGCTTGAGCCGGTCGAACATCGACGCGGCGAACGGATCGGCCGGCGTCAGCAGCGGCGCGGCGAGCGCGACGAACACGAGCAGCAGGATCACGGCGGCGCCGAGCATCGCCTGCGGGTTGCGCAGCACGCGCCGCAGCACGTTCGCGAGGTGGCCGCGCGAGCGGACCGGCGCTGCGCCGGGGTTCGTGGAGACGGTGGCGGTCGAGGTCATGGATCGGCTCCCGGGTGGAATCAGCTTCGTTCGATGCGCGGATCGAACACGGTTTGCAGGATGTCGACCAGCAGGTTCAGCACGACGAAGAACAAGGCGAGGATCAGGATGGTCCCCTGCAACAGCGGCAGGTCGCGCTGGAAGATCGCCGCGTTCAGCAGGAAGCCGGTGCCGGGCCACGAGAACACCGTCTCGATCAGGATCGAGCCGCCGAGCAGATAACCGAGCTGCAGGCCCATCACCGCGAGCGCGGTCGGCGCGCAGTTCTTCACGACGTGCCGCAGCAGCGACGTTTCGCCGAGGCCGCGCGCGCGCAGCCCGGTCATGAATTCCTGCGACAGCGTTTCCGCGACGAGCGCGCGGACCGTGCGCGCGATGATCCCCATCGGAATGAACGACATCGTGACCGCCGGCAGGATCAGGTACTGCACGTGCGCCCAGTCCCAATGCCAGTCGCTGGAGCCGTCCGGTCCCGCGCCGGTCGCCGGCAGCCACGCGAGCTGCGCGGAAAACACGATCACCAGCACCATGCCGAGCCAGTAGTGCGGCACGCTCACGCCGGTCACCGACACGAGCGACGCGATGCGGTCGATCCACGTATCGCGGCGGTAGCCGGCGACGAAGCCGAGCAGCGAGCCGATCGCGAAGCCGATCAGCGTCGCGAGCGCGGCGATCAGCACGGTGTTGCCCACGGCCTTGAACACTTCGCCCGCGACCGGACGGCCGGTCGCGATCGACGTGCCGAGGTCGCCGTGCAGCGCGCGCCACACCCAGCTTGCGAACTGCACCGGCAGCGGCCGGTTGAAGCCGTACAGCTCCATCAACTGCCGTTGCAGTTCCGCCGACGCGTCGGGCGGCAGGATCGAGACGAGCGGATCGCCGGGCGCGATGTGGACCAGCATGAAGCACAGGAACGCGACGCCCAGCATGATCGGCAGGGCATAGACGACGCGGCGCAGGAGATAGAAGGTCATGATGTCGTCCGGGGCGCGCCGCCCGCGCGCTGCACGGGCGGCGCTGCTGCAACGAAGGTCACATCGACATGGTCGCGATGTCGATGAACCAGCTCTTCGGCTGCACGACGCCGTGCACCTTCGACGCGATCGCGCGCGGGCCGGTGTCGTGCGCGATCCACACGAACGGCGCGTCGTCGACGATCGCCGCGTGCAGTTGCGCGAGCAGCACGTCGCGCTGCTTCGGGTCGAACGTCGTGCGGGCCTCCTTGATCATCGCGTCGATCTTCGGGTTGCTGTAATAGCCCCAGTTGTTCGACACCGGCGGGAACGCCTCCGTGCTGACGAAGCGGACCATCGCGAAGAACGGGTCCATCGACGCGAAGCTCACGTTCGTCGCGTTCGCGCCGTGCGCGGACGGGTCCTTCGCGCCGAGCCGCCAGTTCGTGTACAGCGTGTTCCATTCGACCACGTCGAACGTCACGTCGATGTAGCACGCCTTCAGGTTCTGCTGGATGAACTCGTTCATCGGCAGCGGCTGCATCTGGCCCGAGCCCGATGCGGAAATCTGCACCTTGACCTTCAGCGGCTTCGCGGCCGAGTAGCCGGCTTCCGTCATCAGCTTGCGCGCGGCGTCCGGGTCGTACTTGATCTGGAACGTCGGGTTGCCGCGCCACGGGTCGCCCGGCTCGAACGTGCCGGTCGCCTCGCTCATCATGCCGCCGAGCAGCTGCTTCAGCGCGGAGCGGTTCACGCACAGGTTCGCCGCGTAGCGCACGCGCTTGTCGAGCCACGGCGAGCCCGGCAGGAACGACACCTGCCACGGCCACACGTGCGGCTGCGGGTTCGAATAGATCTTGAAGCCGCGCGCCTCTATCGTCTGCATCGCGTCGGGCGCGGGCGCCTCGATCCAGTCCACCTGGCCCGACAGCAGCGCGGCCGTGCGCGAGTTCGCCTCCGGCAGCGGCAGCAGCACCACCCGGTCGATCTTCGGGCGGCGCGCCGGGTCCCAGTAGTCGGTGTTCTTCACCATCTCCAGCCGCTCGCGCGGCACGAAGCGCGCCATCCTGAACGGCCCCGTGCCGGACGCGTCGGCCGCGAACGCGATCCACGCCTGCTTGTCGCGCTCGGCCGGATCGGTGACGGACGCGGGCACCGCCGCAAGCTTCTTCTGCCATTGCGCCGGCGATGCCATGTACAGGTTCGCCAGGTTGATCGGCAGGAACGAATCGGGCTCGGACGTCGTCAGTTCGACCGTCAGGTCGTCGATCTTGCGCGCGGAGCGCAGCGTCGGCATCCGCGACGCCGTCACGCCGACCTGGCTCGGGTCGTAGTTCGGCGCGTTCTTGTCGAGCACCTTGTTCACGTTCCAGACGACCGCGTCCGCGTTGAACGGCGAGCCGTCATGGAACTTCACGTTCGGGCGCAGCTTGAACACCCATTTCGTGTGGTCCTTCGGATCGACCTGCCACGACACGGCGAGGTCCGGAATCAGTTCGCTCGGTTTGTCCGCGTGGCTCAGGTCCCACTGCGTGAGTCCGTCGTACATCGTGATGCCGGTGAAGCGGTTGCCTTCGTAACCCTGGTCGGGCTGGCCGAGCGTGCGCGGGATGTCGCCTGCGGTCATCGCGATGCGCAGCACCTTTTCCTGGGCGTATGCAGCCGGAGTGGCGAGCGCGCCGAACATCAGCGCGCCGCTTAGCGTGAGCAGGCTTTTGGTCGTGAAGTTCATACCGGTAGGGATCCTCTGCGAGTGGGTGGTCGTAACGGGGGCAATCAGGGGCAATCAGGGGCAATCAGGGCCGATCAGGGCCGATCAGGGCGACGGGGGCGCGTTCGCCGCGGATCAGGGGATCGTGAACGCGACGCCCGCGCGTTCGGCGGCGCGGCGCAGATGGCGCTGCATCGCCGCGCACGCGGCGGCCGGGTCGCCGTCGACGATCGCGGCGACGATGTCCTCGTGCTCGTCGAACGCCTCGATCAGGCGCGGCGTGTTCGCGAGCGGATAACGCTGGCTGTGGCCGATGCGATCCTCGAACGAGCGCGAGATCGCGACGATGATGTCGTTGCCGGAGCCGGCCGCGATCGCCTGATGAAACGCCAGATCGCTGCTCGCGGCGGCGACGAGGTCGTTGTCGAGCAATGCGCGCTGGAAGTGCCGTTGCAGGTCGCGCAGGCCGGCCGCGATGCCGGTGCCGGCGGTGCGCGCGGCGAGCGCGGCCGACGACGGCTCGACGATGTAGCGCAACTGCATCGTCTGTCCCGCGCCGCGGCTCGCGAGCGGATGCGTGCGCGCGTGTCCTTCGTGCGGCGCGACGAACATGCCTTTGCCCGGCACCGAGCGCAGCAGCCCGAGCGCGGTCAGCACCGATACCGCCTCGCGCAGCGCGCCTCGGCTCACGCCGAGCTGGATCGCGAGTTCGCGCTGACCCGGCAGCGCGCCGCCGGGCGCATACGCGCCGGACAGGATTCGCTGCTGCAACGTCTGGGCGACGAGATTCGGGGTGTTCATCGACGCGCACTCCTACCGGTAGGACCGGTGGGGCCTATGCGCGAAACGTGCCAGCCTGAAGCAGGCTTTTAAATACAAGGGTTTGGCGGGAACGGCGGCATGCCCGGACGCGCCCGTGCACCGGGACGGTCGGCACGCGCTGGTGCAGCGCACAACAACGGGGACCGCGAACGGGGAAAAGGGAGGGCGTCGCGCCGGACGGCGGAGACGCGTGTGTGGACAACGGCGTGTCGTGTTGCCGGCGACGCACGCGGCTGCGTTAGCGCCGCATCGTCGTGTCGATCCGCGTGCCGCGCTTCACGAACAGCGTGACCGGCGTCTTTTCGCAGATTTCCGCGAGCCGCGTCCACTGGCTGTCGTCGAGCGCCGCATCGACGGATACCGTGCGCCGGATCGTCTGCGTGCGGTCCGGCTCGACGTGCAGTTCGACATCGACCGATACCGTGCCGGCCGGCCACGCCTTGCGCTGCATGTACATCCGCAGCGTCGCGGCCGTGCATTGCGCGAGCCCGGCGAGCACGAATTCGAACGGCGTCGGTCCGCGATTCGCGCCGCCCTCGTGCGGGCCTTCGTCGCCTTGCAGCGCATGGCTGCCGGCGTTCAGATCGACGACGTAGTTCGGCGCGTCGGCGCGCAGCACGGCATGGGCGGTGGCCAGGTTCATCGGAGTCCTCGCTGAGCGGTGGAGCGGCGGCCGGCGGCGGCGTCGGCGGTGGCGTCATGACGCGCCGTCGCCGGTCCTGCCGGGTTGCCGTCAGCGTAGCATCGCGGCGCGGGCGGCGTCAGTCCCAGACCGGCGCGAGTCCGGCGGGGCTCACTTCGCGGCCGTTGCGTTCGAGCGTCGCGATCTGCGCCATGTCGTCGTCGGTCAGCCGAAGCTGTTGCGCCAGCAGGTTGCTCGCGAGGTTTTCGCGCTTCGTCGACGACGGGATCACCGAGTAGCCGAGCTGCATCGCCCACGCGAGCGCGACCTGCGCGGGCGTCGAGTCGTGCCGGCGCGCGATCTCGCCGATCACCGGGTCCGCGAGCACCTTGCCGTACGCGAGCGTCATGTACGACGTGACCGCGATGTCCTCGTCCTGCAGGAAACGCGCGAGCTTGCGGTTCTGCAGGTACGGGCTCAGCTCGATCTGGTTCGTCGCGATCTCGCCCTGGCCGGCCACCGCGATCGCGCGTTGCGTCTGCTCGATGTTGAAGTTCGACACGCCGATTTCGTGCGTGAGACCTTGCGCCTTCGCGTCCGCGAGCGCCGCGACGAATTCTTCGAGCGGCACGCCGTTGTCCGGCGCGGGCCAGTGGATCAGCGTCAGGTCCACGTAGTCGGTGCGCAGCTTCGCGAGACTTTCCTTCAGGCTCGGCACCAGCTTCGACTTCGCGTAGTTGTCGACCCAGATTTTCGTCGTGACGAACAGCTCGTCGCGTGCGATGCCCGATGCGGCGATCGCTTCGCCCACTTCCGCTTCGTTGCGGTAGATCTGCGCGGTGTCGATCGCGCGATAGCCGAGTTCGATGGCGTTGCGCACGGAGTCGACGACTACCTGGCCTTGCAACCGGAACGTGCCGACGCCGAATGGAGGAACGCGGTTCATGGTGTGATTGCCTCGTATTGAATGAGTCGATGAAATGAGCGGCAAATGAGGAGCGGCGCGCCGTTTCAGCACAGTGCGGCGCTGCTGCGGCGCTGCCGAGCGGCCTGGACCAGCACCAGCGCGAGGCCCGCGGCCGCGATCAGCGCGCCGGCGATCGGCACCGCCTTGTAGCCGAGCCCGGCCGAGATCGCCGCGCCGCCGGCCGCCGCGCCGAGCGCGTTGCCGAGGTTGAACGCGCCGACGTTGACCGACGACGCGAGGCCCGGCGCTTCGTGCGCGGCGCGCATCACGCGCATCTGCAGCGGCGGCACGACCGCGAACGTCGCGACGCCCCATACGAGCAGGCCGATCGCCGCGCCGACGTGGCTCGTCGCGAGCAGCGGGAACGCGAGCATCACGACGATCAGCAGCGTGAGGAAGCCGATCAGGCTGCCGTCGAGCGAGCGGTCCGCGAGCCGCCCGCCCGCGACGTTGCCGATCGAGAAGCCGACGCCGATCAGCACCAGCATCGCGGTGACGAAGCCGGGCGACGCGCCGGTGAGCTGCGCGAGCGTCGGCGACACGTACGTGTACAGCGTGAACATCGCGCCCGCGCCGAGCACGGTGGTCGCGAGCGCGGTCAGCACGACCGGGCGGCCGAGCACCGCGAGTTCGCCGCGCACGTCCGGCATGCGGCCCGATTCGCCCTTCGGCAGCGCCGACCACAGCCCGATCATTGCGACGACGCCGAGCGCGGCGGTCGCCACGAACGACATGCGCCAGCCGATCGTCTGGCCGAGCCACGTCATCGCCGGCACGCCGCCGACGTTCGCGATCGTGAGGCCCATGAACATCGTCGCGACCGCGCTTGCCTGGCGGTGGCGCGGCACGACGCTCGCCGCGACGACCGAGCCGAGACCGAAAAACGCGCCGTGGTTCAGGCTCGTGACGAGCCGTGCGAGCAGCAGCGTCGTGTAGTCCGGCGCGAGCGCGGACAGCAGGTTGCCGATCGTGAAGATGCTCATCAGCAGCACCAGCGCCGTGCGGCGCGACGTGCGCGCGAGCGCGAGCGTCATCAGCGGCGCGCCGACCATCACGCCGATCGCGTACGCGCTGACGAGCATCCCCGCGCTGGGGATCGATACGTGGACGCCGTTCGCGATGACCGGCAGCAGGCCCATCGGCGCGAACTCGGTGGTGCCGATGCCGAACGCGCCGACGGCCAGCGCGAGCAGCGGCAGCGTCGAGCCGCCGGCGGGTGCGGCGGCCGGCGGCGCGGCGGGGCGGGTGGATGAGGACATGCGGGAATCTCCTGGTTGAATCGGTCCGGATCTTGACCGGACGAAGTTTGCCCGCTTTAATTTTTCCGAAAAACTGATCTATAAAGGAAATACTTTTGACTCGGAGTCAAGAATGAAGGTGACGCTGGACGAATTGCAGACTTTCGCGACGGTCGTCGACGCCGGTTCGATCACCGCCGCCGCGCAGCAGCTTGGGCAGACCGTGTCCGGCACGAGCCGCACGCTCGGGCGGCTCGAAGAGAAGCTGCAGACGACGCTGCTGCGCCGGACCACGCGCCGGCTGGAACTGACCGAGGAGGGGCGCGCGTTCCTCGGCAGCGCGCGGGAGATCATCGAGGCCGTCGAGGGCGCGGAGGAGCAGATGGTCGCGCGCCGCGAGCGGCCGTCCGGCCGGCTGCGCGTCGATGCGGCGACGCCGTTCGTGCTGCACGTGATCGCGCCGCTCGTGGCCGGGTATCGCGAGCGGTATCCGCAGGTGGAACTGGAGCTGAACAGCAACGAAGGGATCATCGACCTGCTGGAGCGGCGCACCGACGTCGCGATCCGCATCGGGCCGCTGAAGGATTCGACGCTGCACAGCCGGCCGATCGGCGTGAGCCGGCTGCGGGTGCTCGCGAGCCCCGCGTACCTGGACCGGTACGGGCAGCCGCGCCGCGTCGAGGAACTCGGACGGCACGTGCGGCTCGGCTTCAACCAGCCAGAGTCGCTGAACGTGTGGCCGCTGCTCGGGCCGGACAACGAGCCTTACCGGGTCGTCCCGACGATCTGGGCGTCGAGCGGCGAGACGCTGCGGCATCTTGCGCTGGAAGGCGTGGGGATCGTGTGCCTGTCGGATTTCATGACGCGCGAGGACCGCGACACCGGGCGGCTCGTGCCGCTGTTCGCGCAGCAGACGCAGGACGTGCGGCAGCCGATCAACGCGGTGTATTACCGGAATACGGCGATTTCGTCGCGGATCGCTTCGTTTGTCGATTATCTGGCGAAGGCGGTGGCGGGGACGGAGATGCAGGGGTGAGGCTGTGGACGGCCTTTTAGAATCGCAACTAACTGTCAAGCCGACCTGGCGACCACTAGCAATGAACGAGGCTTCGGCCTACGTCGTCCGGTCCGGTGGCTTACTCGCTTTGCAGGTTGGGGGGCGATCAGGACGGGGCGCCGAGGCGCTCGCAAGCATCCCGTTGATATCCGATAGACGAGGGCGTTGGTTTTGACATTGAGCGGGGGGGACGAGCACCCCCGTTGCCGCAGAATGGAACATCGCTGACCGGCCTGTGTGCGGCACGACAAGCAGCAGGCCGGTGAACCCGGCGCTGCTCTCCTCAAGCCGTCCGCATCTCCGACACCTGCGCGGCCTGGACACCGCGATCGACGAAATCGATCGTCAGGCTGCCTTCGGCCGAACTGGAGAGTGCGATCTTCGCCGGCGCGATACCGCTGACCAAACGCGTCAACAGTTCGCGCGAGACTTCAGGCAGCACGCGCTGGTTCAGGAACGCGTCCACGTTGCGCGCGCCGGACTCGCGCGCGAAGCTCAATTCGGCCATCGCGCCGATGAGCGAATCTTCGCAAACCAGTTCGACGTCGTGCTGCCGGCGCAGGCGTTCGCCAATCTTGTCCAGTTTCATGCGCACGATGGCCTTCAGCGCCTCGACGTCGAGCGGGCGATAGACCAGTGTCTGGAATCGCGCGAGCAGCGCGGGCTGGAAATGCGCGACGAGCTGCGGATGGATCGCATCGAGGAGCGCGGCTTGAGCAATCGCGGGTTCGGCTGCCACCTGTTCATGAATGTCCGCGCTGCCGAGGTTCGACGTCATCAGGATCACGCAGTTGCTGAAGTCGATCTCGCGGCCCTCGCCGTCGCGCATCGTGCCGCGGTCGAACACCTGGTAGAAGATGTCCAGCACGTCGCGATGCGCCTTTTCGACCTCGTCGAGCAGCACCACGCTGTAGGGTCGCTGGCGCACGGCTTCGGTCAGGATGCCGCCGCGCCCGTAACCCACATAACCCGGCGGCGACCCCTTGAGTTGCGAGACGGTATGCGATTCCTGATACTCCGACATGTTGATCGTCGTGAGCGCGGCCTCGCCGCCGAAGAGCAGGTCGGCGAGCGCCAGCGCGGTCTCCGTCTTGCCGACACCCGACGGCCCCGAGAGCAGGAACACGCCGAGCGGCGAGTGCTCGTTTTTCAGGCCGGCCTTCGCGGTGCGCAGGCTTTGTGCGAGCGCGGCGAGCGCGTCGTCCTGCGCGACGACGCGTGTCGCAAGCTGGGTTTCGAGCGCGAGGAGTCCCTGGAGTTCGTCTTCCATGAGGTTGCCGACCGGCACGCCGGTCCATTCGGCGACGACCCGCGCAATCGCCTGGGCGTCCACGTCCGCGAAGATCAGCGGCGATTTTCCCTGTGCGCGCGCGAGCGCGTTCTGCGTCTGCGCCAGGGCGGCATGGCCGCCGGCCGCCGCGGCATCGCGCTGTTCGAGCAGCCTCTGCACGAGGCCAAGTTCTTCGCCGTAACGATCCTTCAGGCTCTCCTGTTCGGCCCTGGCGTCGACGAGTGCCGCGTCCAGTTCCGCACGACGTTCCTGCACGCCTTCGATCCCGGCGCGTTCGTCGTCTTCGAGCGTGGTGCGTTCCAGCTCAAGCGCGGCGACCGTGGCGCGGGCGCGCTGCAATTCGGCCGGCGGCGATTCCAGCCCCATGCGCACGCGCGCAGCGGCCGTGTCGATCAGGTCGACCGCCTTGTCCGGCAACTGCCGGGCCGGGATATAGCGGCGCGACAGCTTCACGGCGGCGACCAGCGCCTCGTCGCGGATGTGCACGTCGTGATACTTCGCGTAGCGTTCCTTCAGGCCCCGCAGCATCAGGCAGGCGGCCGCATCATCAGGCTCGTCGACCTTGATCATCTGGAAGCGCCGTTCGAGCGCGGCGTCGCGCTCGAAGTATTCCTTGTATTCGGACCAGGTGGTCGCGGCGATCGTGCGCAGTTCGCCGCGCGCGAGCGCGGGCTTGAGCAGGTTGGCCGCATCCGAGCCGCCCGCGGTGTTGCCCGCGCCGATCAACGTGTGGGCTTCGTCGATGAACAGCAGGATCGGCGTGGGCGAGGCCTGCACTTCGTCGATCACATTCTTCAGCCGCTGCTCGAACTCGCCCTTGACGCCCGCGCCTGCCTGCAACAGGCCCAGATCGAGCGTGAGGATGCGCACGTCGCGGATCGCGTTCGGCACCGTGCCCTCGGCCACGCGAAGCGCCAGGCCCTCGACGAGCGCGGTTTTACCGACACCCGGCTCGCCCACGAGAATAGGGTTGTTCTTGCGGCGGCGCGCGAGCACGTCGACCATCTGCTGGATCTCGCGGTCGCGTCCGAACACGGGATCGATGTCGCCGCGACGTGCTTTTTCGGTCAGGTCGAGCGCGAAGCGGCCGAGCGCGTCGCCTTCCACGTTGCGCTTCGCCGTTTGCCCGCCTTTCTGTTCCGATGCGGGAATGACGGCAGCGTTTTCAGTCGCCGTCGCAAGATGCGCGGGAGCGGCTGCCTCGTCCGGCTCCTCCGGCTGGCTCTCGCAGGTTCGCGCGCCAAGGCGCGGCAGCAGGCGATCGATCTGCGCGCTGCTTACCGACAGCAACTGCCACGCGTTGGTCGTGCGCAGCACGTAGGGCGCCTCGATGATCGCCTGCATGACGTGGCCGGAACGGATGGTCGCTTCGCCGCTGACATCGCGGGACAGCGCATGAGACCAGGCATCCTGCAGCACCGACGCGAGTTGCAGCGAAATGCTGGGGCGGCCGCGCAGGTTGCGCGGCGTGTGTTCGATCGCGTTGAGCAGCGCATCCCATACGGCATCGACGTTCAGCTCGTAGTGGTTCATGATGGCCGGGATATCGCCATCTCCGGCCTCGATCAGCTTGAGCAGCCAGTGTTCGACCGAAATCTCGTCCGCGAACCGCGTCTGGCACAGGCTTGCCGCGGCCTCAAGCGTTTTCGCGCAATGAGGATTGAGCCTTTGCAGAAGCTGGCTGGCGTCCCGGGAAGCGGGGTTTCGGTCGTTGTGCAGGATCATGTTCTGGCTGCTGGCACGCAGGAATGAAGCGGGGCGCGCCTGTTGAACGCGCCCCCCGTGGAGGAGAAAAGACCGGCTCGCGCGGGGCGAACCGGCAGGGGACGCCGCCTTGTGCGGCGGCGTCCGGACATCGTGGCGCCGATCAGGAACGCTCGTTCCAGGTGTCGGCGTGGATGATGTTGCCGTCCTTGTACGACCACGTGATCTTCTCGTAGCGCAGCTCGACTTCTTCGAGGTGGTTGTGCTTCTCGTAGTCCGGGTTCTTGATGTCGTGCATCACCGGCTTGACCGAGACGACCTTCACGTCTTCGAGTTTCGTGTTGAAGTACTCCTTTTCCTTGCCGGCGTCGTCGATCCTGTACCACTTGATCTCGGCCGACTTCAACGTCTGCCCGCTCGTGACGGCCTTGTAGAGATACGGCGTCGCCGCGTCGGTTTCCTTGGTCAGCGTGATCGGCGCGTGAACGCGCGTGCCGGTCAGCTTGCCGGTGTTGCCATCGGTCGGAATATGCAGGTCGTGCTTGAACGCGGTGATCTCGACGCTGCCTTCACGCCCCTGGACGGTCACGGAACCCTTGATGTCTGCGCCGCCATCGTCCTTGAGCCACAGGTATGCCGGAATTGCCATTTCTTCACTCCATTTCTACTGCGACAATCGCCCGGCATCAGCTACCGGGCTACCCATTCCCGAAGCGATGACTTCGGGACCAAAAAAAGCGATCAGCGCGTGGGGTCTTTTTCCGCCGGCGCGGCGCCCGGCGGGAGAGCCTGCTGCGCATCCGGCACCAGCGTGATTTCCACGCGCCTGTTTTTCGCCCGGCCGGCTTCGCTGTCGTTGTCCGCAATCGGGCGCGTATCGCCGTAACCCTGGATCGCGAACTGCGTGGACGACATGCCCGACGCGTCGACTAGCCAGTCGCGCACGGCTTCGGCGCGCGCCGCCGACAGCTTCAGATTGCGGTCCGGATTGCCCACGTTGTCCGTATGACCGGCGACGAGCACGCGTTTGCCCGGATTCACCCGGATCATTTCGAGCGCGTTGACCATCACCCGGGTCGAGCCGTCCTTGAGCTGCGCCTTGCCGCTGTCGAAGAGCGACATGCTGTCGAGCGTCACGATCTCCGGCGGCGGAGGCGGCGGCTGGTACGACGCGATCGCGCTGTTCAGCGGCGGGATCATCCGGTCGCCGCGATACATGCCGAACGACAGCGGCAACGGAACGCCCGAGCGGGCGTAGCGCTGTAGCTCGTTCCGGTCGGCCACCAGCGCTTTCAGCGCATCGCGTTTCGCGGCATCGTGGTCGGCCGGGATCATCGAATAACGGCCGAGATCCGCATCGATGCGCGCAAGCAGCGCCTGGTTGTGCCGCATCGAAAAGAAGAACGCGACGGCGGCGGCGCACGCGAGCAACGCGAGCGCGTGAGCGACGGCGACGACGCGCGGCGACATCCAGAACCGCCGGGGCATCGTGCGGATCAGCGGCTGCGGAAGGGGCCACGGCAGCGGCGACGCGGCGCCGTGCGCGCGAGCTACCTCGGTTCGCATCTGCACGTCGCGCTCCCACGGATGGCCCGGCCCGCAGGCCGGTCCGCAGTCGATCCAGCCCACGCCGTGGAGCAGCCACGGCGTCGCGGGTTGCCGCGAATCGGTGAGCGCGTGAATGACCGTCCGCTGCGTCCAGCCGATGACCGACGCGAGCGCCGCCGCCCGGGTGGCCGGCACACCGGTTTGCGTGTCGTTCCACGCGTCGTTTTCGGCTGCGCGTATCACGGTTTCGAAACGCTGCGGGTCCACGCTGCCCGCAGCGGACGAGACGCCGTACCACTGCGGGGTGAGCAGATCGGCCGATGCTGTTTCCAGCCGCAGTTCGGTTGAAACGCCGGGAACACTTGCAGCCGAGAGCCGTTGATAGACCGCGACGTAGCCAGGCAGCGGGCGCGAGCCGAGCCTGCGCGCGGCGTCCGCCGCCGCCTGCCGCACCACGCGCAGTGACTGCGTGAGCAGATCCGCGTCCGGATAACGGGCGGGCGCGACGGACAGCACGACACCGTCTGGCGCGCGCCCATCACGCCACTGTCTGACGGCGACCGCCATGCCGGGCAGATCCTGAGGCCGGTCGACGCGCAGCCAGACAGCGCCGTCGCCGACGTGCGCAAACCGCTTGCCGTCGTGCCGGTCGAACAGCGCGGGCAGGTCGTCGCCCGTGACCAGCACGAGCGGCATACGGGTGCGCAGGCGCAGCGGAATGTCGGCGGTTGCCGCGCCCAGTGCGGCCAGCACGTGATCGTTGTCGCTGCGCGCGCTGGCCAGCAGCCGGGTGCGCCAGAGTATCGGCGCGAGGCCCACGATGACGACGGCAGCCGTGATCGCCGACGCGATACCGGAGCCGGGTTTGGCCACCAGCCAGATCACGGCGATCGCCAGCGCGATCGCCAACGCGATCATCAGGCGCAGCGGATAACCGAGGCCCGCATGGCCGGTTGCCTGTGACGGGGTGGAACGCGCGGCGAGTTCGGGCAGATCGGACTTCATGGCTGTCCGACCTTGGCAGGCGTCATGTGCGCGAACTGCGTATCGAGGGTTCGGTTCGCGGCAATCCATACGGCCATGGCCGCGATGCACGCGAGCGCGCCGATGATCCACGGCGCCGACCGGTAAAAGCCGGTGGCAAGCTGCGTCCCCGCCGGATCGGTCAGGAAAGGTTCGTCCGTCGGCGCGCGAAGCTCCTGCAACCGGGCATTGAGCGTCGCGATCAACGCGGCGCGCTTTGCCTGCCCGTCGCGGGCGTAGCGGCCCACGAATCCCATGCCGAGAATCGCCGCGTAGCATTCGAGCAGATCGACGTCGGGCGAGGCTTTTTGCAGATGCGTCTCGATGCAGTCGATGACGCGCCGGCCGGCGTCATGGATCGAAAAGCGTTCGACCTGCATCGGCCGTTGCTCCCAGTCGATTCGGGCTGCGGCGGGCAGATAGCGCAACGCCATCTCGTCGAGCACGCCGCATTGGGCGACCAGCGCCTCGCGCCGCACGTCTTCGGGATAACCGAGGCGCTCCAGGGCTTCGGCCAACAGCCCCGTGATCTGCCGGCAGCGCTGGCGAAACGAAGTGGCGTCCGGCACGGCGCCGCCGCTCGCGAGCGACGTCACCAGCAGCGCGGTATCGCGCAGCAGATCACGCATCCCCGCTTCTCGCGAGGCCGCGATGTCCGATGCGGGGGTGACAGGGGTACGCCGGTTGCGGCCCAGGGGCAATCTCATCATGCACGCACATAGGTAAATGCAGACCCGGCTAACTCGATGCTCCCGTATGCGGCTTTGTCGCCGTTTAATGTTCGAACAGGTGCCCGGTCTGAAAAGTTTGGTCTGTGTATTGTTATCGTCGGTCTTAAGGTGGATGCGGTTTATTTCCGCGAAGCATAGCGAATTTTTAAAGAGTCGGGTAAATAAAGGGTTGCAGGATTGTTAATTCTGAAAAATAAAATTAATGAGATAGATATCCCGCATATCGCATGCCGATGTTTATTGATGAAAATCAATTTGAATTATTGTAGTTTATTGATTATGAATGATATTTTGTGGTTTTATGCGGCCAATAAGGTCGTGGGTCGAATGGGCTGGGGCTGGCGTGGTTGAAGGGGTTGTGCAAAAAATTTCCCCGATGAGGCTGGGAGTATTTGATGGTTGATGTATTTCGGATTCTCGTTGGCGGGCTTTGACGTAATTCCGGTAAACATGTTTAATGGCGCCCGGTAAAGAGAGTCGCAAGAATGAAACCACGGCATGCACGCTGTCAGAAAAGGTATTCGCGTTGCGCGTGCCGGAGCTTCAGCGTGGTGGCGGTTGATTCGTGCGGAGATGGTGAACCTCCCTCATTGTTAAGGAAAATAGATGGACAGCTTCCAGCGGGAAATTCCTAAAAGCCGGGTCTCGATAACACTCGACCTGCATACGGGCGGCGCGCAGAAAAAGATGGAACTGCCGCTCAAGTTGCTGGTGGCGGGAGACTTCAGCGCGGGCCGCGAGCAGTCGCCGCTGGCCGAACGCAAGAAAGTCAATATCGACAAGAACAACTTCGACTCCGTGCTCGCCGACCATGCGCCGGACCTGAAGTACGCGGCGGAAAACACGCTGGTCGGCGACGGCTCGGAACTGCCGGTCAACCTGTCGTTCCGTTCGATGAAGGACTTCGAGCCGGAGCAGGTCGCCCGCCAGGTTCCGGAACTGCGTGCGCTGCTCGCGATGCGCAATCTGCTGCGCGACCTGAAGTCGAACCTGCTCGATAACGCCACGTTCCGTCGCGAACTCGAAAAAGTCCTGAAGGACAAGGGGCTTTCCGAAAAGCTGCGCAGCGAACTCGCGCAGGTGGCGACCGCGGCCACGCAGCCCGAAGGCCACGCTTAAGCGCCAAAGGCCGCCCGGATTTTCACCGCATTTCGCAGTCAGGTGGCGTTAGAGACCAGCACAGGACAGTCAATGAAACAGAATGAATCGCAACAGGGCGCGACACAAACCGTCGTGCTCGAACAGGGCAGCGTGTACGAATCGCTGTGCAGCAAGATCAACCTGAAACCCGTCACCGAGGCGCGGCCGCTCGAAGCCTTCCGTGACAACGACACGCTTTCCGAAGCGTCCGCCGACGAGCGGATCGCGCGCGGCATGAGCGCGTTTCTCGATCTCGTCGCGAAGTCGAGCCAGCCGGTCGAGCGGCTGGACAAGTCGCTGCTGGACTTCCATATCGGCCAGATCGACCGGCAGATCAGCCGCCAGCTCGATGCGGTGATGCACTCGCCGGAATTCCAGGCGCTCGAAGGGCGCTGGCGCGGTCTGAAGATGCTGGTTTCGCGCACCGACTTCCGCCGCAACGCGCGGATCGAAGTGCTCGACGTGTCGAAGGACGCGCTGCAGCGGGACTTCGAGGACACGCCGGAAGTGATCCAGAGCGGGCTGTATCGCCTCACGTACGTCGAGGAATACGACACGCCGGGCGGCCAGCCGATCAGCGCGCTGATCAGCGATTTCGAATTCGAGAACTCGCCGATCGATATCGCGCTGCTGCGCAATATCTCGAAGGTCGCGGCCGCGGCGCACATGCCGTTCATCGGTTCGGTGGGCGCGGCGTTCTTCGGCAAGACGTCGATGGAGGAAGTGGCCGCGATCCAGGATATCGGCAACTACTTCGATCGCGCCGAGTACATCAAGTGGAAGAGCTTCCGCGACACCGACGACGCCCGTTATGTGGGCCTGACGATGCCGCGCGTGCTGGGTCGTCTGCCGTACGGCAAGGACACGGTGCCGGTGCGCGCCTTCGGTTACGAGGAAGCGGTGAAAGGCCCGGACCACGACAAGTACCTGTGGGTCAACGCGTCGTTTGCGTTCGCGGCCAACATGAGCCGCAGCTTCGTGAACAACGGCTGGTGCGTGCAGATTCGCGGTCCGCAGGCCGGCGGCAAGGTCGAGGACCTGCCGGTTCACCTGTATGACCTCGGTACCGGTGCGCAGGCCAAGATCCCGACCGAAGTGCTGATTCCCGAGACGCGCGAGTTCGAGTTCGCGAATCTGGGCTTCATTCCGCTGTCGTTCTACAAGAATCACGACTTCGCGTGCTTCTTCTCGGCCAACTCGACGCAGAAGCCCTCGCTGTACGAAACGAAGGAAGCGACGGCGAACAGCCGCATCAACGCGCGCCTGCCGTACATCTTCCTGCTGTCGCGCATCGCGCATTACCTGAAGCTGATCCAGCGCGAAAACATCGGCACCACCAAGGACCGCCGCCTGCTCGAACTGGAACTCAACAACTGGATCAAGGGTCTGGTGACCGAGATGAAGGATCCGGGCGACGAATTGCAGGCGTCGCACCCGTTGCGCGAGGCGAAGGTGACGGTCGAGGACATCGAGGACAACCCCGGTTTCTTCCGCATCAAGCTCTTCATCATTCCGCACTTCCAGGTCGAGGGGATGGACATCGGGCTGTCGCTCGTGTCGCAGATGCCGAAGGCCAAGAGCTGATCCGACGTCGCTGCTGTGAACTGCCGGGGCATCGGTTCGCCCCGGCGTTTTTGTTTCTGAAGCCCTGCAAGGCGGGGCGCAACGGGAGATCCGCCGATGCTGTCCGGGCTGCTCAAGGCTCTGTTTCCTTCGCGTGATGCAGAACAGCTCACGCGCTCGCGGCTTGATACCTGGAGCGCCTGGGTGCAGCCGCTGCCGGGCGACACCGGGGTCGGGCGCGATCCCGGTTATGAAGACGCGTTTTTCCAGTTGAAGGACGAGGCGGGGAAACTTTCCGGCATCGATGAACCGCTGATCCTGCTCGCATGCGAGCAGTTGATAAAAGAGACCGGCAAGGATCTGCGTCTGGCCGGCTACTACGCCGGCGCGCGGTTGCGGCAGGACGGTCCGTCCGGGTTCGCCGACGGGCTGGAACTGACCGCGGCGCTGCTTGAGCGTTTTGCGGATGCGGTGCTGCCGGCGCGCGCGGAAGCGAAGAAGGGCGCGCTCGAAATGCTGGCCACGCCGCGCATGATGGAGTTGTTCGACAGTCGCGGCGGGCTCGTTTCGTCCGAACTCGAACGCGCGCTCGCGGCGCTCGACGTGATCGTCTCGCAGACCGCCGCCTGGCCGGAAGCCGCGCGCCCGAATCTGCAGCCGCTCATTTCCCGCTTCGAGCGCAAAGGGGACTCCGCTGACGCCGCCGCCGACATCCCGCAGGCGTCATTTTCTCCCGTGACAGCAGGGACGCCGGCGGGCACGATCGCCTCGACGCGCGATCTGCTTGAGCAGGCGCGAGCGATGGCTGCGTGGCTGCGCGATCAGGAGCAGGGGTACCTGCCGTCGGTGCGGCTCGTGCGCTGCATTCGCTGGGATACGCTGCATGAGGTGCCGCCGGCCAACGCCGCGTCGCATACGCGTCTTGTCGCGCCGCGGCCGGAACTGCGTCAGCAGCTAAAACGTCTCGTGTTGCAGAAGCAGTGGAACGAACTGCTCGAACGCGCCGAGGGGGCGTTCATGGAAGGCGTCAATCACCTGTGGTTCGACCTGCAGTATTTCCAGCACGTCGCGCTCGATCACGTGGGCGCGCCGTATAACGCATGGCGCGAACTGCTGCGCGCGGACTTTGCGCTTTTCCTGGAGCGCCTGCCCGGTATCGAACGACTGTCGTTCAACGACGGCACGCCGTTCGCGGACGATACGACGCTCGAATGGATTGCGCGGCATGCGGTCGTGCGCGACCTGGAAGCCGGGGAAACGGTCGCGCCTTTGCCGGTGTCGGCCGACGGCGAAGAAGGAGGTACGGGCGACTGGCCGGAAATCGAGGCGCAGGCGAGGGAGATGGCCGCGCGGGAGGGCATCGAGGCGGCGTTCGCGTGGCTCGATGCGCTGCCGGGCCTGAAGACGGAGCGGCATCGTTATCTGCAACGTTTCGTGATGGCGCGTCTCGCCGACCTTTCCGGGCGTGCGGATACCGCGACGGCGCTGTTGCTCGAACTGGATGCGGCCGCGAGAACGCTGCCGCTCGTGCGCTGGGATCCGGCGCTGGTGTTCGAGGTGAAGCTGCAACTGGTGCGCGCGCTGAAGGCGGCGAGCAGCCGCAAGGATGCGGACAAGCCCGCGCTTGTGCGCCGCATGGGCGAGTTGCAGGCCGAACTCGCGGTGCTGGATCCGGCGCGGGCGCTCGGTTTGCCGTGAAGGTTTGCCCTTCGTTCCGGATCACTCGTCGTAATACGCCGAGCGCGCGATCACCCGGTACTGTAAGCCGAACACGAGCCGATGCAATGCGCAGCACAAGATCTGGCCGTATCTGCTGCGCGGCATGACGATCAATCGGGCAAACCAGGTCTGGGCACTGGATACGAGCTATATCCCGATGGCGCGCGGATTCGTGTATCTGACGGCGGTGGTGGACTGGACCAGCCGCACGATCCTCGCGCACCGCGTGGCGATCACGCTGGAGGCCGTGCATGCGGTTGAAGCGCTGGAAGAAGCGTTCGCCCGCTATGGGAACCCCGGCATCGTGAACACCGATCAGGGCAGCCAGTTCACGGCGGGAGCCTTCACCGAGGTGGTGCTGGGCCGAGGCATTCGGCTGTCGATGGACGGCAAAGGGGCCTGGCGCGACAACGTGTTCGTCGAACGCGTGTGGCGCAGCATCAAGTACGAAGAGATTTATTTGAGAGCCTACGAGTCGGTCAACCACGCCCGGCGTTCCATTGGCCAATACATTGATCTGTACAACCGCAAACGTCCTCATTCGAGCCTGGCGGATCAGACGCCCGATGAGGCACACTTCGCGACGCTGCCAGCGATCAAATCGGCAGCATGATCGCCCCGGACGTCCCACTTAAAAATCTCGGGATCCTGTCCGAACAAGCGGCGCCATCTCTCACCACTATCTTTTCGATATGGTCAAACCAGATTCGCTACCGGTCGCGACTGCGATTGACGATTCGCTCAACTCGCATGCGTCCAGGTGGCTCGAAATAGGTTCCGAAGCGAACGAGGCCCGCCTTTTTCAGATGGCAGACCATCGTGAAACTCACGAGCAGGCCGGGATCCAGATTGTCATTGATCTCAATTCCTACCGAACGCAGGCGCGGTTCGAACTTCAATAGCGTGCCTTCCATCTGGTTGCGCAGATCGTGGACCGACGCCGGCAGGTTTTTGTACACCTCGGTGAGATCGGGCAGCCCGTAGTCCGGGACGTGTTTTAGTGCCCCAGCGCGTGTATTGAGGATGCGACGGATGTTCGCCTGGACGCTCAGGATTTCGAGCGTGTTGTCGTCGTGATCTTCAAGTGCTTCGCCATCAATGTGGCCAAGCAGCATGTCGTACAGGGACGGTCCCGCGGGCATGGTGCTGGTCTCCTCTCAGGCGAACGACGATTCAGACACCGCTTGCGCGGCAGCCGGCGTGTCGTGGTCGAAGAAGTCAATCGTCAGACCGCCTTCGGCCGAGCTGGACAGGCTGATCTTCGCCGGTGCCTTACCGCTGGCCATGCGCGTCAGCAGTTCGCGCGAGACTGCTGGCAGGATGCGCTGGTTGAGGAACGCATCGACGTTACGCATACCCGATTCCCGCGTGAGGCAGCGCTCGGCCATTGCGGCGACCAGTGAATCGTCACAGACCAGTTCGACGTCATGCTGCCGGCGCAGGCGTTCAGCGACCTTCGCCAGCTTCAGACGCACGATGCTGGCGAGAGCCGCCGCGTCGAGCGGCCGGTACGCCAGTGTCTGAAAGCGCGCGAGCAGGGCCGGCTGGAAATGGGCGAGCAGTTGCGGATGGATGGCCTTGAGAAGCGCTGCCTGTGCGACATCCGGGCTGCCGGTTGTGACCTCGTCGATCATCGCACTGCCGAGGTTGGACGTCATCAGGATCACGCAATTGCGGAAGTTGATCTTACGTCCTTCACCGTCGCGCATCGTGCCGCGGTCGAACACCTGGTAGAAGATGTCGAGCACGTCGCGGTGAGCCTTTTCGACCTCATCGAGCAGCACAACGCTGTATGGGCGCTGACGCACGGCCTCGGTCGGGATGCCACCGCGGCCGTAACCGACGTAGCCCGGGGGCGATCCCTTGAGCTGCGACACCGTGTGCGATTCCTGATACTCCGACATGTTGATCGTGGTTAACGCCGCCTCGCCGCCGAAGAGCAGGTCGGCCAGCGCGAGCGCAGTCTCGGTCTTGCCAACGCCGGATGGGCCCGCGAGCAGAAAGACGCCGAGCGGCGCCTGTTCGTTCTTCAGGCCTGCCTTCGCGGTGCGCAGGCTTTCCGCGAGCGTAGCGAGGGCATCGTCCTGCGCGACGACGCGCTTCGCGAGTTCGGCTTCCAGTGTGAGCAGTCCATTCAGCTCGTCTTCGAGAAGATTGCCCACAGGCACGCCGGTCCATTCGGCCACCACGCGTGCGATCGCCTGTGCGTCCACATTTGCGAAGATCAGGGGCGCCTTACCCTGCGCAAGCGCGAGTGCTTCACGTGTCCCTGCCAGTGTTACGGCATCGGCCGCCGCGACCATAGTCGCAGCTTCACGTTGCAGGAGCAGTGACTGCACCAAGGCGAGTTCCTGGCCGTATCGCTGTTGCAGCGTCTCCATCCGGGTTTGCGCTTCGGCGAGTGCGGTAGCGAGCACGGCCCGGCGCTTTTGTATATCGCCGAGGCCAGCACGCGCATCGTCTTCAACCGTGGTGAGTTCGAGTTCGATGGCTGAGACCGCAGCTTTCGCGCGCTGCACTTCCGCCGGCGGCGATTCGAGTCCCATGCGCACGCGTGCTGCCGCCGTGTCGACCAGGTTGACGGCCTTGTCCGGAAGCTGGCGCGCGGGGATGTACCGGCGCGAGAGCTTGACCGCGGCCACCAGCGCCTCATCGCGGATGTGCACGTCGTGGTACTTCGCATAGCGGTCTTTCAGGCCACGGAGCATCAGACAGGCTGCGTCGTCCTCCGGCTCGTCCACCTTGATCATCTGGAAGCGACGCTCGAGCGCGGCGTCGCGCTCGAAATATTCCTTGCACTTGGACCAGGTCGTCGCGGCAATGGTGCGCAGCTCGCCGCGCGCAAGCACTGGCTTGAGCAGGTTCGCGGCGTCGGCGTCCCCCGCCGAATTGCCCGCACCAATCAGGGTGTGGGCTTCGTCAATGAATAGCAGGATCGGCACACTGGATGCCTGCACTTCGTCGATCACGTTTTTCAGTCGCTGTTCGAACTCGCCCTTGACGCCGGCGCCTGCCTGCAGCAGGCCCATGTCGAGGGTGAGGATGCGCACGTCGCGGATGACGTTCGGCACGGTGTCTTCAGCCATGCGCGTACGCATGCTTGCTGGAAGGTCAGCCGTCGTAGCCCCCAGTGCAGCCATGACTGCCTGCTGCTCGTCTTGACGCTCATGAAGACGCCATGTCCGGAACAGCACGAATGCCGCCCCCAGAAGAAGCGATCCGGCCGCAACCCACCACGCGAGTGCAAACGCGATGACCAGTACGGTGGTTATCCCCACCACTCTCCGATGGGGATAGCCGCCGTGAAAGATCTGCCATGAGGCGTCGAAACCCGTAAACATCAGGTTTTCGCCGACAGCAGATGGGAGACCTGCAGATCCAGGCCTTGCCCGATCAGTACGAAGACGATGGCGCCAGCGGCACACACGAGCCCGGCGATCGCCCACGGGGAGAGCCGGTAGAACCAGTCGAAGCGATGCGTACGTGTTGCGTCAACGACGAGCCCCGAATCAGACGACGGAGACAGTTTCTCCAGACGCTCGTTGAGCGACCGGATGATCGCTGCACGCTGGGAGGCACCTTCGCGGGCAAACTTTCCCTGGAAGCCAAGACCAAGCACCGTCGCATAACACTCGAGCAGCTCCACGTTGGGCCGTGCTTCACGCATGCGCTCAGCGAGGCGGCTGTACACCTGTTCACCGGCGTCGTGCTCGCCGTACCGCTCGACCTGCAACGGCGTGGCTTCCCAGAGAGGGCGGCTCTGAGCCGGGAGATGGGCAAGAACCGATTCATCGAGCAGGCCGCATTGCATGTAGAGTGCATCGCGCGCAACATTAACCGGTACCTTGCGCGCCTCCATCGCGGATGCAAAGTCTTCGGTCAGCTTGCGGCACTGCGCGCGCAGATCCTCGACATCGTCTGTCGTGGTGCCCTGTGCGAACTGCGAGATCTCGAGCGCCGTATTGCGGAGCAGGGCGGAAAGCGGGAGCGGGCCGTTGATTGTCATTTGTCTCCCTGCGATGTCAGCACGGCATAGAGCTCAAGCGATGCTTCGGGAACGCTTGCTGGCAGGTAGATCTGGCAGGTGCGCGCGGCGAGCATGCCCGCAAACAGGGGATCCTTCGAATCGAGCGCGAAATACTGGTTCTCAAGCCGTACAGGGATAGCCGCAGGTACCCGCTGCACTGCGCGAAGCGGCACGGCAGGAAGTGCGGAATTGACGATATGGGCAATATCGTCCGGCGCGCCAATCTTGCAAAGGCGCGGAATCAGTTCCACCAGTTCGAACGCGGGCTTCGCCGCGCTGACCGACAGGTACCAGTCCGCGCCCTCGAGCAGACGATCGTCGTGAATCTGGCCATTCCAGTACGTCGGACCTTTCTTCAGCAGTCCGATCGGCACGACACGCGACGGAATGACGGCGTTGAGCAGGTCGCGGATGAGATCTTCCAGTTTCGAGAAAACCTCGTCCTGACGTTCATGGTCGTATGCCGGAATCTCGGCGAGGTTGACTCGCGTCGAGAAAGTCATCAGCGCACCAGTGAGTTGCGCGAGTACATGGTAGAGCCGCTCGGGCGGCTGGTACGGGTGGCTTGCGAGAAAGCGCAGTTCTGGCCAGTGCGTGTTCAGGCAGTGAAGGAGCCAGAAGAGCGAGACGTCCGCAACACCGAATTCCGCGACATCGTCAATGCGCTCGCTGCGGCGTGCAGCGAGCGCAATGCTTTTCGCCTGGAGAATGTCGGCAATGCGGGAGACCCGTTCCTCGTGCCGGGGATGACCGGAGAGCGCAAGGCACGGGGGCACCCAGTTGTGGTCCAACTCGAATACGCTGCGCTGTCCACGCACAAGGCGCGCAATCGGGCAAACGATGTAGTCCGCGTGAGATTCGAAATCGAACAGCAACTGGAGCGCATGGCGCTCGACAGCAAGTTCTGCGTCTATCGTGCCGAGCAGATCCGGGACCTCGACGAACTCACGGAAGTAGCGTCGCGGGCGCGAAACCGTTTCTCCGTCCACGCGACAGTTGTTGCCGACTGCATCGAACAGGGGGAGCCCAGCGTACACAATCACGCTCTGAACGTCCGACCCAACATCGCGTGCGAGGTCACGTGCCGGTGGAAGTACATCTGCAATGGACGTGTCGATGGGCGTGCCATCTCCGAAGCGCAACTTTAGCCCAGCGAGCTTTACGCGTCCGTTGAGCAGCAGCTCCTCGTCCACACGGACGTCCAGTACGCCCCACGGCTCGGCGACCGCGAGCGGGACGAATTGTTGCTGGGCAAATTGCCACCACAGGCCCTGTTGCTGGAAGTGATGCGGCGAGAGTACAGCGCCCTCTTGCCAGAGAGGTTTGAATGTCCGCATATTCTTATCAATGAGGTTTACTGAACATCAGTGAGGCCGGATTTTAAACACACACCGTCAGGTGTCGTCTACCAATTAATGTTACACGCATACCCGACATGCATGGAGATAATCTTTCGAAAGTTGTCTCTCTTGCACTTATCTCGAAATTAAAATATTGAAAAATATCAATTTAATAGGGAATTATGTGTATTGGCTAGAAAAGCCTCATCCAGTAGGCGTTTCCATGATTTTCCGGGCGCGACATTGCGTCAACTTCGCGGTTTTCCAATGCAAATAATTTATCCGCGTCAATCGGATAGATCTGAAATTAACAAAGAATGACAATTGAAAAATTCAGTGACGAAAAATCCCCTTTGACGAATTGAATAATAAGAGTTCTAATGCAACCCGGATATGGTTGGTGAGCGTGATCGTCTGCTTGAAAAGAGTTAGCGGGCGCGTGCGTAGGAATCCTGATGGCATGCGGTACCTGAACGCCCAAGGATGGTAGGCACTTGCTGCGCCTGCCGGACGGCACCAGCTACGGTGGTTTGATTGACCACTTATGGGAAAAGGTATGGCTGACAGTTTCCAGAAAGAAATTCCGTCAAGCAGAATTAATATTTCTGCCGACCTGCACACAGGCGGTGCGCAGAAGAGGACCAAGCTGCCACTGAAATTGCTTGTGGGAGGGGACTTCAGTGCCGGCAAGGCGACGGGCTCGCTCGCCGAACGCAAGAAAGTCTCGATCAACAAGAATAATTTTGACAGCGCCCTGGCTGACTTCAATCCCGAACTGAAGATCGCGGCGGAAAAAACGCTGGCCGACGATGGTACCGAGTTGCCGGTCAATCTGAGCTTCCGTTCGATGAAGGATTTTGAGCCCGAACAGGTTGCACGTCAAATCCCACAACCGCAAGCCATGCTTGCGATGCGTAATCTGTTGCGCGACCTCAAATCCAATCTGCTCGACAACGGTACCTTCCGCCGTGAATTCGAGAAGATCCAGAAGGATTCGGCGTTGACGGCGCAACTGCGCGAAGAACTGTCGCAGATCGCGACGGCGGGAATGCGCCCCGAAGGTCATGCCTGAGACAAAGGCTAAACAGGCTTTCACCGCATCACGAATCTCGCTGGCCGCAAAGCGGTCGACAGGACATCACATGGAACACAACGAATCCCAGCAGACGGGCGCAGGCGAAAGCGTCGTGCTGCACGCTCCCGAAGCCGACAGCAACAGCGTCTATCAGGCGCTGTGCGAAAAGATCAATCTCGCGCCGGTACGCGAAGCGCGACCGCTTGAGGCATTCCTGAACATCGACCTGCTTTCCGAATCGTCGGCAAGCGAGCGTATTGCGCGCGGCATGAGCGCATTCCTCGAACTGGTAGGCAAGGGCGACAAGCCGGTCGAGCGACTGGACAAGTCGCTGCTCGACTTCCATATCGGCCAGCTCGACGAGCAGATCAGCCGACAGCTCGACGCAGTCATGCATCACCCCGAGTTTCAGGCGGTCGAGGCACGCTGGCGCGGAGTGAAGTTCAACATCGATCGCATCGATTTCCGGCGCAACGTACGCGTCGAAATGCTCGACCTGTCGAAGGAAGCCCTCCTGCGTGACTTCGAGGATTGCACTGAAATTATCCAGAGTGGTCTCTACCGTCACACCTATATCGAAGAGTACGACACGCCGGGTGGACAGCCCATCAGCGCGATGATCGCCGACTACGAGTTCACGAACTCGCCGCAGGATATCGCGCTCCTTCGCAACATCTCGAAGGTGGCGGCCGCAGCTCATATGCCGTTCATCGGTTCGGTGGGCCCCGCATTCTTCGACAAGCAGACGATGGAAGAAGTGGCCGCGATCCAGGATATCGGCAACTACTTAGACCGTGCCGAATACATCAAGTGGAAGAGCTTCCGCGATACCGATGACGCGCGCTACATCGGTCTGACGATGCCGCGCGTGCTCGGCCGTCTGCCGTACGGTCCCGACACGACACCCGTGCGCAGCTTCAACTATCAGGAAAAAGTCAAGGGCCCGGACAACGACAAGTACCTGTGGGTCAACGCTTCGTTCGCCTTCTCGGCGAACATGGCGCGCAGCTTCATGGATAGCGGCTGGTGTGTCCAGGTGCGAGGCCCCCAGGCGGGCGGGAAGGTCGAAGACCTGCCGGTTCATCTTTACGACCTTGGCACTGGTGTTCAGCCGAAGATCCCGACTGAAGTGCTGATTCCGGAGACGCGCGAATTTGAGTTTGCCAACCTCGGTTTCATCCCGCTGTCGTTTTACAAGAACCACGACTACGCGTGTTTCTTCTCGGCCAACTCGGCGCAGAAGCCGGCACTGTACGAGACCAGGGAGGCGACGGCCAACAGCCGCATCAACGCGCGTTTGCCGTACATCTTCCTGCTGTCGCGGATCGCGCATTACCTGAAGCTGATCCAGCGCGAGAACATCGGCACGACCAAGGACCGGCGTGTGCTGGAGCTAGAGCTGAACAACTGGATCAAGGGGCTCGTGACCGAGATGAAGGACCCCGGTGACGAGCTTCAGGCTTCGCACCCGCTGCGCGAGGCCAGGGTCTCGGTCGAGGATATTGAGGACAACCCGGGCTTCTTCCGCGTCAAGCTCTTCATCATCCCGCACTTCCAGATCGAGGGTATGGACATCGGCCTGTCGCTGGTGTCGCAGATGCCCAAAGCCAAGAACTGAGGATCGGTTGCCGGCGCGCATGAGCGTGCCGGCAACCACTTGTCATTTGCCAGCCGCCACGCACCGGTTGCAGTTCGAACCCGTGCATTCGGCAGCAGGTCTTTCCGGGAGTGTCGAAGGTGGGTGTCAACGAAGCAATTGGATCCCTCAAGAGGGGTGGCCTGCAGGCCTATCATCTTGATGTCACCGGCAGCAAGTCCGCGCCGGGTTTCGATGTCGTCGATTTTACCGGTGTCGAGGAGGCGGGTGCGCCCACGCGTTTCAGGATGAAGGTGACCCACCGGGTCGCTGATCTGCCTGTAGACGATATCCTGACGAAGACGGCGGTCTTTTCAATCCTGCCGCCTACCCTCGCTGGCGTGACGTTGCCAGCGGGCCCCGGCCGGCAGTTTCAGGGTGTCATTACAGAGTTTAACCAGCTTTCCAGCAGCAAGGACGAGACGACCTACGAGGCCGTACTCGAATCGCGTATCGCGTTGCTGAGAAACGTCAAACGCTGCCGCATCTTCCTGGGGCAGACTGATCCCGAGATCATCGAGCAGATATTCCGCGAGCAGGGGTTCGGCGCCGGCACGAGTGACTTTGAATTCACGCTTCGTCGTGAGTACCCAAAGCGCGACTTCGTGATGCAGTGGAACGAGACTGACCTCGAGTTTTTTACCCGTCTCGCGCGACGCTCCGGTATCTGGTTTGCGATTCGCCAGGGCGAATACGGCGAAGTGACACACTTCGGCGATGACTTCACGCACTACGAGCGCAGCGACACATTCGTCGCGCCCTTCAGGCCGGCCTCGGGTCTCGAAAGCACCGGTGCCGAGTCGGTCGAGAAGTTCGAGACCCGCACAAAGACGATCGCCCAGGCGGTCACCGTACGCCACTACAACCACCGTAAGGCGCCGCGGCCCATTGATGGGGAAGCCAACGCCGCGCCGGACGACAAGACCACGTGGGGTACACCAGATGTCTGGGCAGCGGGACACCTGAGCGACGATCAGGCTGAATGGGAAGCCCAGTTGCGGCACGAAGCGCTGCTGTGCGAAAAAATCGTTTATACGGGCGAAGGTAACGTTTTGTGTGTCGCGCCCGGCCGCGTTTTCCGCTTCACCAACCGGACGCTGCCTGAGGCCGAGTACGGTCAGCTGATCACGCGCGTTGAACACGTTGGATCGCGCGACAAGGCCTACCACAACACTTATACGGCGATCCCGTCACACCTGATCTACCGTATGCCCCTGCTCGAGGAGACGTGGCCCAAAATCCACGGCACCATCAGCGGACGTATCACATCTCCGAACCGATACAAATATAGCTACGTCAACAAGGACGGCCACTATATGGTCTCGTTCGACTTCGACCGCGAACAGCGTACGGGCGGGTTGACGAGTTGCTGGATGCGCATCGCAAAGTCCTTTGCTGGGCCCAAGACCACCGGAACTCATTTCCCGGCACTAGACGGCTCGGGCGTCGAAGTCGGTTTCGAGAACGGCAATCCAGATTTTCCGTATATCGCTCATGTGATGCACGACAGCGTGAATCCGGATGTGATCACAAGCGACGATCGCTGGATGACGCGCAACGTTATTCACACGCAGTCGAATAATACCCTTCAGATGGAAGACTTTGAAGGGGAAGAGCATATCAAGATTGCAACCGAGGGCGGTGGCAAGAGTCAGTTGACTCTCGGGAACATGGTCAACGCTAGCCGCGAGAAGCGGGGTAGCGGAGCTGAGTTGCGCAGTGATGAGCATGTAGCCGTGCGCGGTGGCAAAGGCGTACTGATTTCGGGCGACGAGCAGACGCGGGCGAACGGACAGCAACTGGATACCTGGGAAGCCGTCAAGCAACTGCAGGCGGCACTCGATGATGCGACTACACTGCGCGCGATTGCCCAAGCGGCACAGGCCGAACTCGTAGACGTCAAGTCTCAGCAGACACGACTCGAAAGCGCCTATAAAGAACTGAAACAGTCAATCATCATGCTGTCCGCCCCGCACGGGATCGTTGGCGCAACACCGGAGGACATCCAGTTCTCCAGCGGCCGCCATCTCACGTCGACGGCCGGAGGCAACGCCGAATTTAGCATCGCAAAGAAGTTCATCGTCGGTGCCGGTGAGGTCGTGTCGATTATTGCGCACAAGCTTGGCGTTTTACTGTTTGCCATCAAGGGCAAAGTTCAGATTCAGGCGCAAGACGGCCCCATTGAGATGACTGCTAGTGGTGACGTCATCATCAAGGGGAAACGAGTCATTCTCGCGGGTCAGGATCAGGTTTTGATGTCGAGCGGCGGTGGCGCCTACTACAAGGTAGCTGGTAGTGTGCCGGAGGTCGGCGGGACAAGTAATTTGACAGTCAAAACACCTTCAATTTCGAAGGCTGGTGCTGCGAGTGTTTCGAGCGCAATGCCCAGTTTTCAGCAGAGCTCGTTCGCACGTAAATTCTTCCTGCACCCGGAAGGCGATCAGGAGACACCGCTCTCCGGTCAGCGCTTCCGTCTTCACATGCCCGACGGCTCAACGACGGAAGGGCTCACTGACGCTAACGGCACAAGCACGCTGTTTAACCGCGCCGATATCGAAAATCTTCGGATTGAAGTTTTGGGAGCAAGCCATGGCTGATACAAAAACACCTAACAATACGTTGAGAAATTCAAAGCAGGGGCAAGAAGCGATGCCGATGCCGTCGGGTAGTGGCGCGATGCTGACCTGCAAAGTGCCAGTTAAACCTCCTATGCCATGCATTGTGATCGTCATTCATGGCGTCAACGATGATGGGCAATTCTTTCCAGTTGTGGACCAGCATATCTGTGACGGGCTAAACAAACGCCTTGGTCGCGACGATCTTTTCCCCCATAAGTGGGAAAAGTGGACTCCAGAAGGAAAACTCCCTACTCTTGATAATGCCGACACCTCTGTTTCTTCGTCCGACTGCCTGACACGGATTGCGGAGGAAGGACGCTCACCGGTCATCCCGTTCCATTGGGGCTACCATCCTGTTAACCCCCAAGAATATCATCGAGACCAGGTGCGTTATAAGGAGCAACTTGACGCGCGCAATTCGAACCCAGATCTTCCGTACAGCACGTACTACCTTGAGAACCAGGGGAAATATGCAAACAAGGACAATCTTGGAAACTGGCTGGATGAATCGCAGGCCAAGGAGGGGGGACCATTTGCGAATGCGACTACGAATTTGGTAGATATGTGGGGACCGTCAGCAAACGGTGGCATATATGATGCGATCGCGTGGGCGAAGCGACAGTTCACCGACACGTCGAGCCCGATGTATCCCAATCCGCACCGTATCTATTACGTGCATGCTGCGCAACGGCTGGCCGGTCTGATCCTTCGGATTCGTCGGGAAAAGGATGCAGGCCCGGACACGATCAACATCGTCGCACATAGTCAAGGGACTGAAATTTCCATGCTCGCCAACTTCCTCGTAAAAGAGGCTGACGAGCGGCCAGTCGATTGCGTGATTATGTGTAACTCGCCGTACGCTCTTGATCCCGCTGCCGCTGAACTCGTCCTACCAGGCAAGCATCAGTCGCGCGACGCGAGGGTGAAGACGCTAGCGAATTTCGCGACACTAATGTACGAAAAAAGAAATCAGGTGTCCGCTGAACAGATAGTGCTCAAAGGAGTGGCAAACAAAAAGGCTTGGGATAATCCAGACTACGCACGTGACAATTTCGGGCACGTCTACAATTATTTTTGCCCGCAAGACGGGGTCGTTTCCCTGCCTAACATCCAGGGTATTGGCTGGCAGGGCGTGGATAGTGAGGGGAAGCAAGCGATTGCTGCAAAAGCTCCCAATTTTTTTCAACGAGTGTTTTCAGACGGGCACACGGTTGGCAAAGGAACGGAAACGTTCCAGTTCGGCCGTCAGGGAGAAGCCCCTATCGCTGGCACGTTCATGTCCCGCGACAGGAATCGAACGATCGACGGGCCTAAATTACCGGAGCCGTATATATTCCGCACGCTGTCGAATGATTCGCAGCACGCAGACCATGTTGGTGAGCATTTAGCAGGCACCACCCTTGCGCAGGAAGGCCCGAAAAAGCTATTGAGACTAGTGGATACTCATACGGGGGCGGAATCGATATCTTCAATTGTCTACCCGTCAGGTGTGCAGGCAAGCACTCAACAGGTACAAGCCCAACTTGCCGCTGCAGGTTACAAGAATCAGGTGCTCAAAGCATGGTTCATGGGAATTCCGACGTCGGAGCAAACCCAATATCTGGTTCAACGATATGAGACACCGGATGAAGCGACCGCACGACTTGGGAAGCGTACGGCGCCGTGGAGTCAGCACTCGGCGATTACATTGCATGCCGAAACGATCGAAAAATGCATGGCCTACGATCTGGCAATCGGGCTATGTGTAGCTTTTGACAATCAAAGTCTGTGGTGGGACCTAATACGACAGGCTGACTGGCGTAACCGAAGAAATCCGGACCAGGATGCTAGAACATATTACAACAGCGGGATCTTGCCGCGTTTGATCAAATTGCAGATGAGCACGCCGAAGCTCCCGAAAGACGTCATAAGCGAGGTTGTGACCGCTAGCGGTGATGTCATTGGCAGCATTCTGCACGCGTTGCCGGGAAGTGCAATGGTTGAAGCGTGGAATGCTGTGACGACTCCGCCAGGCGGATCTGGGCTGTGGCCGCTTCCGCAACCTGATGTGAGGGGATGATATGGAACATCCTCTCTCTTCGGTCGTATGGTGGCTCGTTCCGTTATGGAGCGCTGGACTGATTGCATATCTTGCGATCAGACTGTGGACCCGCGGTCGGGAAAAGCGTGGGGCAATGATTTTGACGGTGCTCGCAGTGATTGCCGCGATTCCACTGATCCCAGCCCTCGCGGCCCAGCGTGTTCATGAGCCGCCAACCCAGGTGGTTTACCGGTTCGGCGATCACAGGTGGCTGGAACTGAAGGGCTGGATGTGCGAAGGCGCACTGACATATGTGGACGCGAAACAGGGTATCCGGACGGAAGCGGCGCCACAGTTTTACCGCATCGTATTTTTCCCATATATCCACCCATCGGAACGCTACATTGCTATCCCACTGGACGATTTGAGCGGCATCCTAATCTCGCGCGACGGTGGTAGGACGTTTGAGTCAGCCTTCGGGCAAATAGCCATTGGATTCAGGAACCGGTATGGCGAAGAACGTCCTCATCCCGAAGACGTAAAGCAGTTTGTGGTTGTCGATGATCGTGGCTATATCGAAACGAAGAACGGACGGGTGCTGCAAAGCTCGCTGCCGATTGGTGACTATTGGGGGCTAGCCTACATTGACTATCCGTGGGCGCCAAGCGACGAGACCATGACGCTCTACGATCAGCCCGGTTTCCAGGATATGAAGTCGAAGGCGCCCGAGGTAAAGGGCTACACGGGTTGGACGCACATGAAGTGCGACCCGAACGTAGGTATTGTGCCTCCGAAAACCAGCCTCGCCGGTGTGCCCGGCCTAATTTATTCAGTTGAAGCGTACTCTATCGGAGCGCCTGTTTTTTGGGGCTGGCGAGCGTATAAGCATCTCCACAAACCTGCCTCGGACGTGAACGGTTAGTGGTGAATCGGTATTGCTAGACAGGCACGACAGCGTCACCACTCAACAGGGCTAGCGCGCCATGAACACGAAATTACATATGAAGTACCTCCCTGGAATGGCGGTGGGCGGCTTAATCGGACTAGTGATAGCAGGTGTTATGTCACTCGTTCAAGCTAATCAATCAGGGCCCTTTGGCGGTCTTGCATGGATCCTTGGCGGATTCATACAGCCGCTTGCTATCGGTGGTGTCGCAGGAGGGCTCGTTGGAGGAGGTGCTTCTTCGTTCTATCTGCGCCGCGCGGATCAGGGAAAAACTGAAAAGTTAAGCCAGACCAAAGGCCATCAAGATTGTGTCGTGTCGCATTCGGTTCCGAACAGACGTTCCAGAACAAACCGTGGACGAGTCGTTACCGCGGTCAACATTGTCGACAATCAAACCGCCTTAACAATCGATCACGCCGACCGTGACAACCCGAGGTCGAAAGCGATTTGAATACGGATCCGACACATCACAATCGAGCCATACACAGCGGCAAACGAAGGCGGGTGTCGATAGAGTTCATGATGGGGCATCCATGATGCTCTCGCTGTTGTCGGACACTAATCGCGAAGCCGGATTCTGTATCTCCGGGTAGCGGAGATACAGAATCCTCATTGACGTGCTCACACCAGGGTTTATCCAGAGTTCTAAATATGAAGAAGGCACCCATCAGATACAACGATTTTTCAACCCACAATGGGCAGGACACCGGGCGAGTGGTCACTGCCTCGTCAACCCTCATCATCGACAATCTTGCTGCGGCACTTGACGGCGATTTCGTCGACTGCCCGAAGCACGGAAGGGTCCAACTGGTAGGGGGCAACGATGGCTACGTCGAGAACGGACGCTACCTGATCGTCCACCGCTGCAAGACCACGTGCGGCGCTGAGGTGCTCGCCAGTACAGACGAATTCGAGATCTAGCCGATGGGTTGGCCAATTCCGTGCATACCAGCAGCCCGTGAATCGAAGGCGCCCTCGGGGTGGCTGATTATCGGGCTCTGTGTTTTTTGTTTTCTTGTCGGTGCCGTACTGACGTTACTTCTATGGCCGTCTGCGAGTGGAACCGCCCGAAATCCGCGGTTTTGGGCATGTATTGTTGGCGCACCGACGGTAGCTGTCGTCGTTTTGGTGGCCGTCATCTTTCATTGGTATTTGATGGATGCACTTTATTGGGCGTTCTGGAGTGTGAGAAGCCTCGTGATCGATCTCGCGTGGCGTCGTTGGGCGAGGGCAAACGTGGCGATTACGGCATTCACAACGCTCACGCCGGAGCTGGAACTAGCGGAGCGGATTGCTGGCCTTGCAGGCAATGCCCCATCGAACAAATTAGAGGTAAAAACGCTCCAGGGGTTCGATGCGGATTTGCACGCGAGTCGTACCGAAATCGTGATCACACGGCTGCTCGATGACCTCAAGCCGACGCTCGATCAGATGGGCTCTCGCCAAGTTCTGCGGGTGGTCGTATGGTGCGGGAGAAGTGACGAGTCAGAGGGTCTTGGAGATGCAGTTAACCGGCACTGGCGTTCGAGCTTGATTCTTCCTCATGCCCAGGTAGAAGTAGTACCGGACGTGTCGTGGCTTGACGTCGAACGTTACGTTCGGCAACAACGCCGTGCAGTGCTTCTGCTTTGTACACAACTTCACGACGCCAGTGAAGAGGCGCAGCAGTTTACCGAAACTGCCGTCGGACTTCTTTTTGAGCCCATTATGTCGGCTCGTCGCCCGGGTGCCACGCCGGTACGTCTTTTCCGATCAATGCCGACCGCGATTGAGTCCATGGCGGCTGATCTGCGCCAGCTCGGCGATGCTGGCGCTGTAGAACTTGCGAAGCTGCGCATGGGCTGGAGCTGTGGCTTGGGGAAGCCCGAAAAATATGCCCTCACTCAGGCGATTACTGACAGTGGACTAGCGCTCAAGGGCGGGGCCAACGGCCTGATTAATCTGGACGACTGTATCGGACCAGTAGGGCCAATCAGTCCGTGGATCTCGCTGGCACTTGTCACCGAACTCACAGGTTACGGGCAGGGTGCGCAACTGATAGCGCTCCGCGAAGCGAACTCGGTACGTCTCGCTGTTGCGGCACTAGCCGGAGGATCTGGGGCACTGGAAGCCCCCGGCGAAGTAAGCCGCAATCTCGGTGCGGCCGCAGTTCTCGTGTGCATGTCGCCATGGGTAGCTGCGCTGCTCGCAGCCATTGCCAGTCCTGCGAACGCCTTCGCCTGGACTCTTGGCGGAATCGGCGCAGCGGGATTACTTGCCATTTTGCTGATGTTCATTCACCCATTGATCGTGCAGACAAGAGCAGAGCGTGACCTTCAGGACGCCGGCGGTCGCCTGCCCACCGACGCATGAAGACAATGTCAATTTCAAGAAAGCAAAATATTTTCACGATGTATGTGACGTCCGCGACGTCGTGGCAGGTGGCACCATGAGTACGACTCAACGTAAGAATCTATCTTTACGAGTGTTGGTGTGGTTCTTTGTCGCTCTGCTCTGTACTGCCGGCATCTTCTGGATCGCTGGAAGGCAACTCGGCTGGAGTGACAATCAGTTGCTGACCGTAGAGCTGGGCTTTCTCTGCGTCATGTTGATCGCGGTGGTCGGCTATCTCATCGCGAATCGATTGTCGGCTGACACGAACGGCGCCACGTCGAGCGAGGCGCCAGACCTCGCGAGTGCAACGCGAATGGACGAAGGAGAGCTGACACAGCAACCGATGACGCTCGCCGATCTCACACAGCGATTGCGTTTGAAGCACGGCTTCTTCTGGAAGTATCGGGAATCGTGGCTGCTTCTCGTCGGACCGGCCCGGTCTGTTGCCGCACATATTTCGAATCTTGCGACGCAGGACTGGCACGTCGAGGGTGACACGGTGCTGCTGCATTGCCCGGTTAATGCGAGCGGCCAGCCGGACAGCGACTGGCTCCGGCAACTCGCAAAGCTCAGGCGGCGCCGCCCGATCGATGGTGTTGTACTGTTCAATGATGCCATGAGCGACATGCTAACTGCGCAGCGGGCCGTGCTCGCTGGGAGACCGGTGCTTTCGCAAATCGCACTGGGACTTCACTGGTCCGCGCCCGTGCATATCGTGACTGACACCGGCCTGGCCGCTACGGGACGCGATGCCGATGCTGTTGTCGGTTGCTCTCTATCTCGGCGGGAGGATGATGCTACGACGGCTGATGCGCTCTCTGTCCTTGGCGATCGTCTCGCTGTGTCGGGTACGAAAGCCCTTAGCGAGAACAAGCGGAACAGGTATTTCGCAGACCTTTCCAGGAACCTTGAGACATGGTCAGCGCCGCTCGCGCGGTTCGTCTCTGGTCTCGCGTCAACACATCGACTGCCACTCGAAGTTAGAGGCACGTGGTTTGTACCCGCGGATCCAGTGCGTAAAGCAGCACCGTCCTACGATGATGTCCCATCTGCACTGTGGCAACACGTCGGTGCATCCAGTCGGCGAGCTACAGGACGCCGGGTCGGCTTTCACCCCAGTACCGTCGGCGCGTCGATAGTCAGCGCATGCGCGTGCATCTGGATTGCCGGCATGTTCGTCTCCGGCGGATCTAACACGCGTGAACTGGTCTATGCAAACCAGTTAGCCCGACAGCAAGTGTCGGCCTCTGATGGTCGCTCAGGTCTGCACGCGCTACTTGATGTCCAGCACGATATCGAGCGCTTCGAATATCGTGCTTCGGCCGGCGCGCCGTGGTATTCACGCTTCGGCCTGAACCGCGACAAGGCGATTCTTGCTGGCCTTTGGCAGGCCTATACCCCAGCGAGTCGGCGTCTGCTCGTCTCACCGACGCAGCAGGGACTCGAATCGTCGTTAGGAAATGTCGCCACGATGCGTACGGATGTTTCGGACGATGCAACCAGCAAGCAGGCGCTCGCCGGGCACAAGACACTTCGCGCCTACCTGATGCTGGCAGAACCGAAGCGCGCCGATGCGAAGGTAATGGTGCCCGAGCTCACGTGGAACTGGATCACGAACGCCGGTCTGAGCGTTGGTGAACGACAGGACCTGGCTCACCAGTTTTTCCCGTTCTTTGCACAGCATCTCCCGGCTCACCCTGAATGGGCGATCCAGCCCCGAACCGATCTCGTGAACAACACGCGACAGGTACTGCTCGCGCTGATTGGCACGAGCAACTCGACGGACACGATCTATCACTCGATTATTGACGCGGCGACCGGCAAGTACGGCGATCAGACGCTGGCCACGCTGCTGGCCGGAACCGATGCGCGCGGACTGTTCCGCACGGGCGCCACGGTGCCGGGTGTCTATACAAGGCAGGCGTGGGACGGCCAGATCTCGCAAGCCATCGACGATGCTGCGCAACGCCAGAACGTGACGACCGACTGGGTGTTGAACGCATCCGCAAGTACACAGCCAGCGCAGCCGGTCGATGAGCTCCGCAAGGCGCTGCGCGACATGTACTTCGACGAATACGGCAGACAGTGGCAGGCGTTCGCCAATTCGATCCAGTGGGTTAGCGCACCTACATTGCCTGCGATTGCCGAGCAGTTGCGCCTCTTCGCCGATTCCCGCCAGTCGCCCATGATCGCCTTGATGAAGGCATTCGAGTATCAGGGGCGCGCGGGGGAGAACATTACGTCTCTCTCCGATACGCTCGTCGCAAAAGCCCAAAGCCTGATGGGGGGCCGTGCCTACGCTGGAGCAGTGGAAGGCGCCGCGCAGGCCGTCATTCCGGCAGCTCCGCTGGATGCGTCCTTCGGGCCTGTCCTGCGTCTTGTGAGCGCTGCCCAGCCGCAAGGCAAGGCTGCTGACTCGAATCTCAGCCTGCAGCGCTACCTCGACGCGGTGACCACGCTGCGTCTGAAAATCGAGGCCATGACCAACAGCGGCAGCATGGATGACCAGGCGAAGCGGGTCGCACAGGCACAATTCCAGGGCAAGAGTTCCGAACTGTCCGACACCCGCACCTATGCAAGCCTCGTTGCAGCAAGCCTTGGCGAACAGTGGTCCGGCCTTGGGGATGCACTCTTCCTGCGTCCTGTCGACCAGGCGATGCAGGCGGTTATGCAACCGGCTCAGGCAAGCCTGAACGACGCATGGCGACAAACCATCGTCGAACCATGGACGCGTGCGTTCCAGGGCCGCTACCCGTTTGCGTCGAGCGATGACGACGCGTCGTTTCCGGAGCTCGTGCGTTTCCTGCGCGATCAAACCGGCCTCGTTCCCGCGTTCATCAACCAGCAGCTCGCCGGCGCGCTCGAACTGCACGGCGATCAATGGGTCCCGGGCAGTGCAGCCACGGGACTGCGGTTCGATCCGGCCTTCCTGAAGGCGATCAATGTGCTGCAGGGCATTGCGTCGCATATGCTCGCTTCGGGTGCCGCGCAGTACCGCTTCGACCTGATGCCGCAACCGGGTGCCGACGTGACCGAGACACAGATCACCGTCGATGGTCAGACGATGAAATACCTGAATTCGGCCGATCGCTGGCAGCCGTTCGTCTGGCCGGGCAATGACCTGCTCGTCACCGGAACACGACTGGAATGGCAGACCGTGCAGTCGGGACTCAACAAGGGTTTCGAGAAGCAGGGGCGCTGGGCGTTCGTGCGGATGCTGGCGTCGGCCAACGTCGAACCGCTCTCGGATACGCGATACAAGCTGACCTGGATGGCCATGCCCGGTCCGGTGCCAACCACCGTGGCAGCCGCAGCCGATGCCTCAGGTCCGGTTGCGGCCTCAGCGCCCACGATGGCCAGCGACCCCACAACGCTGACGACGAAGGCCCCTGAGACGACGGTGCCGAAGAACGTGACGCATCCGCTCACCTACGTGATGCGTACCGACTCGGGCAAGGGTCCGCTGGAACTGCTCGCCCTTCGCGGCTTCTCGATGCCAACGAAAATCTTCCTGCCGGCGGCCGCATCGGGGGTGGGAGTGATGAAGAACGCGGGACCGCCCCCTCTGCCAGCGTCGGCCGTTGCGGCGGCTCGCCATGCCGCGATTTCACTTCCCCATGGCACGGTGCCGGATTCTGAATGACCATGTTTGCAAGTTTCATCAAGCAGCTCTTCGGCGCGCGCAACCCGGATGATCGCGCGCGCGAGCGGTTCAGTGCGTGGGAAGACTGGCTCAAGCCACTGTCATTTGCTGACGGGAAGGGCGTGGGCTGCGACCCCGGATACGACGACGCCTTCATTGCAGTCAAAGAGGAGATCGGCAAGCTCTCCGATATTGACGACGTGCTGATTGTCCAGTCCTGCCAGCAGATGCTCTGCGAGGTCGGCAAAGATTTGCGTCTCGCGGGCTATTTTGCGTTTGCACGGGCCCGTCAGGATGGTGCGGCAGGCCTTGCCGACGGTATCGAGCTTCTTGTTGCGCTCGTCGATCGTTTTGGACATGCTCTGTTGCCTGGCCGTGACGAAGCGAAGCGTTTGGCGATCGAATGGGTGGCGACGGCACGCGTACTGGAACAGCTTGACCGCCACGGCGAGTTCGCACCCGCGGAGCTCGAGCGGGCGACGGCGGCATTGAACCTGCTGATCGGTAAAACTGCAGACTGGCCAGAGGCGGCCCACCCGAACCTCCAGGCGCTGGTTTCCCGTTTCGAAGGCGGCGAAGACGTCGTGCGGCCGGTGACGGACAGTTCAACGGCGATGCCGGGCGGATCGGGCTCGCTTCCCACTGGCGTCACGACAATCGCCTCGACGCGTGACGCGCTCGAGTACACCCGCGTGCTGGCGAAATATCTGCGCGATGAGGAGCATGGCTATCTGCCTGCAGCGCGTCTCGTGCGCTGCATGCGCTCGGATACCGTTCATGAGGTGCCGCCGGCCGATCCGAAGGGGCACACGCGCCTCGCACCACCACGCGCCGAGTTGCGCCAGCAGTTCAAACGGCTCGTCCTGCAGAAGCAGTGGCCAGAACTCCTCGAACGCGTCGAAGGCGGCTACATGGAAGGCGTCAACCATCTGTGGCCGGACCTGCAGTACTACCAGCACGTCGCGCTCGATCACGCCGGATCGCCATACACGGAATCGCGGGACATCCTGAAGACCGACTTCGCACTCTTCCTCGAGCGCATGCCAGGCATCCAGCGGCTCGCCTTCAATGACGGTACGCCATTCGCTGACGATGCGACGCTCGAATGGATCGCTGGTAATGCGGTCGTCCGCAATCTTGACCAGGGCGAGGCGCTCGCCGAGTTGCCGGTATCCACCGATGACGAAGATGGTGCTGTCGCAAACTGGCAGGAAATAATGGAAGCACAGGCGCGCGAGCTTGCGCAGTCAGAGGGCATTGAAGCTGCCTTTGCGTGGATTGACGGGTTGCCCGGAATCCGCACGGATCGCCAACGCTACCTGCAGCGCTGGGTCATGGCGCGCGTCGCAGACAATGCCAGCCGACCGGATATCTGCCTTCGCCTGCTGGCCGAGCTGGACGCCGGTGGCCCTCAGTTCCGGCTCGCCGGATGGGAGCCATCGCTGACGTTCAAGGTCAAGCACCAGCTGCTCAAGACGCTCAAGGCATCCATGAACCGCAAGGATGCCGACAAGCCGGCCATCACCCGCCAGATCGAAAAGCTCGGCCACGAAATGACCGTCCTCGATCCCGCCCGGGCCATCGCCGTTCTGTAAAAAGATACCCAGGAAAAATTGCATGGACGACGATTCCACGCTGCGCTATTACGAATCCGAGATGCGCTATCTGACCGAGGCCGGTCGGGAGTTTGCGAAAGCGAATCCGGATCGCGCACGGATGCTCAATCTCGATCGCGTGGGCGAGCGCGACCCCTACGTCGAACGCCTGTTCGAAGGCTTCGCCTTTATGATCGGGCGCCTGCGCCAGAAACTCGATGACGAACTGCCGGAGATCACCGAGGCACTGGTGAGCCTGCTCTGGCCACACTATCTGCGCACGCTTCCTTCGCTCTCCATCCTCGAGCTCGTCCCCGACTTTGGCACGCTGCAGAAGCGCGAGACGATTCCGGCGGATATCGAGGTGCGCTCCGATCCGATTGGCCCGGACGGCACCCGGTGCACCTACCGCACGACGTGGCCAGTGGACCTGCTGCCGCTGCAGTTGAAGTCGGCCAGTGCGGGCATGCGGGAAGACGGGCGCTCGACCATTCGACTGACGTTCCAGATCGAAGCACAGTCGCGACAGAACACGCTTAGCGTTTCGCATCTGCGACTCTATCTGAACGCCGACCGGCCGGTGGCCACGGCCCTGCACCTGGCACTGACCCGTCATGTCGACGACATCCTGTTGCGCCTTCCTTCCGTGCGCGATGGCGAACCGCGTTCGTTGCCGGACGCTTACTTCGCGACGGCCGGATTCGGCGCCGACGAGCGCCTGTGGCCCAAGGCCGATAATTCCTTTGGCGGCTATCAGCTCCTCCTCGAATACTTCAGCTTCACCGAGAAGTTCCTTTTCCTTGACCTCCACGGCATCGATCTCGCCGCGCTCGCGCCGAGCGTGACCGAGTTCGAAGTCGAGGTGGTGCTGAATCAAACCTATCCGTCCGAGCTGCGTTTTTCGGAAAAGAACATCCGGTTGTTCTGCACGCCGATCATCAACCTTTTCCGCATGGACGCCGAGCCGATCCGCGTTGACCATCACGCGACGTCCTATGTCGTGCGGCCACGGCTGCGCCACGGCGAGCACGTCGAAACGTACTCGGTTGATGCGGTCGACGCGCATGACCACCTGACCGGTGACCGTGTCGATTATGTGCCGTTCTCAAGTTTCAAGCACCGGGGCGGCATGCTCCGGCACGAGGCGCCTGAGCGCTACTACCACACGCGTGTCCAGCAGGGCGTAAAGGGGCTCTACGAAACGTGGCTGGTGCTTGGCGGCCAGGCGTGGGAGAACGCCGAGGCGCTGCCGCGCGAAACGCTGTCGCTGCGCGTCACGGGCACGAACGGCATGCTGCCCCGCAAGAGCCTGCGTGAAGCCGGCATCAACGAGATGGGCAAGGGGATCTCGAACGTCGCACGCGTTCGCAATCTCGTGTCGCCCACGCTGCCGCTACATCCGCCGACGGGTGACCGCTATCAATGGCGCATTCTTTCCCATCTCGCCCCGAACTACCTGTCGCAGCTCGACGCGGAAATCCTGCGTGGCACACTCGCGCTGTACGACTGGACCAATGGCGAGATGAACCGGCGACGCCTCGACGGCATCCAGAAGGTCATCCGCAAGGGCCTGCGCAAGGTGATGCAGGGCGCCGTGGAGCGGGGCACGCTGATCGAGGTGACGCTCGACAGCCACGCGTTTGCCGGCGAGGGTGACATGATGCTCTTCGGCGAGATGTTGCACCGCTTCTTCGAACTCTATGCCGACGTGAATCACTTCACGCAGCTCGTGATCGTCAGCCTCCCCTCGCAGGAGCGCATCGAGTGGCCGGCGAGCAAGTCGGACAGGTCGCCGCTATGAGCGGGATGAATACCATGCGGATCCGTCGGCCAAAGCTCGCGCCGTTTGTCCGCGCACTGCTGTCCGCGGCGCCGCAGATGAATGTGTTCCAGCTGCTGCGCTTGCTCGAATTGCAGACGCCTGACAAACCCGGCTTCGGAACCCAGGACACACCCGAGCATGAGCCGGTGCGCTTTCAGCCGCGCGCAAGGGTTGGGTTTCCGGGATCCGAAGTTGCGGGTGTGGCGTTCGACGAGGAGGACGAGGATGCGCTGCCGTTGGTGCAGACCACTTTCCTTGGCCTCTACGGCGTGGATGCGGCGATGCCGCCGCACCTGATCGACGACATCGTGCTGCGCAAGGAAGGGCACGAGAAGGTGACGGCCTTTCTCGACATCTTCAACCATCGCATCGTCACGCTGCTTTACCGGGCCTGGCTCAAGTATCACTACCCGGTCAATTTCCGCCCGGGCGGTACCGACGAGATCTCGAAATATCTCCTGTCGCTGGCAGGACTGGGTATCGGGGATCCGGCCGGCAAATCCGGCTTGGCGCCGTCGCGACTTCTGGCTCTGGTCGGGCTCTTCATGCAGCGCACGCGCCCGGCCGAAGGCTTGGAGGGCGTTGTAACGCATCTGCTCGATGGCGCGAAGGTCACGGTGCGCGAGTTCTACCCGCAGTGGACGCCAGCCGGCCAGCAGCAGGGGCTGACTGCGGGACGGCGCGCCCGACGTGCCAACGGTCCTCCTTTGAGCGGCCTGGGTGATGGCCATGTGCTCGGCTCCCGCGTACTGGATCGCTCGCAGGCGATTCTCGTGACGATCCGGCCGCTCGATAACACCCAGGCGCATGCGCTACTACCGGGCGAGGTATTCCATGAGGATCTGATGCGTCTGGTCGGCCTCTATCTCGGCAACAGGTCCGACGCAATATTGCGCATGGAGATTCCTGCAACCGCTGCGCCTACCCTTACCCTGACAGGCGGTGCCGCGCCAGCTGGTGTGCATCGGCCGCGGCTGGCCTGGACCGCACTACTCACTCCTGCGGCAAACCAGACGGTCACGATCAATCTGGGCCGCTACAACTCACTGAACCCATGAATCACGGAGGAACCGTGCGGATATTTCCTGTAATGGCCACAGCGGGTCTGTGCCTCATCCTGTCGGCGTGTGGCGCGTGGCAATCCGTGTCGGACGGTACGGCAAACGCGTACAACGCGGTGTTCCACAAGACGGTCAAGACGCTCAATATCGACCTGAGCGCGCGCCCGGCACTGAACAGTACCTCGGGCACCCAGCCGTTCTCGGTTGCCGTGCGGATCTACCAGCTCAAGGACTGGAAGGGTCTGGATGCTGCGTCGTACTACGATCTTCTGGACAATGACCGCACGGTGCTTGGCCAGGATCTTCAGGATATGACCAGTGTCATCGTGACGCCGGGGGGCGCGGTGAACGTCACCCAGCCGATGAAGACCGATACGCAGTATGTTGCGGTGGTGGCGTTCTTCCGGGATCCGACCGGTGCCACCACATGGCGCCGGGTGTTTCCGAAGAAGAGCCTGTCGCCAGATGATCCGCTGAAGCTTGAACTGGTGGGCAATGATCTTGTTGCCGCGGGCGACGCACAGAAGACGCGTCCGGCACAGTGAAAATCGCAAGACTGTTCGTTACACCGGACGGGTGGCCTCGCATCCAGACGCCAGTTATCCCATAGCTGAAGCCATCAGGCCGCTCGCCCTCGCTGAGCGGCGGCCCAATTCTTCTCGAACGTCATGGGGCTGACGTAGTTCAATGTCGAATGCAGTCGGCGGGCATTGTAGAAGCCAAGCCAGTCGATGATTTCATCCATCGCGGCACGCCGCGTCGCGAAGTGCCGACCGTGCAGTCGTGCGACCTTCAGCGAACCCCACAGGCTTTCGGTCGGCGCATTATCCTAACAATCGCCGCGACGGCTCATCGATGAACGCATGCCCACGGCACCACCACGCTGTTTGCGGCCCTGAACGTGGTCAACGGCGCGGTGCTGGCCACCTGCAAGCCGCGTCACCGACATCAGAAGTTTCCGTCGTTCCTGCGTGAGATCGACAAGGCGGTCCCGGAAGCTCTCGACGTGCACTGCATCGTTGACAACTACAGTGCCCACAAGCATCCCAAAGTCAAGGCATGGCTGGCCGCGCGGCCTCGGTGGCGCATGCATTTCATCCCCGCTTGTAGTTCGTGGCTTAACCAGGTGGAACGCTTCTTTGCGTTGATCGCCGGCAAGGCCATACGTCGCGGCTCGTTCGGCTCGGTCAGGCAACTGATCAAGCGTCTCGATCAATTCGTGTCCCACTACTGACCTGCCGGATTTTTGCCGTGAGTTTGCGTTAAGGGGCTTCCGCATCCGACGGATCATCCGGTCTGCGCCGGCGACCACGTAACCGTAACGCCGCCAGCATGGTGCGTCTAGAACCACTGATCCCGCATCTCCAGCGTGGTCCTGTCGAGCGATGCAAGCAGATCGAACTGCTGCGCGGTCTTCGGCAACTCCCACGCGAAGAAATACTGCGCGGCGGCGAGTTTGCCGCGATAGAAATCGGCGTCCGTGTCGCTCGCGGCCGGCAGCACCGCGAGGGCGGCAAGCGCCTGTTCGAGCCAGATCCATGCGAGCACGACGTGCCCGAACGCTTCCAGATACACGGACGCGTTCGCGAGCGTCACCGCCGGGTCGTCGGCGGACCACAGCCGGCGCGTCACGTCCGCGAGCCGCCGCACCGCCTGGGCGAGCGCCTGGGCCTGCGTTTGCTGCGCGGCGTCGTCGAGCGCGCGCGCGCGGTCGATCGTCGCCTGGATGCGTCCGGCCAGCAGCCGCAGCGCCGCGCCGTCCTCGACCAGCACCTTGCGGCCGAGCAGGTCGAGTCCCTGGATGCCGTGCGTGCCCTCGTGGATCGGGTTCAGCCGGTTGTCGCGATAGAACTGCTCGACGTTGTATTCGCGCGTGTAGCCGTAGCCGCCGTGCACCTGGATCGCGAGATCGTTCGCCGCGAGACACCACTGCGACGGCCAGCTTTTCGCGATCGGCGTCAGCAGATCGAGCAGCAGCGTCAACGCGTGCTGCGCATCGGCGTCGCCGGGCGCGCGCGACTCGTCGACGAGCTTCGCGCAATACAGGTTCAGCGCCAGCGCGCCTTCGACATAACTCTTCTGCGCGAGCAGCATCCGGCGCACGTCCGCGTGCTCGACCAGCCGCACCTGGACCGACGCCGGGTCCTTGCCGGCCGCGCCGACCGGCCGGCCCTGCGGACGGTTGCGCGCGTAGTCGAGCGCGTGCAGATAACCGGTGTAGCCGAGCATCGTCGCGCCGAGGCCGACGCCGATGCGCGCCTCGTTCATCATGTGGAACATCGCCGCGAGCCCGCGGTGCGGCTCGCCGACCAGATAGCCGATCGCGCCCGCGCGGCCGCCCGGCGTGTATTTCGTGCCTTCGCCGAAGTTCAGCAGGCAGTTCGTCGTGCCGCGATAACCCATCTTGTGATTGAGTCCGGCGAGCACGACGTCGTTGTGCTCGCCGCGCGAGCCGTCCGCGTTCGCCAGGTATTTCGGCACCACGAACAGCGAGATTCCCTTGACGCCCGGAATCAGTTTTCCGTCCGGGCCGGGAATCTTCGCGAGGACCAGATGCACGATGTTCTCCGACAGTTCGTGCTCGCCGCCCGAGATCCACATTTTGTTGCCGCGCAGCCGGTACTGTCCGCCGAGCGGCGAGTCGCATTCGAAGTCGGCGCGCGTCGCGACGTCGGACAGCGACGACCCGGCCTGCGGTTCGGACAGGCACATGGTCCCGAAGAAGCGGCCCTCCAGTTCGGGTTTGACGAATGCGTCGATCTGCGCGGCGCTGCCGTGCGCGAGCAGCAGGTTCGCGTTGCCGATCGTCAGAAACGGATACGCGCTCGTGCCGACGTTAGCCCCCTTGAACCAGGCGAAACCCGCCTTCTCGACGACGAGCGGCAACTGCATGCCGCCGAGTTCATAGTCCTGGCCGGCCGCCATCAGGCCGGCGTCGCAGAACGCCTTCAGCGCGGTTTTGACTTCCGGAATGATCGTGACGGTCTCGCCGTCGAACTGCGGCTCGTGCTGGTCGTTTTTCTTGTTGTGCGGCGCGAACAGGTCGGTTGCGATTCTTTCGCAGGTGTCGAGCGCGGCGTCGAAGGTCTCGCGCGAGTGGTCCGCGTAGCGCGGGATCGCGGTCAGGCGCCCGACGTCGAGCCATTCGTACAGCAGGAAGTTCAGGTCACGGCGGGAAAGGATCAGCGACATGGCGGGGTGGTCCCGGAAGAGGGGTCATCGATTCGCGCCAGCATACAGATAATAGAACGATCGTGCTATTGGTGATTTGCCCGGAGGGATGGCTAAGCAAACCCTAAGCATCGCCCCCCACCATCCTGCGAATCGAACCCACGACGTGCGGCCCATCCGGCGCCGCGCCGTGCCGTTCGACGATCTCTCGCAGGAGCGACCGATGACACAACCCGCACGATACTTCGACGCCCGTGACGACGATGCGCTGCCGAGCAAGGTCCCGCAGGTCACCGCGTGGTTCTGGGCCGTGAAGATTCTCGCGACCACCGCCGGCGAAACCGGCGGCGACGCGTTGTCGATGACGCTGAACCTCGGTTACGCGGTCGCGACGCTGGTCTTTCTCGCGTTCTTCGTCGTGACGCTCGCGCTGCAGGTGCGCGCGTCACGGTATCACCCGCTCACGTACTGGACGGTGGTCGTCGCGACCACGACGGTCGGCACGACGACGTCCGACTTCATCGACCGGACCCTCGGGCTCGGTTACGTCACGTCGTCCGCGCTGCTGCTGGCCGGCGTGATCGCGGTGCTCGTCGTCTGGCGGCTCGTGACCGGCCGCATCGAATACGAGCGCATCGCCGATCGGCGCGACGAGGTGTTCTACTGGGTAGCGATCGTCGTCGCGAATACGCTGGGCACCGCGCTGGGCGACTTCGTTGCGTCGTCGGCCGGGTTCGGTTTCGAAGTCGGCGCGCTGGTGTTCGCGTCGCTGCTGTCGATCGTCGCGGCGATCGGATGGATCGCGCCGCGCACCTGGGCTGGCGTGCTGTTCTGGAGCGCATATGTGCTCACGCGTCCGCTCGGTGCGACGCTCGGCGACACGCTGACGAAGCCGTACGAAGACGGCGGTTTTGCGCTCGACCGCATTTCGGCAACGCTTACAATCGTCGCGGTGATGGCGGCGCTGGTCGTCGTGCAGCGGCGGCGCGAGCGCCGAACGCAGCGCGCGGCGGCCTGTCCCGACGCATGACCGGAAGCGACGGCACGCGGCCCAGGCAGCCGGCCGTCCGCCACCGGCAACGGAAAAAATCCCGGATAAGGAAACGGTAAGGTTCCGCCACCGACAATGCGCCCCGGACGAAATCCAAACGAGGGAAACATGCGGCTGCTGCTGGTCGAAGACGACGAAATGATCGCCGAAACGGTGCTGGATTCGATGCGCCGCGCCGGTTATGCGATCGACTGGGCGCAGGACGGGCGCGCGGCGGCGCTGTCGCTCGGCAACGGCGTCTACGATCTGGTGCTGCTCGACCTCGGGCTGCCGCAGCGCGACGGCATCGGCGTGCTGCGCGAATACCGCGCGGGCGGCGGCGCGGCGTCGGTGCTGATCCTGACCGCGCGCGACGCGATCGAGGACCGCATCCGCGGTCTCGACGCGGGCGCGGACGACTATCTGGTGAAGCCGTTCGATCTCGACGAACTGGCCGCGCGCGTGCGCGCGCTGCTGCGCCGTCGCACCGACCACCGGCAGCCGGTCTACGCGCACGGCGACCTGACGCTCGACCCCGCCGCGCACGAAGTGACGAAGCACGGCGAGCCGCTGCGCCTGCTGCCGCGCGAGTTCGCGCTGCTGCAGGCGCTGATCGAGGCGCCGTCGCGCGTGTTCACGCGCGCGCAACTCGAAGACAAGCTGTACGGCTGGGGCGACGAAGTCGGCAGCAACGCGATCGAAGTGCATGTGCACGGACTGCGGCGCAAGCTCGGCGCGGACCAGATCGTCACCGTGCGCGGCGTCGGCTACCGGATGAAGAGCATCGAATGAAGTCGATCCGGCGCTGGCTGCTCGGCTGGCTGATTTTCGGCTTCGCGGCGATGTCGGCGGTCGCCGGCCTCGGCATCTTCCAGAAGGCGCGCGAAGAGGCAAGCGAACTGTTCGACTACGAACTGCGCACGGTCGCGCTGTCGATGCCCGCGGACGTGCAGGGCGCGATCGCCGCCGAGCATTCGTCGTCCGACGGGCTCGACAGCATCGCCGACGACCGTCTGTCGATCGAAATCTGGAATCAGGCCGGGCAACTGCTCTATCAGTCGCCGGACTCGCCGCCGCCGGAGCGTTTTCCGCCCGGCATCCGCACGGCGCGGCGCGGCGATCATCACTGGCGCGTGTTCAGCCTCGCGCAGCCGGGGCGCTTCGTGCAGGTCGCGCAGCCGGTGTCGGTGCGCAACGATCTCGCGCTGCGCCTTGCGTGGCATACGCTGTGGCCGCTGCTCGTGATGGTGCCGGTGGCGATCGCGTTCGTGCTGTGGGTCGTGTCGCGCGGCTTTGCGCCGGTCGGCCGGCTGTCGAAGTCGCTCGGCACGCGCTCGATCGAATCGCTCGAACCGCTGCCGGATCTCGAACGGCTGCCGGTCGAGGTGCGCCCGCTCGCGGAGGCGCTGAACGACCTGCTCGAACGGCTCGGCACCGCGTTGCAGGCGCAGCGCACGTTCATCGCGGACGCCGCGCACGAACTGCGCTCGCCGCTGGCGGCGCTGAAGCTGCAATTGCAGGCGGCGGTCAGCGACGGCTCGCTGCGCGGCGACGAGCGCACGCTCGCGCGCGTCGAGGGCCGGCTGAACCGGCTGATCCATCTGGTGCAGCAGCTATTGACGCTCGCGCGCGAGGACGCGCAGGTCGCGACGGTGATGCAGCCGGTCAGCCTGCGGCACGTCGGCGAGCAGGTGGTCGGCGACCTGTCGCTGCTCGCGGAGGCGAAGGGGATCGACCTCGGCCTCGAATGCCGCGACGAGCACGAGGCCGACGACCGCTATGTGGTGCTCGGCGAGCAGCACGCGCTGTCGATCATGCTCGCGAACCTCGTCGACAACGCGATCCGCTACACGCCGCCGGGCGGCACCGTGGACGTGGTGCTGCGGCGCGCGGGCGATAGCGTCGCGTTCGACGTGCGCGACACCGGCCCCGGCATCCCGGCCGACGAACTCGGCCGCGTGTTCGACCGCTTCTATCGCGGCAGCGGCTCGCAGGCGCAGGGCAGCGGGCTCGGCCTCGCGATCGCGCAGCACATCGCGTTGCGCCACCACGTCGCGCTGACGATGGCGAACAACGCGGGCGGCCCCGGCTTGACGGTCAGCGCGACGGGGCTGTGAGCGCGGCGGAGGACGTCACCGCGCGCGGGCCGACGCATGCGCATGGCGGTAGATCTGGAAGCGGTCGTAGCCGATCCGCGTGTCGCGGTCCGGGAAGAAGTCGCCCTGCCTGAAGTCGGAGATCCACGCGGCGCTCACGTCGTCGTACATCTGGATGTGGCCGTGCCGGTGCAGATGGATCGCGATCTCGCTGACGATTTCCGACGTGATCGGCATGAAGATCGTGATGTCGCCGCCGGCCGGCGCATACGAGGTGCTCGCGAGATCCTCGTTCAGATTGTCGTAGAACACCGCGAAGCCCGCCTGTTCGAGAGGCCGGCCGTAGTCGCACGCGGACGGCCCGTCTTCCGGATGCCGGCTTTCGATCGGCGGCAGACGGAGGCCGCCCGCTTCGAGCGCCGCGTGCACGTGCCGCGCGCACTGATACGGCGGCGCGGGTTTCGGCTTCCTGATGCGGCGCAAATGCGACAGGCTGGCTTCGACGTTCCATTCCACGCTCGGACTCCTTCGGGGGCGTGCGTTTCACGGTCAGCGGCGAGCCGGAGCGGGGCGGCTACGCGGCGCTCCGTCGGTCCGGATTGCACAGGATGCCGGTGCGCCGCCGCGCGCGTATGTGCGGCAGCGCACCGGATGCGAAGCGGACCCGCACACGATGATCGCAGCCGATTTTTTTCCGGGTGATATCAGCGCGAGGGCGAGTCGCGGCCGGCGTCGTTCGCCGTCGTGCCGCGCCGTTCGCGCATCAGCGCGACGTAGCGTTGCGCGGCCAGTCCCAGCGGCCGTTCCGTGGACCACACAACGTCCGCCCACAGGCAGATTTCGTTCGTCATGTTGTCGAGCGCGATTTCCGCCAGCGTGCCGGTCGCGACGTGCGGCTGCACCAGCGTGCGCGGCAGGTACGCCCAGCCGAGGCCCGCCTGCACGAGACCGAGCGTCGCGAGGTGGCTGTCCGTGCGCCACGTCGAGCGCGACACCAGCGTGCGGCTGTCCGGATTGCTGTCGCCGCGGCTCGCGACCGCGATCTGCCGGGCGGCGAGCAGGTCGTCGTGGCCGATGCACGCATCGCCGCGTTGCAGGAGCGGGTGGTCCGGCGCGGCGACCGCGACCAGCACTTCGCTGCTGAACTCCTGAAACCCTTCGCGCTCGTCGAGGCCGGGCCGCTCGAACACGAGCGCGAGCTGCACGCGGCCCTCGTGCAGCAGACGCACCGCGTCGGTCTGCGGCGCGGTCACGATGTCCACTTCGAGCGACGGGTACTCGCGCGCGAGCGTCTGCAACGGCGCGCTCCACGGCGCGGACAGCAGTTCGGGCGCCACGGCGATCGTCAGCCGCCGCTCCAGCCCCGCGTGCAGCGCGAGCGCATGCGCGTCGAGTTGCTTCAACTGGCTCGCGAGCTGCCGCGCGCGCGGTTCGAGCGCCCGCGCGGCCGCGGTCGGCACCGGTTCACGGCCGGCGCGGTCGAACAGCGCGAGGTCCAGTTCGGCTTCGAGGCCCGCGATCGTCATGCTGACCGCCGACGGCACCTTGCCGAGCGCGCGCGCCGCGGCGGAAAACGACCCCCGGTCGAGCACCTCGATGAATACCGCGACGTTGTCGGAGTTGAATGCCATCGGTGACCCTTCAATTTTGTTGAAAGAACCCGACTGGTTTTATCAGGATTCAACGGATACGATCAAGCCCGTTGTCATTCGGCCCGGAGGTCGGCATGCAGGGAATCAGGCGCAAGATCGTGTACGTGCTGCTGTTCGAAGGCCTGGCGATCGCGATGACGACGACCGGCCTGTCCGCGATGGCGCACGGCGAGACCGGCCGCGCGGGCGTCGCGGCGGTGGTGTCGGCGCTGGTCGCGGTCGGCTGGAACCTCACGTACAACACGCTGTTCGAGCGCTGGGAGGCGCGTCAGACGAAGCGCGGCCGCGACCTCGCGCGCCGCGTCGCGCATGCGGCCGGCTTCGAGGGCGGCCTCGTCGTGATGCTGGTGCCGTTTTTCGCGTGGTGGCTCGGCGTGTCGCTCGTCGAGGCGTTCGTGATGGACCTCGGGCTGATCGCGTTTTTTCTCGTCTACACGTATCTGTTCAACCTCGCGTTCGATCGGGCGTTCGGGCTGCCGGCGTCGGCGCTTCCCATTGCCGATGCGGAGTCGTCGCGGACGCGGTAACGGCAAGCTGATCGCGTGCTGGAGGCGATGGGGCGTCGGCATCGTGGACGAAACTTGTCGCGGTCGGCCGGCGTTCGCCGGGCGACTGGTGTTGCGTCGCAGCCTTGTGCCTGTGCCGCAGCCTTTCGTGCATCGTTCGCCGCCGTCGGGTTCCCGCCGATGACTGCCGCTATCGCGCCGCGCCTCGTAGCCTCCGACATACCTCTGCGTAGCGGCATGCCGAATCGACTCGCGCAGCCGGCCGCCGCGCGCACGGGTAAACCGGCCGCGCAGCCCCGCAGTCGTAGCACGGCTACGCAGGGAAAGCGGACGAGGCGGGCGCAGCACCGGTCCCAACGGAACGCGAGCCGGCTAACGCGCGCTCTGCTCCTGCTGCGCTGCCGGATGCAACGGGTCTTGCAGCGCGCCGTTCCATCCGCCGCCGAGGTCGCCGATCAGCGACGCCGCGTCGAGCAGCCGCTGCTGCTGCACGCCGAGCGCGGTCTGCCGCGTGCTGAGCAGCGTCGCCTGCGCGGTGGCGACCGTCGTGTAATCGACGGTGCCGGCCTCGTATTCGTCGAGCGCGATCTGCGCGCCGCGCGTCGCGTCGCGCACCGCGGCATCGAGCGCGTCGGCCTGGTTCGCGAGGATGCGCAGCCCGGCCAGATCGTTTTCGACGCTCTCGAACGCGCCGAGCACCGTGCCGCGATAGTTCGCGACCGCCGCGTCGTAACTCGCGCGTGCCGCCGCGACCTGGCCGCTGCGCTCGCCGCCGTCGAACAGCGTCTGCGTCGCGCTCGCGCCGAGCGACCACACGTAGTTGCTGATCCGCAGCAGCCCCGCGAGCGGCGATTGCGTGAAGCCGTTGAAACCGGACAGCGAAATATCCGGGTAATACGCGGAAATCGCGACGCCGATCGACGCGTTCGCCGCCGCCATCTGCCGTTCGGCGGTTGCGACGTCGGGCCGGCGTTGCAGCAGCGTCGACGGCACGCCGGCCGGGATCTCGGGCAGCGCGGGCAACGCGGCGCTGTGTGGCACGTCGAGTTCCTCGGGATTGCGGCCGACCAGCACCGCGATCGCATGCTCGTTCTGCGTGCGCGCGACGCCGAGCGCGATCAGGCTCGCCTGCGCGTTTTCGAGTTGCGTGCGGGCGGACACGAGATCGGACGGCGGCACGGTGCCCGCGCGGTCCTGGTCGCCGACGACGCGCAGGAACTGCCGGTATTCGTCGACGGTCGCTGTCAGCAGGTCGATGTTCGCGTCCGCGACGCGCAGTCCGATCACTGCGTTCGCGAGCGCGATCTGTTCGGACAGCGTTGCGTTCGCGAGCGTCGCTTCGCTGGCCTGCGCCGTCGCCGTGTTTTCCTCGATCGTGCGCCGCACCTGGCCCCACAGGTCCGGCGCCCAGCTGACGTTCGCTTCGAGCGAACCCGCGTTGTTCACCGCCTGGAAACCTCCGCCGCCGAGCCGGCTCGCGGCAAGCGCGCTGCTGCCGGAAAACGAGCCGGTGGCGGACCGCTCGCGCGTCAGCGAGCCGGTGACGCCGATGGTCGGAAACAGCGCGCTGCGCGCGATGCGCACCTCGGCGACCGCCTGCTGGTAGTTCGCATAACTCTGCCGCACGGTCTGGTTCGACACCGACACGAGCGGCTCGAATTCGTCGAGCAGCGGATCGTGGAAGCCGCTCCACCACGCGCCTTTCGGGCCGCCGGCGGCCGGCTCCGCGCGGGTCCAGCCGGGCAGTTCCTTCCAGGTGGCCGGCACCGGCACGTCGGGCCGGCGGTAGTCGGGGCCGACCGTGCAGCCAGCGAGCGCGAGTGCCAACGTCAGCGCGGCGAGCGGGGGGAAATGTGCGTTCATCGTCATGCGCTCTCGTCCTGCCTGCGATTCCACGGCAGCCGGTCCGACCAGCGCGCGAGCCGCGCGCGCAAGCGGTCGAGGTACAGATAGATCACCGGCGTGGTGTACAGCGTGAACACCTGGCTCACGATCAGGCCGCCCATCACGGTGACGCCGAGCGGCTGGCGCAGCGATGCGCCCTGGCCGAGGCCGAGCGCGAGCGGCACCGCGCCGAGCACCGCGGCGGCGGTCGTCATCATGATCGGCCGCAGCCGGATCACGGCGGCTTCGTGGATCGCGCGGCGCGCGTCCATCCGTTCGTCGCGCTGCAACTGGATCGCGACGTCGACCATCATGATGCCGTTCTTCTTCACGATGCCGATCAGCAGGATCACGCCGATCATCGCGATCACCGAGAACGGCGTGCCGAACAGCAGCATCGCGAGCGTCGCGCCGATGCCGGCCGACGGCAGCGTGGAGAGGATCGTCAGCGGATGGATGGTGTTTTCGTACAGCACGCCGAGCACGATGTAGACCACCGCGAGCGACGCGATGATCAGGAGCGGCACGGTCTGCATCGACTGCGCATAGGCCTGCGCGGCGCCCGCGAACGAGCCGTGAATCGACGCGGGCATCCCGATGTCGCGCGCCGCCTTGTCGAGGATCGGACCGACCGCGCTCAGCGAGCCGCCGGTCGGCAGGTTGAACGAGATCGTGCCGGCGACGAGCCCGCTCTGATGGTTCACCTGCGTCGCGGTGTGGCTGTTGCTCCACGTCGCGAACGCGGGCAGCGGCACCATCGTCTCGGCGGCGGTGCTGTCCGCGCTGCCGCTCGAATTGCCGCCCTTGCTGTTCGAGATGCTGTTGGTCTGCTGGTTCGCCTCGGCATCCGCGTTCAGCGCGTTCGTGCCGCCTGTCGCGCCCTGCGTGGCCGCGATCGCGACCGGCGGCTGCACGCCGCTGACGGTGCCGCCCGGCATCCGCGTCTGCTGCGTGCCGCCCGGATTGCCGGCCGCCGTGCTGAAGAACACCTGGTCGAGCGTCTGCGGATACTGCCAGTATTGCGGCGCGACTTCCATCACGACGAAATACTGGTTGATCGGGTTGTAGATCGTCGAGACGGTGCGCTGGCCGAACGCGTCGTACAGGACGTTGTCGATCTGGTTCGGCTGGAAGCCGTAGCGCATCGCGGTCGCGCGGTTCATGTGGACCGTGGTCTGAAGGCCGTTCTGCTGGAGGTCCGAATTCACGTCCTGCAACTGCCCGCGATACTTGCCGAGTTCGGTCACGAGCTTCGGCACCCACGTGAACAGCGCGCTCGCGTCGTCGCTCGTCAGCGTGTATTGATACTCGGCCGCCGACTGCCGTCCGCCTATTTGCAGATCCTGTTGCGCCTGCAAAAAGAGCCGCGCGCCGGACACCGCGTTCAGCTTCGGCCGCAGCCGGTTCACGACCTCGGTCGCGGACAGATGGCGTTGCGCAAGCGGCTTTAGCGAGATGAACACGGTCGCGGTGTTCAGCGCGCGCCCGCCGGTGAAACCGGCGACCGAGTCGACCGCCGGGTCCTGCTGCACGATCGACTGCAACTGCGCGAGCTTCTTTTCCATCGCCGGAAACGAGATGCTCTGGTCCGCGATGATCTGGCCGATCAGGATGCCGGTGTCCTGCTCCGGAAAAAACGTGCCGGACAAAAATCGCAGCAGGAACACGTTCAGCACGAGCAGGCCGATCAGCGTGCCGATCACCAGCATCGCGTGGTCGAGCGCCGTGTCGAGCGAGCGCGAGTACGCGTCGCGAAAACGCGTGAACAGTCCGTCGATCCAGTTGCCGACGCGCGAATCGGTGCGCCGCAGCCGTTCGCGGCTCAGCACGTACGCGCACATCGTCGGCGTGATCGTCAGCGACACCAGCAGCGACAGCAGGATCGCGATCGACAGCGTGACCGCGAACTCGTGGAACAGCAGCCCGACGACGCCCGGCATCAGCAGGATCGGCAGGAACACCGCGATCAGCGACAGGCTCATCGAGATCACCGTGAAGCCGACCTCCGCGCTGCCGCGCAGCGCCGCTTCCTTCGGTTCGAGCCCGGCCTCCAGATGGCGGACGATGTTCTCCAGCACGACCACCGCGTCGTCGACGACGAAGCCGGTGCCGATCGTCAGCGCCATCAGCGACAGGTTGTCGATGCTGTAGCCGAGCAGGTACATCGGCCCGAACGTGCCGACGATCGACAGCGGCAGCGCGACGGCCGGAATCAGCGTCGCGCGCGGCGACAGCAGGAACACGAACACGACGCCGATCACCAGCAGCACCGCGATGAACAGCGTGCGGCTCGTGTCGGCGACCGACGAACTGACCGACTCGGACCGGTCGATCGCGACGTTCACGCGGATCGTGCCGGGCAGCGCGGCCTCGATCGCGGGCAGCCGCGCGCGGATCTGCGACACGGTCTTCACGACGTTGCTGCCGGGCGTCGGATAGACGATCACGAGCACCGCGGACTTGCCGTTGTAGAGCCCCGCGTTGCGGATGTTCTCGTTCGAGTCGATCACCTTCGCGACGTCGCGCAGCATCACCGGCGCGCCGTTGCGGTACGCGATCACGACGTCGCGGAACGGCGCGGCGTGGCTGATCTGGTCGTTCGACACGACCTCGTAGCGTTGCTCGCCTTCGTCGATATGGCCTTTCGCGCTGTTCGCGTTCGCCGCGCCGATCGCCGCGCGCACGTCTTCGAGGCCGATCCCGTAGCTCGTCAGCCGGCCCGGTTCCAGCTCGACGCGCACGCTCGGCAGCGCGCCGCCGCCGAGCGTGATCTGGCCGACGCCGTCCACCTGCGACAACTGCTGCTGGATCACCGAATCGGCGGAGTCGTATAACTGCGCCTTCGTCAGCGTGTCCGACGTCAGCGCGAGCACCATGATCGGCGCGCTCGCGGGGTTGTACTGGCGATAGGTCGGGTTGTTGCGCAGCGTCGTCGGCAGGTCCGCGCGCGCGGCCTGGATCGCGGCTTCGACGTCGCGCGCCGCGCCGTTGATGTCGCGCGTGAGGCCGAACATGATGATGATCATCGACGAGCCGACGTTGCTGATCGACGTGAGCTGGCTCACGTCCGCGATCGTGCCGAGCCGGCGCTCCAGCGGCTCGGCGACGGTGGACGCCATGATCTCCGGGCTCGCGCCGGCCATGTTCGCCTGCACGACGATCACCGGGAACGCGATGTTCGGCAGCGGCGCGACCGGCATCCGGAAATACGCGAGCAGCCCGGACAGCGCGATTGCGACCGCGAGCAGGCTCGTCGCGACCGGCCGCCGGATGAAGAGCGCCGAGATGTTCACGGCGCGGGCTCCGAGTCCGCGCCGCCCGCACCATTCGCGCCGCCCGCGGTGTCAGCGCCGCCGCGCCGGCGGCCGAAGCGTTGCGCGACGCGGTCGAAGAACAGATAGATCACCGGCGTCGTGAACAGCGTCAGCAACTGGCTGACCGCGAGCCCGCCGACGATCGCGAGGCCGAGCGGCCGGCGCAGTTCCGAGCCGGTGCCGCTGCCGACCAGCATCGGCAGCGCGCCGAGCATCGCGGCGAGCGTCGTCATCAGGATCGGCCGGAAGCGCAGCAGCGACGCCTCGAAGATCGCGTCGCGCGCGGACTTGCCGTGCTCGCGCTCCGCTTCGAGCGCGAAGTCGACCATCATGATCGCGTTTTTCTTCACGATGCCGATCAGCAGCACGATGCCGATGATGCCGATCACGTCGAGGTCGTGGCCCGCGAGCATCAGCGCGAGCAGCGCGCCGACGCCGGCGGACGGCAGCGTCGACAGGATCGTGACCGGATGCACGTAGCTCTCGTACAGCACGCCGAGCACGATGTACACCGCGACCAGCGCGGCGACGATCAGCCAGACCTCGCTCGTCAGCGAGTCCTCGAACGCCTGCGCCGCGCCCTGGAACGACGACGTGATCGACGGCGGCAGGCCGGCCTCGCGCTCCGCGTCGCGAATCTGCCGCACGGCGGTCGACAGCGACGCGCCGGGCGCGAGATTGAACGAGATCGTCACCGCCGGGAACTGCGCGAGATGGCTCACCATCAGCGGCGAGCGCGTGACGCGGATCGTCGCGATGCCCGACAGCGGCACCTGGCCGGTGCTGCTCGTCTGGCTCGGCAGATACAGGTTGCCGAGCGACTCGACGGTCGGCAGCGCCTCCGGTTTGGCGACGAGGATCACGCGGTACTGGTTCGACTGCTGGAAGATGGTCGACACGATCCGCTGGCCGAGCGCGTCGTACAGCGCGTTGTCGATGGTCGCCGCGGTGATCCCGTAGCGCGCGGCCAGTTGCCGGTTCACGTCGACGTTCACGCTGAGGCCGTCGGTGTTCAGGTCGCTCGTCACGTCGGTGATCGACGGAATCTTCTTGATGCGGTCGAGCAGCGCCGGCACGTACTGTCCGAACGCCTGCTGGTTCGGCCCGCGCAGCACGAAGTTGTACGGGTTGCGCGACACGGTCGTGTCGAGCGTCAGGTCCTGTTCGGGTTGCAGGTACAGGCGGATGCCCGGCACGTTCGCGACCGCCTGCTGGATGCGCCGCGCGATCGCTTCCGCGCCTTCCGGCCGGTCGTCGTGCGCCTTCAGGTTGATCAGGAAGCGGCCGTTGTTCAGCGTCGGGTTGGTGCCGTCGATGCCGACGTACGACGTCAGCGACGCGACGTCCGGGTCGCGCAGGATCGCGTCGGCGAGCGCGTTCTGGCGGCGGACCATCGAGGCGTAGGACACCGAGTTGTCCGCGACGCTGATCCCCTGGATCACGCCGACGTCCTGCACCGGGAACAGGCCCTTCGGGATCAGCACGTACAGCAGGACAGTCAGCACGACGGTTCCGATCGCGACGAAGAGCGTCAGCGTCTGATGGTCGAGCACGACGCGCAGCCCGCGTTCGTACGCGGCGAGCGTGCGCTCGAACACGCGCTCGCTGATCCGCTCGAAGCGGCTCGGGTTGCGCTGCGACTGCGCGCGCAGCAGCCGCGCGCACAGCATCGGCACGACGGTCAGCGACACGACCGCCGAGATCACGATCGTCACCGCGAGCGTGACCGCGAACTCGCTGAAGAGCCGCCCGATCACGCCGCCCATGAACAGCAGCGGGATCAGCACCGCGATCAGCGACACGGTCAGCGACAGGATCGTGAAGCCGATCTGCCCCGCGCCTTCGAGCGCCGCGTCGAGCGGCTTCCTGCCGGCTTCCAGATAGCGGACCACGTTCTCGATCATCACGATCGAGTCGTCGACGACGAAGCCGGTCGCGATGATGAGCGCCATCAGCGACAGGTTGTCGATCGAATAGTTGAGCTGGTACATCACCGCGAGCGTGCCGATCAGCGACACCGGCACCGAGATGCTCGGGATCACCGTCGCCGGCACGTTGCGCAGGAACACGAAGATCACCGCGACGACCAGCACGATCGCGAGCACCAGTTCGAACGCGGCGTCCGCGACCGACGCGCGGATCGCGCCGGTGCTGTTCGACACGACCGTCACCTGGAGCCCGGCCGGCAGCGTCGCTTCGAGCAGCGGCAACTGGCGCATGATCTGGTCGACGGTCGCGATCACGTTCGCGCCCGGCTGGCGCTGCACGTTCAGCACGATTGCCGGCGTGCGGTTGTACCACGCGCCGCGGCCCACGTCCTGCGCAGCCTCGCTCGCGCGCGCGACGTCGCGCAGGAACACCGGCGAGCCGTTTTGATACGCGATCACGGTGTCCAGATAGTCGTGCGGATCGGCGATCTGGTCGTTCGAGTTGATCGTGTAGTCGAGTTCCGGCCCGTCGAAGTTGCCCTTCGGCTGGCTCACGTTCACGTTCGCGAGCAGCGTGCGCAGGTCGTCGAGATTGAGGCCGTACGCGGCGAGCTTCTGCGGATCGGCCTCGACGCGGATCGCCGGCACGTTGCCGCCGGCGGTCGTCACAAGGCCGACGCCCGGCACCTGCGAGATTTTCGTCGCGAGCCGGTTGTTCGCCGCGTCCTGCAACTGCGTGAGCGACATCGACTTCGACGTGATCGCGAGCGTGAGGATCGGCCGGTCGGCCGGGTTGACCTTCGCGTAGGTCGGCGGCGCGGGCAGGCCGGACGGCAGGAAGCTGTTCGCCGCGTTGATCGCCTGCTGCACGTTCTGCTGCGCGATGTCGAGGTTCAGCGACAGGTCGAACTGCAGCGTGATGACCGACGCGCCTTCGGAGCTGTACGACACCATCTGCTGAAGGCCGGGGATCTCGCCTAACTGAACCTCCAGCGGCGCGGTCACCGTGGTCGCCATCACGTCGGGGCTCGCGCCGGGGTAGAACGTCTGGACCTGGATCGTCGGATAGTCCACGTCGGGCAGCGACGACACCGGCAGGAACTTCATCGCGATCGCGCCGGCCAGCACGACCGCGATCATCAGCAGCGACGTCGCGACCGGTCTCAGGATGAACAGGCGGGACAGATTCATCGAAGCTCGGGCGGGCGGTCAGGATGCATTCGACGCGGCGGCCGGCGCAGTGGCCGGAGCCGGCGCGCCCGGGCCGCTCGCGGCCGGTTCGCGTTCGGCCCCGGCCGCTGGCGGGGCGGAGGCGGTGGACGGAGCCGATGCGGCCGACGCCGCGACCGCACGAATCTTCGCGCCGTCGCTCAGCCGGTCCATTCCGTCGGTGACGACCCGGTCGCCGGCCGCGAGCCCCGCGACGATCACCGTATGGCGGCCGTCGCCGGGGCCGGGCGTGACCTTGTGGACCGACACGGTGTCGTTCGCGTTCACGAGGTACACGTAGTCGCCCGGCGCGCCGGTCTGCACGGCCGGCGTCGGCACGAGCACCGCGTTCTGCAGCGTGTCCACCTGTAGCTTGACGTTCACGAACTCGTTCGGAAACAGCGCCTCGTCGTCGTTCGGCACCGTCGCGCGCAGCGTGACCGTGCCGGTCGCGGTCGCCATCTGGTTGTTGATCGCGTACAGCGTGCCGGTCGCGAGCCGGCGGCTGTTGTCGCTGCTGTACACGTCGACCGGCAGTCGCGCGCCCGCATTGAAGCGTTGCAGCACGCGGCCGAGCGCGTTCTGCGGCACGCTGAACTCGACGGTCGTCGGCTTCATCGTCGTGATGACCGCGATGCCCGGCTGGCTCGACGCGGTCACGTAGTTGCCCGGATCGACGAGCCGCAGCCCGACCCGCCCGGACACCGGCGCGGTGATGCGGCAGTATTCGAGGTCGAGCGCGAACTGCGCGATGTTCGCCTCGTCGGCCTTCACCGCCGCCTCGTCCTGCTGGACGAGAAACCGCTGGTCCGTGTAGGTCTGCTCGGCGATCGAATGGCGCTCGTTCAGTTGGGTGTAGCGCGCGAGGTCCGCGCGCGCCTGCGCGAGCGCGGCCTGGTCCTTCGCGAGTTGCGCCTCCGCCTGACGCTTGCTGATCTCGTACTGGCGCGGATCGATCTGCGCGAGGAACTGGCCTTTGACGACGTCCTGGCCTTCGCGGTAGCCGACCGCGACCAGATAACCGCTCAACTGCGGCAACACGGTCACGGTCGCGACCGGCGTGATGGTGCCGAGTTCGCTCAGCATCTCGGGCATCGGACCGAGCGTCGCGGTCGCAACGGTCACCACTTGCGCTGTCGCAACCGGGGCGGGCTTCTTTTGCCTCAGGATATGCACGATCACGACCGCGGCCAGCAGCACGGCGACGATCGCGACGACGACGTAACGGCGCCGCCTGCGCGGCGCGGCTGGTGCGGGTTGCGTGCCGGTGTCGGTCATCGCCGTTCTCCGCCGTGCCGGACGACCGCGCGGGGACCTGCCCACACGGGGTTTTCCGGCCCGGGGCGTTGCCGCCCGGGGCCCTTTCGTCCGCCCGCGCGTCGCGCCGGGTGGCGACCGTACCGATAGCTGTTCAAGCCCATACGCATTCCCAGGATGAGGTGATGCCGCCGCCAGTCATGGCTACCCGCGACGGCCGCCACCAACGGCCGCCAGGTGGCCGCACCGTGCAGTCTATCGAAGTGGCGCGGATTTTTCGAAACGTTGGGTTTCTGAAAGGTTTCCGGGCGTTACGGTCGGGCGTGCACGTCCGGCGCGGTCCGGCGGGCGGTTGCTTATGCTTCACGTGACGGCGGCGCGTCGCGTGCACGGATGTTGAATCAGCAAGGAGGCGCTATCGATGCGGAAGATCAAATGGACGCTGTGGGCGGTGCTGATCGCCATCACGCTGGCCTGGATCGCGTCGGACGATCCGTTCCCGCAGCCGGCCACGCTGTTCTCGCTGCGGCCCGTATGGATCCAGTACACGGGGCTGATGGCGATCGCCGCGATGAGCCTCGCGCTCGTGCTCGCGAACCGGCCGCGTCTGCTCGAAAAGCCGCTCGCCGGCCTCGACAAGATGTACCGGCTGCACAAGTGGCTCGGCATCGCCGGGCTCGTGTTCGCGGCGCTGCACTGGCTGCTCGCGAAAGGCGTGCAGTACGCGGTCGGCTGGGGCTGGCTGGTGCGGCCGCCGCGCGGACCGAGGCCGCCCGCGACGTCGGCCGTGCAGCAGTCCCTGCGCGAGTATCGCGGGCTCGCGGAAACGCTCGGCGAATATGCGTTTTATGCGGCGGTCGTGCTGATCGTGCTGGCGCTGATCCCGCGCTTTCCGTATCGCTGGTTCGCGAAAACCCACACGCTGCTCGCGGTGCTGTATCTGCCGCTGGCGTTCCATGCCGTGGTGCTGCTGCGGTTCGGTTACTGGAGCGCGCCGGCCGGTTTCGTCGCGGCGGCGCTGCTGGTCGCGGGCCTCGTGTCGGCGGCGCGGGTCCTGACCGGGCGCGTCGGCGCGCGGCGCAAGGTGGACGGGCGCGTCGCGTCGCTCACGTGGTATCCGGAACTGCGCGTGCTGGAGACGGCGATCGACCTGAAGCCGGGCTGGCCCGGCCACGACTCCGGACAGTTCGCGTTCGTCACGTCCGACCGGGACGAAGGCGCGCATCCGTACACGATCGCGTCCGCGTGGAATCCGCATGCGCCGCAGGTCGTGTTCTTCACGAAGGAACTCGGCGACCACACCCGCACGTTGAAGGACCAGTTGCGGATCGGCTTGCCGGTGCGCGTCGAAGGCCCGTATGGCTGCTTCACCTTCGCGGACCGCCGCGCGCATCAGATCTGGATCGGCGCGGGCATCGGCATCACGCCGTTCGTCGCGCGGATGAAGGAACTGGCGCTGCATCCGGACCGACGCCACCGGATCGACCTGTTCCACACGACGGCCGATTTCTCGCAGAAGGCGATCGACCAGTTGAGCGCCGACGCGCACGCGGCCGGCGTGCATCTGCATCTGCTCGTCGATGCGAAGCACGGCCGGCTGAACGGTGAGCGGATACGGGAGGAGATCCTGGACTGGGCGAGTGCGAGCGTGTGGTTTTGCGGGCCGCCCGCGTTCGGCGAAGCGGTGCGCAACGACCTCGTCGCGCACGGCCTCGATCGCGCGGATTTCCACCAGGAACTGTTCCAGATGCGCTAGCGCGGCGAGTCAGCCGGTCAGGTCCTGTTCGAGCCGCTCGAACACGCGCTGCGTCGCGCCGCGCGCATGCAGCGCGAACAGCAGCAGCGAGCGGCCGGTCACCTGATAGACGTCGCCGGCCTCGAATTCCGGCAGTTCGTCGCGCACCGGCATGTTGGTGTCGATCAGGCAACTCCACTGATCGTTGCCCGGCACCGACGGCAACTGGAAATCGACGACGTCGTGATATGCATTGAGCACGATCAGCAGCGTCGCGTCCGACGCGAGCCGCATGATCCCGCTCGTCTGCGACCGGCCGTCGATCAACATCCCGAAGCAGCGCATCGACGGGTCGCCCCACTGCTCGCGCGCGAGCGGTGCGCCGGCCGGCGACAGCCATTCGACGTCGGTCACGTTCAGCGCGTCGTTGTGCTCGCCGGTCAGGAAGCGGTTGCGCCGCAGCACCGGCAGCGCGTGGCGCAGCGTCGTCAGCTTGCGCACGAACGCGGCCAGCGCGCGGCCGTCGTCGTCGATGCCGTCCCAGTCGAGCCAGCTGATCTCGTTGTCCTGGCAATACGCATTGTTGTTGCCGCGCTGCGTGCGGCCGGACTCGTCGCCCGCGAGCAGCATCGGCGTGCCTTGCGACAGCAGCAGCGTCGCGAGGAAATTGCGCTTCTGGCGCTCGCGCAGCGCGCGGATCTCGGGGTCGTCGGTCGGGCCTTCCGCGCCGCAGTTCCATGAGCGGTTGTCGCCGTGGCCGTCGCGGTTGTCCTCGCCGTTCGAGTCGTTGTGCCGGTCGTTGTACGACACCAGGTCGTTCAGCGTGAAGCCGTCGTGCGCGGTCACGAAGTTCACGCTCGACCACGGCCGGCGGCCGCGCCGGTTGAAGTGGTCGCCGGACGCGCACAGCCGCGTCGCGAGGTCGGCCGCGATGCCTTCGTCGCCTTTCCACCATGCGCGCACGGTGTCGCGGAAGCGGTCGTTCCATTCGGCCCAGCCGGGCGGAAAGCCGCCGACCTGATAACCGCCCGGTCCGCAGTCCCACGGCTCCGCGATCAGCTTCACGCTTGACAGGATCGGGTCCTGCCGGCAACTGTCGAGGAAACCGCCGCCCTCGTCGAAGCCGTACGGCTCGCGCCCGAGGATCGTCGCGAGGTCGAAGCGGAAGCCGTCGACGCTCATTTCGGCGACCCAGTAGCGCAGGCTGTCGGTGACCATCTGCAACACGCGCGGATGCGACAGGTTCAGCGTGTTGCCGGTGCCGGTGTCGTTGATGTAGTAGCGCGGCTGGTCGGGCATCAGCCGGTAGTACGACGCGTTGTCGATGCCGCGAAACGACAGCGTCGGGCCGAGTTCGCTGCCTTCGGCGGTGTGGTTGTACACGACGTCGAGGATCACTTCGAGGCCCGCTTCGTGGAAGCGGTCCACCATCTGCTTGAATTCGTCGATCAATGCGTGGCGGCCGACCGAATAACGCGGGTCCGGCGCGAAGAAGCCGATCGTGTTGTAGCCCCAGTAGTTCGTCAGCCCCTTGTCGAGCAGCGTCGCGTCGTTGACGAAGGTGTGCACCGGCAGCAGTTCGACCGACGTGACGCCGAGTTCGCGGAGGTACCGGAGCACGCGCGGGTGCGACAGGCCGGCGAACGTCCCCTGTTCGTGCGGCGGCACGTCCGGATGGCGCATCGTGTAGCCGCGCACGTGCGTCTCGTACAGGATCGTCCGCTCGCGCGGCACGCGCACGCGCTGCGGATGGGTCCAGCCGAACGTCTGGTCGACCACCCGGCAGCGCGGCACGAACGGCGCGCTGTCGCGTTCGTCGAACGACAGGTCGAGCGCGTCGCTGCCGAGCGTGTAGCCGAACACCGCGGGGTCCCATTGCAGTTCGCCGACGTGCGCCTTTGCGTACGGATCGAGCAGCAGCTTGTTCGGGTTGAAGCGGTGGCCGGCTTCCGGCTCGTACGGCCCGTGCACGCGATAGCCGTAGATCGCGCCGGGCTTCAGGTCCGGCAGATACACGTGCCACACCTCGTCGGTGTATTCCGGCAGTTCGATGCGCTCGGTTTCGCGCCGGCCGTCCGCATCGAACAGGCACAGCTCGACCTTCGTCGCATTCGCGGAGAACAGCGCGAAATTCACGCCGCGTCCATCCCACGTTGCGCCTAGCGGATAAGGATGACCTTCTGCAATGCGTGTAGCGGTTTTCATCGTCGAGTCTCCGCAGCGGCTGAAAACCCGGCTGACGCGCGGCGGCGCGGACCGGGTTGCGGCGATGTAGCAAGGCGCGGGCCTGTGACGGAAGACGGGGTGATGTCTGGCGCGGTGGGCCGCCGCGATCACGCCTGCCTGATCAATTGCGACTGCATTTCTTCGAGCACGTCGCCGATCGCGAGGCTGCGCTGCTCGATGTCGTCGGTCCACGCGGCCGCGCGGGCGGCTTCTTCGCGCAACCGCTGGCTGTCGTCGAGCAGCTTCGACGCGCCGAGCACCGCGAGGCCGCCGCAGACCCGGTGCAGCCAGTGTCTCAGGCCGGCAAGGCTCCGCGCGGACACGACGCTGGCGAGTTCGGCCAGGTCCGCGCGGCTCTGCTCGACGAATGCCTGCGCGAATTCGGGCGAGATCGCGGGAATGTCGGGGAGGCCGGCGTCGGGCAATGCGGGATGCACGTCCGGCTGGCGCGGGGCCGCCGCGGCGGGCGCGTCGCGCACCGACTCCAGCGCGACCGTCAGCACCGCGAGCGGCACCGGCTTCGTCAGATAGTCGGTGAAGCCGCGCGCGCGTCCTTCGGCGATGTCCTCCGGCAGCGCGCTCGCGCTGACCGCGAACACCGGGATCGACGGCCGGCGCGCGCGCAGCTTTTCGAGCACTTCGTAGCCGTTCAGCGCGGGCATGTCGATGTCGGTGAACACCGCATCGACCGGCTGGCGGTCGAACAGCGCGATCGCTTCGTCGCCCTGCGCGGCCTCGACGACCTGCGCGCCGAGCGTCGTCAACTGGTCGCGCAGCAGGTTGCGGTTCAGCAGGTTGTCCTCGGCGATCAGCACGGTCAACGGCGGCGCGGGTTGCGCGACGTCGGCAGCCGGGACAGCCGCGCCTGTTTCGCCGGGCGCGGCAGGCCGCGCTTGCGCGCCGATCGAGCGCGCGGCATGGCGGAGGCCGGGCAGGCTGTACACCGACACCTCGACGCCGCCGTCGCCGCGCCGCGCCGGCACGAGCGGCCCGGTCTGCGTCGCCCAGACGATCGTGCGCGGATCGGACCACCACGCCAGCACCTCGTTTTCCGCGAATTCGTCGGTGACGATCGCGAAGTCGTGCGCGGCGGGGTCGAGCGGCTCGCGCGTGTCGTCGGCCGTCGTCACCGTCGAGGCGTCCGGGTCGAACAGGCCGGTCAGCCACTCCTCGTATTCGGGCGCGCGGCACAGCAGCGCCGGCCGCCGGTACGGCAGCGTCCATTCGGCGGCATGGCGGTCCGCGGCCGACGTCTTGAGCGGCAGCGTTACCGCGACGCGGGTGCCGACGCCGACCGTGCTGTCGAGTTCGATCGTGCCGTTCATCAGCCGGCACAGCCGCGCGCAGATCGACAGCCCGAGCCCGGTGCCGCGCGCCTGCGTGAGCCGGCTGCCGCTGCCCTGCGTGAACGGCTGGAACAGGCGCTGCCGCAGTTCGTCCGGAATGCCGATGCCCGAATCGACGACCGACAGGTGCACGCGCTCGTCGGCCCACTGCGCGCGCAGCACGACCTTGCCGGAGTTCGTGAACTTGAACGCGTTGCCGAGCAGGTTGTTCACGATCTGCGACACGCGGATCGGATCGAACAGCAGCCGCGCCGGCAGGTTGCGGTCGAACACGACGTAGAAGCGCAGCCCCTTGCGCGTGGCGAGCGATGCATGCGACGCCGCGATGCGGCCCAGCACGTCCGCGAGCGAACCCCATTCCTCGAACAATCCCAGTTCGCCGACGTCGATCTTCGAGAAGTCGAGCACGTCGTTGACGATCTGCAGCAGCCCCTTCGCGGACACCTGCATCGCGCGCACGCGCGCCTGCTGCTCGGGCGCGAGCGGCCCCATCGCGACCAGTTCGATGTTGCCGACCAGCGACGCGAGCGGCGTGCGCAGTTCGTGGCTCATCGACGCGAAGAACGCGACCTTCGCCTTCGCGGCGGCCTCGCTCGTGAGCTTCGCTTCGCGCAGCATCTGCTCGGCGCGATGACGCTCGGTGATGTCGGTCATCGCGCAGAAGAACACGTCCTCGCGGTCGAGCATCGCGGGCGCGTAGGTGATTTCCAGATGGACGTCGTCGTCGGGCGCGCGCTGCATCGAGAACGAGAACTGCGCGATCGTCGTTTCGTCGGACGGGTTTTCCGCGGGCTGGCCGCGCGCCGCGAACTCGTCGCGCAGCGCGTCGGGCAGCCGCGTGTCGGCCGGCGACAGGCCGAGCACGTGGCGCGCGATCGGATTCGCGACGACGATGTCGAGCGCGTCGCGCCGCACGATGCACAGCCCGACCGGCGTCGCATGGACGAGCAGATGGTTCAGCATCTCGTTTTCGAGCGCGCGATACGCCTGCGCGTAGATCCGCCCGAGGAACCGGTAATTCCAGTAGCGGTACATCGACAGCAGCAGCACGATCAGCGCGGCGGCGACCGCGACGATCAGCAGCAACTCGCCGCGCATCGCGGAGAACTGTTGCGCGTACGGCAGCAGATACAGCGTGTGGCCGAAGCCGGACAACGGCGCCGCGCGGCGCAGCGCCCAGCCGTATGACGGAATCCAGTGGAACACGCCGTCCGCGCGGTTCGCGAGCCGCGCGTTGATGCGCTCGGCTTCCGGCGGCGAGCCCGTGCCGATCACGAGCCGGCCTTCGCTGTCGAGCAGCAGCGGCTGCGGCTCGCGGCCGTCCGGGCCGGTGGCTGTGTAGAGGTCCGCGAGATCGAGCGTCGTCAGCACGATCGCATACGGCGCTTCTCCCTTCGCGACGACCGACGCGCCGATCATCTCCTTCGTCGGCCGGCCGGCCGACGGCGCGGCGAACCAGACGACGCGCTTGTCGCGCGCGGCGGCCAGCGGGTCGACGTGCGCGCCCGCGAGCCGCGCGAGGACCGTGCTGACCAGCGCGGCGTCGTCGGCGGGCAGCGGCGAGTCGGCGTCGGGCGGTTGATGCAGGTAGGCGGAGCCGTCGCCCAGCAGGATCATCTGCAACGGCGGGCCGTCGCCGGTGCTCGACAGCAGTTGCGCCGCCTCGTTGCAGCTTGCCTGCAACGCGGGCTCGCCGCCGTGCGCGCCGCGCGACAGGCACGGCCGGTCGCTCGCGACCGGCGTCGAAGGCAACTGGCCGTTCGCGCGCAGCGTGAGGATCAGCGACGCGACGGTCAGCGCGCTATGGCGATCGAGGATCTTGTCCGCGAGCGTCTGGTCGTAGAGCCGCGCCAACTGCTCCTCGGTCCGCAGCGACGCGGCGAGCCGTGCGCCGATCGCGACGGCCGCGACCGCGATCGTCGCGCAGACAAGCAGCGCGATCACCGTCGTGAAGACGCGGCGCTCGCGCCGCAGGTTGTCGTCGAGCGACCGGAACGTGCGCAGCGGCGGCGCGTCCGGGTCGCGCGCGGCCGGCTGGGTCATGCGAGTCCCCGGTCCCGTGCATACGCAACGAGGTCCGCGTTCGACGTGACGCGCAGCTTGCGCATCGCGCTGCGCTTTTGCGTGGCGACCGTCGTCAGCGAGCGGTTCAACTGGCGCGCGATGTCGGTCAGCGACGAACCGCCGGCGAACAGCCGTACGATTTCGAGTTCCTTCGCGGTCAGGTCGGGCGCGGCGTCGGCGCCGGACGGCTCGCCGGACGCTTCGGACAGCCGCGCGGCGACGCCCGGCGACAGCAGCGGGCCAGGCGTGCCGGCCAGCACGCGCCGGCACACCTGGCCTAACGCCGCGATGTCCTCGCCCTTGCCGACCACGCCGGCCGCGCCGAGCCGGCAAAGCTGATGCAGGATCGCGCCGTTCGTCACCATCGTGAACACGACGACCGGAATCGCCGGATACAGACGCCGCAGGCGCGCGACGAGCCGCAGGCCGTCCTCGTCGGGATTCGCCTGCTGCATCGTGAAGTCGGTGACGATCAGGTCCGGCTGCGAACGTTCGAGCGCCTGCAACAACTCGCGGCCCGACGACAGCGCGGCGCTCACCGTGATGCCGGGCAGCGATTCCAGCAACTGCTTCATGGCGATGCGCACGATCGGATGGTCGTCGGCGACGAGCACTTGCGATTGGCGTCCGGGGATCATGGGGCGGTCCGGGTGAGGGGCGGGGGCAGCCGGCCGTTATGCGCCGCTGCGGCGAATGCGCCGGCGGTGGCGCGCAGTGCGGCGGGGTGGGGCGTCAGGCCGCGGACTGCTGGCGGGGACGGGCGGAGACCGGCGCTGCCCGATGCGCGCGCCACGGACGACGTGCTCCGTATCGATGACCATCATCACGCTCCTCGGGGCGGACCCGGATGCGGTCCGCCGACGGTGACAGTGCGAAGCGGGTGCCGCCGGCGGCGCGGGATGCCGCCGGCGCGCCGCCTATTGTGTCACGGCAGCGGCAAGGTCAGGCCGGCGCGTGCCCGGTCAGTGCCGGTCCGGCCGTTGCGGGGCGGGCGTGCTGGAAGGCGTGGGGCAGGTGGGCGCGGACGGGCAGTCGGCGCGGAAGCAGCGGACGGTGAACGCCTTGCCGTCGGACGATTCTCGATGGCATTCGGTCGTGCGCAGATCGGTGAAGCGCCGGACCGGCGCGGCCGCGGGCAGGACGTCGCGGGGGCGCGTCGCGCGGTGGGGCGCGGACGGCAGCGTCCGCGCGGCTTCGGTTTTCCGGCGCTCGGTGCGCAGCGCGCGGTTGAAGCACCACGACGCGGCCGCCATCGCGGCGATCACCAGCATCGCGAAAGCGGTTTGCCAGCGGCCCGACGTATGCGGCAGCGCCAGCGCGACGAGCGCCGCGCACGCGATCACGAACGCCGCGAGCGAGATCGCGAGCGGTGCAACAGGACTGTCGCCGACGAGCCGCACGTCATGCGAGCCGCGAGGCTTTGGGGGATGGTGGACTGCCATGAAGCTCTCCGGGACTGCGTCGCGGGTCGAACGGCATGCGCCGACACGCTTATGTTTTTTCCTTTCGGGCGGGGTCCCGTTGGGACCTCATCAATTTTGGCGGTCGGACCGGCTGTCCGATATGGAAGAAATTCGATATCGCGAGTCGGACGAACTTCATGCGGATGTCAATTCCGCCGACAGCGTTGATGTCTGTCATCGGCCCGGCCGCGGCGCGACGTGGAAAGCGGATGCACGGCAAGGACCGCCAGCGCGGTCGATTGAATAATCCTGCCGCCGGTTCGGGCTTCCCCGCCGCAGGTTGCGGACGAAACGACCGGCTTCGTTCAACTTCCTTTTCCGAATTCACATGAATCCGCTTGTTCTCCATGCAAATGTGCGGCGCGCCGCCTGCATCGCGGTTGCCGCGACGGCCGCCTGGTCCAGCTATCCCGCCTGCGCGAATCCCGCGTCGGCGGCTTCGGCGCCGCACGCCGAATCGTTCGACTACGACCATCAGAAGGCGTGGCATATCGAGTCCGGCCACTCGCAGTCGCCGATCGCGATCCGCAGCGCGGACGTCGTGAACGCCGCGCGCGCGTCCGACGAAAACGACCGGATCGCCGTTCACGTCGGGCAGACGGGCGCGACCGTGACCGACAACGGGCATACGGTGCAGGTCGTGCCGGCCGGCGGCTCGGCCACGATCCGCGGCCGTCACTTCGATCTCGTTCAGGCGCATTTCCACGCGCCGTCCGAGCATACGATCGACGGCGAGCGTTACCCGCTCGAAGGGCATTTCGTGTTTCGCGCACAGGACGGCCGGCTGGCCGTGGTCGCGGTGCTGTATCGGGAGGGTGCAGAGAACGCGCAGTTCGCGACGATCGTGCGGGCGGCGAAGCGCGACGTGCAGACGCCGATCGCGCAGTTCGACGTCGCGAAGCTGATGCCCGGCGACATCGATGCGTATTACCACTACCTCGGCTCGCTGACGACTCCGCCGTTGAACGAGAACGTCGAGTGGTACGTGCTGAGCGAGCCGGTCGACGTCTCGCGCGACGATGTTGCCGCGTTCACGCGGCTATACGCGCACAACGCGCGGGACACGCAGCCGCTGGACGGCCGGCCGCTGCTGCGGTATTCGCGGTAGCGTCGCGCGAGGTCCGCTTCGCCGCATAACGCGACGCGGGGCGGACAGCGAACGATGCACGGCGTGCCGGTCGGCGCGGCGCGACGGTCGACGTTAATGTCAACGTCGGCGGCTATTGATACAGCACCGTAAACGTTGCCGTCACCGACACGATGCCCGGAACCACGTTCGCAATCGGCACGGTCTTGTAGTAGGTCGCGACGAGCGGGATGTTCATCGGGCCGCTGCCCGCCGTCCGGCTGCCGTACGTGACCGACTGGCCGATCGGAACCGGACTGTTGCTGCCGGGATCGCCCTGGAGCAGTTGCACGCCGATGCCCTGCGCCATTCCGCTGCCGGTCGAGTTGGCCAGCACGTTCGTGTCGCTGCCGGTCTGCGTGCCGTCGATCTTGTACAGCACCTGCACGCCGGCGTCGCAGGCGAGGCTGATGTTGAACGGCGTCGCCTTGCTGGTGCCCGTCGGCGTCGGCGACGAGTCGGTGAAGTCGTGTTTCATCACGGTGGGCAATGCGACCGTGATGTTGGTCGGGTTGATCTGACAGCCGAGCGTTGCGACAGGCGTGCTGCCGGTGATCATCAGAGTGGCGATGACGAGCCCCATGTACGAGATGGTGGAGACGCCGCCGGCCGAAAGCGGGCCTGGGCTGATGGCCCCTGTCTTGACGAGCTGCACCGACCACGAGGTCGGGGAGTTATAGCTGGAGCCCGAAATCGTGCCCCACGACGCCGGGAGGCTCGGTATCGGCGTGACGTCGGCGTAGTTCCTATTGCAGCTTGCGACCGCCGTGTTGCACCAGTAGACCGAGATGCCGATGCCGGGGACGTTGGTCGCGAAGACCGAGTCATAGCCCTTGGCATTGGTGAAGCCGTCAACGGAAGTGCCGATTCCGCTAGCCAGTGTTCCTGCGACGACGCCCGAGCCGGAGCAGTTGATGTTGTAGCTGCCGCTCGACAGCCAGTCGCGGCTCCACAAGATCGTGCCGTTCGGCGTATCGCTCAGGACGTTCAGCGTGGAGGGCAAGGAAATCGACGTGTTGACTGCGGAGCCCGATTTGAACGAGCAGGCCGCATGTGCGCCTGATACGGCCAGCAGGCTCAACAGCAGTGCGAATAGGAATTTTTTCAAGAGTCGCTCCTGCTCGTGGACATAGACACGGTGTCGTGCGACGCGTCCGCCGGACGTTCGGCGGTTGCCGGTTGTGGCTGGGGTTCGGGCTTCGACGATGCGTGCCGGACGCACGCCGCGTCCGCTCGCAGGTAGGCGCTCGCATTGTCCTGCGCGGCGGCCGGCATGCTGTACGCGACCGAGCATTGGCGGTCGTCGCCGTCGCCCCAGCGGACCCGCAGCGTGCCGTGCGCGTCCGCCGAGCGAAAGAAGATCCGGCTGCCCTGTCCGACGACGGCGATCAGCGAATCGTGGCTGTCGAACACTTCCGCGCCGACCGGCAGGTTGCCTCCGTCGTCGCGGGTCAGGTGCAGCAGCAGCGGCTTGCCGGTGACGGTCGGATACTTGAGCAGCACGACCGATCCGTAGCGCGGCGCGACGCTTTGCGACGTGATCTGCAATTCGACGTCCGGCGACGTGCCTTTCGGATCGAGCGCGACGTCGTTCTGCCGATACGGCATGAGCCCGCTGACGACCCCGTAGCCGTTGCGGCCGACGGCCGCGCCGATGCTGTTCGACAGCGTCGCGCCGGCCGCGCCGTCCGCCTCGACGAGCGCGCGGGTTTCGCCTTGCTGCGACGTGAAGTTCACGCCGCCCGCGTGGCCGACGATGCTCCCGCTGACGCCGAGGTTCGCCTGCGTGTAGTGCTGTCCCGCGCTGAAGCTGCCGGTCAGCACCCCGTTCGCGCCCTGGTAGGCCGCGCTTGCGCCGCCGTTCGTCGACGTGTCGCCGTTGCCGCCGGCATGGGAGCCGAACACGCTGTAGCTGAACTGGTTCGCGTCGCCGGCGGAGCCGGACAGGCCGGCCTGCACGTACGAATTGCCGGTGTCCGAGTAGGTGACGGACGTGTTCAGATACGGCGTGCGCGGACCGCGTCCGAGCGGGACCGTCGCGGTCAGCATGTATTGCGTGACCGCGGCGCTGCCGGTGGACAGCGTGCGTCCCGCCGACAGCGTCAGGTTCACGCGGCCGATGTTGTTCGAGTAGCCGGCCTGGTAGCTGATGTCGCTGCCCTTCGCGCCGTTCCAGTAGTTCTGCGCGGAGCCGCTCAGGTACACGCTGCCCCAGCCGTCGCCGAGCGGCTGGCTGACGTTGACCTGGAAGCGGTTGCGCTGGCGAAATGCCGCGGCGCCCGTGCTGTTCATCGCTTGCGCGTAGTCGCCCAGGCTCAGATAACCGGGGCTGGAGAACCGGTAGGCGGCCACGACGAAGTTCGTCTGCGTCCAGTCCACGAGCTTGCTGTAGCTGATCCGGTAGCTTCGGCCGGTCGTGCCGTGTCCCGGCTCGACGACCGACGGAAGATCGGTCGCTTTCGAAAACGTGACATCGGTCGCGAATGCGCCGACCGGCGTGCTCAACGCGACGCCCGCCTGTGCCGACTGATAGTGCGACGCGGCGATCACGCCGGCATAACCGGTCAGCAGGTTCGACAGGCCGCGCTGGTAGGTCGCCTCGACGAACGTCGGCGTGCGCGCGAGCGTGCTGTCGCGATACTTGCCGGCGCTGACGCTGAAGCGCGACACGCCGGGGCGGCGCAGTTGCGGCACCGAAGCGAACGGCACGACGAAGCGGCGAACGCTGCCGTCGGCCTCGGTGATGCTGACGTTCAGATCCCCGGCATAACCCGTGTTGTAGAGGTCCTCGATGACGAACGGCCCCGGTGCGACCGTCGTCTCGTACACGACGTTGTTGCCCTGGCGGACCGTCACGCGCGCATTGGTTAGCGCAGTCGCGCGGATTACCGGCGCGAAGCCGCGCTGCGAGTCGGGGAGCATCCGGTCATCGGACGTCAACTGCACGCCGGTGTACGGCACGCTGTCGAACAGATCGGATGGCGTGTAGTACTGGCCGACGGTCAGTTGCGACTTCAGCCGCGTGATGTCGTGCTGCGCGTAGGTGCTGATCGCGGTGTACTGGCTGCCGGCGCTGGCGTAGCCGCCGGCGCTTTCGGTGAAGCTGCCGCTGTGCCGCAGCCGCCAGCCGCCTACGTTCACGCCGGCGTTCAGGCCGAGGTAATACTGCGTCTGCGACACGCCGCTCGTTTGCGTGCGGAACGCGTTCGCGTTGTAGTCGACGAACCCCGCGGTCACGCCGCCGTCCCAGTCCTTCGGATCGACGTAGCCGCGCGCGGTGCGCCTGAGGTAAGCCTGCGGGATGCTCGCGTCGATGCGAAGATTCGACAGGTCGAAATCGACGTGGGCGTCCGGCACGAGTTGGGCGGGATCGATGCAGTCGGTATCGAGCGCGGTCGTGGCCGCATCGCGGTTCGGCAGCGCGTTGACATCGAGGCCGATGCGCGCGATCTGCTGGCGCGAAAAGCACACGACGGACGACGTGTTGTCGCCCGTGCCCGCGCGGACCGTGATGTCCTCGCGCCCGATCCAGGTCTGATTCACGTAGATGTCGGCGCGGTAGCCGCCCGGCCCAAGCTGATCGCCGCGTTCGAAGCGGGACAGGTCGACCGGTTGCCCATCGACGCCGTGCACGAACGCGGGATTGAACGAGGCGAGTTCAGTGGCGGTGTTGCCGGCCCAGGCGAACGGGGTCATCGACATGGCGGCGACCGCCGCGCCGACCGACGTGGCCGCGATCGACCGCCGGAAAGGCGCGGGCACCTCCGGACGGCTCGGGCCGCGCGCGCCCGATCGTTCCGGCGCTGCGCGGCGGTGTGCGTGGGATGGGCGGCGCACTACTGCAAAGCCGCTTCTGCGCGCGGCCCCGGACCGTAGTCGCTCATCCAGTTGTAGTGGACCTTCGCGTCCGCGTGCCTCCCCGGAAAACCGGGCAACGGGAAGTCACGGCCGCTTAGCGGATCGATCATGCCGTTCTCCGCCTCATAGGTCTTGCCGTCCTGCGTCACCTGCAGCTTGGTGAACGTGACGTGATACGGACTCGGATTCTCGCCGTGCAGCCTGTAGCCGTTGGCCGTCGGTTCGACTTTCCAGGTGACGCTTTCGACCGCGGACGACAGGTCGCCGCGCAGGCCTTCCGGCCGGTAGAACAGCTTCAGCCGTGAGCGAACGGCGATCTGCATGTAGTTCCGGTCGGCGTCGGCGGGCATCGTCGGCACTTCCAGCGCGTTGAACCAGAACAGCGATTCGCGGTCGGCCGGCACGGCGTCGCCGGTGAAGACCATGCGGACCGCCTGTCCCTTGCCCGCGTCGAGCCGGAAGATAGGCGGCGTGATCAGGAACGGCGCATCCGCGGTCTGCGGCTGCGAATGCGCGTCGCCGCGATCCGCCCAGACCTGCATCAGCACCGGACCGTCTCCCTTGTTGGTCATCTTCACGGTGACCTCGCGGTCGCGGGCGGGATAGACGACTCGTGTCCCTTCGATGACGACGCCGGCGGATGCGGGTGCTGCGGCGCCGAACAGCGAAAGCAGTGCGGCCGCGAAGATGAAGCGTTTCATGGACGGGTACACCAAAAAAAACGGCAAATTGCCCCGGGGCACGCCCGGGCGTCGGGCATTACTTGTAGACGAGCTGGAAGTTCGCGAGCGCGCTGACTGCGCCCGCCGTCGTGCCGCCGAGTGCCGAGTAGTACTGCGCGTAGTACTGGAGCGTGACCGGCGCGCCGGCGACGTCGGTCGAGGAGCCGCGCGCCTGCTGTGCGGTGACCGTGTCGGTGTTGACGTTCACGACGTTGCGGCTGTTGTCGAGAATCTGCACGGCCACGTTCTGCGCGCCGCCGGCAGCCTGGTTCAGCAGGTTGCCGTTTGCATCGACGTTGCTGTCGGGAACGAACGCCACCGAAACGGTATCCGCGCCGTCGGTCTGCGCGCAGCCGTCCACGGTGATCGCGAACGGCGTCAGCGCGGCGCTGCTGGCCGCCGACGAAAGCGAGGACTTGTCGACGGTCGGCAGCGTGACCGTGACGTTTTGCGATGCGGCGTCGACGGAGCAGGTCGTATCGACGACCTTGCCGGTAATCTGGATCTGGCCGGTTTGCGGGCCGGTCGCGAAGGCGCTGGTGGAAAGTCCGATGGCGGCGAGCGCCAGCGTGGAAGCGATGATCTTCCGGTTCATATCTGATCCTGTTGGAAGTTGATTAAAAAACACAGCGAGGAAATCCAACTTTGCGTATCGTCTTTTTGAGAAAAGATTTTTGATCTGCTCAGGAGAAAGACCCGTGATTTGTAGCGTGACAAGCTTTTCACGTCGCGAAGTTGGGCCTGATTTATGCAATACAAATTGATTCAATTATCCGGGTGATAATTTTTGAGACGGGGCGGTTCGGGATGGTTATTGACGGACGTCAATCCAGTTTTTATTCCGTAAATGCGTTTGAATATCGGCCGGCGAAATTGAACGTTACGAATTAGGTTCGTAAGTTTTTGTGGGATTTTTATTATGGAGATTAAAAAATCGTGATTGGCGTGGTTTTCCAGTTCCGAGCCTCGTTTTAAGCAGACACTTCTGCGTCGGCCATGACGCGGATATAGGCCGAGCCCTCGTCGATCCAGCGTGCGTACCTGGCGGGGATGTGCGCCCTGATCGCGCCGCCAGCCACACGCGCCGGATACGCGCACACAAGCTGCGCATCCGTGTGTGCGCCGGTGCCGCCGGTACGGTACAGCTTCCACTCGACCGCTGATCCGTCAGGCAACGCGCTTGCCGCGGTGAAGTAGGGCGAGCCTTCCGAGTAGCCGACGTGAAAATCGTCGGGCATCGGGCCGCCCGGAAACGCATGCGCATCGAGAAACCCGAACATCGAGTCGTGCTGCATCAGGCTCGCGCGCGCATACGGCCACACCGATTGCCGCAGGAAATACTGGTCGGCGAAATGCGCCGACTCCAGCGGAGTGCGCATGAAGTGCCGAACCAGCGTGTCGATCGGCGGGAGCGCGCCGCGAACGGCGCCCCACAGGCCCGCAAGCAGCAACTCGGTATGGGTGCCGCTGTCGCGCATCGCGTGAAAACGCTTGCCGCTGTGCAGCCATTGATCGACGGCTTCGGCTTCGCGATTCGAGATCACGGAGTCGGCATCGCGAAACAGCACGCGGTCCACGCGAGGATCGTCGAGCGCGAGAAAACGCCACATCGTGCCGGGCCACTGCGCATGGTCCCCGCTGATCCGCACGATTTGTGCGCCGCCGTTCCGCAGGCGATCGACGATCGCGGCCGGCACGCTGTCGTCGATATAGAACCGGCAGACCCAGTGCGGATAGGCGCGCGGTTGCTCGACCACGTTCAGCACGGCCGTTTCGCCGTATTTCGAGTCGCCGCCGAACAGCGAAAACGAGATGACGTTGCGTTCCCTCGTTTCGGGCGACGGCAGCGGCGGCATGTCCGGCGACGGTTCATGCGGCATCGGCGGCACGCCGCCGAATCGCCGGTCGCGCAGGTTCAGCGCATGCAGGCCGTAACGCCGGACTTCGTCCCATTGCTTTAACGCGCCGTGCGCGTGGGATAGCGCGTCATATAGCGACAGGCTGTCCCCGCCGCACGCGAGCGCCGTTTGCGCATGGCGGATCGCATCGGTCCAGCGTTCGAGCTTGATGCAATTGACCGCCGCGTCGCTCCACGCGGCGGCGAGTCGAGGTTGCCGCCGCACGGTTTGCAGGCAGACTTCCAGCGCCTGTTCGTAGCGTCCCTGCGCATGCAGCGACTTCGCGCGTTTGCTGGCGGCATCGACGAGCAATTGGCCCTTCGACCGGGGGCGGGCTGTGGTGGACGTTCTCGGCTTCATTGTTGGCGGACGGTCAGCGGCAGGTCGGTGTCACAGGAAATCAACGCTCGCGCAGCGCTTCGCGCGCGCGGTTCAGCGGTTTCGTCAGGTATTCCCAGACGGTCTTGCTGCCGGTATGGATATCGACGGTCGCAACCATGCCCGGGAAAATCGGAAACGCCTTGCCCTGTTTGTTCTTCAGCGTATCGGTGTCGGTGCGGACGAACACGCGGTAGTAGTAAACGTCCTTGCGCACGTCGTCCTGGATCGTGTCCGGCGAGATGCTCGTGACCTTGCCCTTCATGCCGCCGAAGATCGAATAGTCGTACGCGGTGATCTTGACGGTGGCGTCCTGACCGGGATGGATGAACGCGACGTCGCGCGGCGACACGCGCGCTTCGACGACCAACTGGTCGCCCATCGGCACGATCGTCATCAGGCGTCCGTTCGGCGGAATCACGCCGCCGACGGTATTCACCTCGATGTCCTTGACGACGCCCTTGACCGGCGACTTGACGGTCAGTCGCGACAGCGCATCGGCGCGGCCGCGCGTGACCGACCGCTGCGCCTCGACTTCGCTGTTCGCCTTCGCGAGTTCCTCGCGCGACTTCACGTAATACTGGTCGCGCGTGTCGCTGGCCTTCATTTCGAGGTCGCTCGCCTGGCGCTTCAGGCGCAGCACTTCGACGTCGCTCGCCGCGCCCTGCGTCGCGAGCCGCTGTGTGATCTGCAACTCCTTGCGGACCAGCGCGAGCGCGTCGTTGATGCTGCCGAGGCTGCGCGAGAGCCCGTCGCGCCGCGACTTGTACAACGCGGTTTCGGAGCGCACCAGTTGCGGGTCCTGCATCACTTCGGGCGGGAACACCAGTTCGCCGCCGTCGACTTCGGCACGCAGGCGCGCGGCGGTGGCGAGCGCCGCGCGAGCGCGCGACGCGCTTTCGTCCACCGCCGATTCCGTTTTTGCGCGCGCGAGCTGGGCGAGCACTTCGTCCGGCTGCACGAGGTCGCCTTCCTTGACGGACAGCGAATCGAGAATGCCGCCTTCGAGCGACTGGATGACCTGCTCGCGCGAGAACGGAATCACCTTGCCGGTGCCGGTGGACACTTCGTCGAGCTTGAAGAACCACGACCACGCGAACAGGACCAGCAGGCCGACGCCGATGATCCACAGCAGCCGTGACGAACGCGGCGCCCGCTCGTGTTCGGTGAAATAGTCGTTCCGGGTGTCGCCGGTCGTCGCGCGGAGCGCGGATAACGCGCTCCCGAGGCGGTTGGGTGTTCGGGCTTGCATGGTTGTTGCCTCTCCATCGGCGGCCGGCCGTTGGGGACCGTCCGCCATTGAACCGATGTCGTTCGTTTCGTCTGTGCTGCGTGCGCCGCCGTTACGCGGCCGGAGGCGCGGCAGCAGGCGCGGCGGTTGCCGTGGGCCGGCTCAGTTTCGCGAGCACGTTCTGCCGGTTGTCGTCGAGCACGATGTGGCCGTTGTCGACCACGATGATCCGGTCGACCCAGCGCAGCACCGCCGGGCGATGGGTCGCGACGATCAGCGTGCGGCCTTCGAGCCACGGCTCCAGCGCGTTGACGAGATGCTGTTCGCTGACTTCGTCGAGCGAGGCGCTCGGTTCGTCGAACAGCACGACGCGCGGCGAGCGAAGCAGCGTCCGCGCGAGCAGGATCAGTTGACGCTGTCCGCCGGACAGTCCGCGGCCGCCTTCGAGCACCATGTGTTCGAGCCCGTTCGGCAGCGTGTGCAGGAAGCCGATCGCGCCGCTGAGTTTCAGCGCTTCGAGAATCTCGTCGTCGGACGCGTGCGGCTTGCCCATCGTCAGGTTGTCGCGCAGCGTGCCGTAGAAGAGGTTCGCGTTCTGCGGCAGAAACGCCACGTCGCGGCGCACGTCATACGGGTCGATCAGCGACATCTTCAGCGAGTCGAGCAGCACGGTGCCTTTTTGCGGCAGTTGCAGTCCGGACAGCAGTTGCAGCAGCGTCGATTTACCCGCGCCGTTGCGGCCGAGAATCGCGACGCGCTCGCCGCTGCGGATCTGCAGCTTGCGGATGTCCAGCGCCACGCGCTTGTCGTCCTCGCCGTAGCTGAAGCTCACGCCTTCGAGATCGAAGTTGCCGGCGATAGTCGGGCGATGCAGCACCTTCGAATGCTCGGGATGATCGACCGGGCGCTTCATCAGTTCGTCGAGCCCGGATCGTGCGACCTTCGCCTGCTGCCAGCGCGCCATGATGCCGGACACCTGCGCGAGCGGCGCGATCATCCGCGACGACAGGATCGACATCCCGATCAGCGCGCCGGTCGTCATGTCGCCCTTGATCACCGCGAAGCAGCCGGCCAGGATCACGAGCGCATAGACGAGCGATTGAAGCTCCTGCGCCCACGTCGTCAGCGCGCCGGTCAGGAAGCGTTGGCGCATGCTGATCGTCGCGGCCGTTTCGTTCAGGTGATTCCACTGGTTCTGGAAACGCGATTCCGCGCGCAGCAGCTTGATGTCCTGCAGACCCTGCACGGCCTCGACCAGAATCGCGTTGCGGATCGACGCTTCGCGCATGCCTTCTCTCGACAGCTTCGCGAGCGGTTTCTGCGCGAGCAGGCCGGGGATGATGAGCAGCGGCACGACGACGAGCGGCACCAGCGCCATCACGCCGCCGACGTACCACAGCACGACGAGGAACAGCAGGAAGAACGGCAGGTCGGCGATCGCGCCGAGCGTCGTCGACGTGATCATTTCGCGGACCTGTTCGAGTTCGCGCAACTGCGCGATGAACGAGCCGGTGGATTTCGACTGCGCGTCGCTGCGCAGCCGCAGCGCGTGGCCGAACACGCGATCCGAGATCCGCAGGTCCGCGCGCTTGCCGATCTGGTCGGTCAGGCGGGTGCGGGCGAGCCGCACGCAGAACTCGAAGCAGATCGCGATCGCGACGCCGCCGAACAGCACCCACAACGTCGGCTCCGACTGCGCCGGAATCACGCGGTCGTACACCTGCATCGAGAAGATCATCGCGGCGAGCGCGAGGACGTTGGCGACCAGCGACGCGAGCATCACGTCCGCGTAACGGCGCCAGTCGCGCAGCACGATCGACCAGAACCAGTCTTCCTGGTACGGCTTGATGTACTCGTCGACCCGCATGTCGGGGACGGCGACCTCGGGCCGGACGACGAAAATCCGCTGCACGCGCCGGACCACCTCGTCGGCGGGCAGCGCCTGCAGGATGCCTTGCTCGCCGCTGAGCCGGATCCCGACGCGGCCTTGCGCATCGACGCTCTCGATCACGCCGGCCTGGCCGCCCGAGAATTCGGCGAGGACGGGCAGCCGCCACGGATCGAGCACACCCGGCGACAGCGTTTCGGCCCGCAGCGACATGCCCATGTCGCGGGCCATCAGCCGCAGGCGTTCGTCGAGCGAGCGGTCCTGCCGCCATGCGAGCGCGACCTGCACGCGCTCTTCGGACACGTCGAGCCGGAAATGGCGCGCGAGAAACAGCATCGCTTCGAGCCACGGCGCGTGGCTTTCCGGTTTCGCGGCTTGCGCGCGGGGTTCGGCGGTCGGCGCTTCGGCCAGCGGGTCGTTCATCATGATTCGTTCACCAGTTTGAAGACGTCATGCATGTAGCCGGTGGCATTGATGTACGACACTTCGGCGGCCCACATGTCGTGCCGCGCGTTGATTTCGTCCGACTCCGCCTGGAAGATTTCGGCTTCCGAGTTGAGCAGGTCCAGCAGCGAGCGCGTGCCGAGCGACAGGTATTGCTCCCTGTACAGCTTCTGCGTTTCGACGATGCTTTTCTGGCGGCTTCCGAGCGTCTGCATGCGGGACGCGAGGCTCGTCATCTGCTCGCCGAACACGCGCCGGTCGTCGTCGGCCTGAAGCTGTTCGGTGCGGATGCGCTCGTCCGCGCCGCGCAGCGCCTCCGATGCGCCGCGCACCCGCGCGGACGGCGCGCCGCCTTCGAACAGGTTGTGCGATACGCCGAGGGTCAGCGTGTACACGCGGCCGCCCGGCGTGTAGTTGCTCGCGCCGCCGAGGTATTGATTGACGCCGGCCTGCACGGACAACGTCGGTTTCGTGTTGGACTTCGCCTGTGCGAGATCCGCGATCGCCGTTTCTTTCTCGGCTTCGGCCAACTGGACGTTCACGGCGTTTTCGACGTCGGGACGGATGCCGGCCACGGCCTGCTGCAATGCGCCCGGCGGAATATCGATGCCGCCTTCCGGCACGTTGCGGCCGATCAGCGTCGCGAGTTTGGTCCGCTGCTGGTTGACCTGCGTGATCATCGCCTGAAGCGTGGCTTCGGCCGCCGAAACGCGCGCCTCGGCCTGGACCGGGTCCGCGCGCGTGCTCGCGCCTTCCTCGGCGCGCTTGCGCGCGAGGTCGAGCAGCTTGCTGACGGCGTTCAACTGGGACCGCGCGCTCGCTTCGAGCGCCTTGAACCGTTCGAGTTCGATCGCGGTCAGCGCGGCCTGCCTTGCGATGTTGTCGACCTCCGCGCGCACCTGGAGCTGACGCGTGCGCACGCTGGATTCCGCGCTGAGAACGGCGTTTTTCACCTTGCCGAAGTCGTACAGCATCTGCGAGACGGATGCCGTCGCGGCCTGTCCGTTGCCGTACACGCCCTGATGGCCGGTGTTGATGCCGACCTGAACGGTCGGGTAGTAGCCGGCGCGCGCAACGTCGACCGACGCCTGTTGCTGGCCGACGGCCGCCATCGCGTTGCGGATCGACGGGTAGTTCGCGACGGCCATGTCGACGACTTGCCACAGATCGTAGCGCGGGCCTGATGCCTGCCGCGCTTCCGGCGTCTGGAGGCCTTCGCGCGCGAGGTTCTGCTGCAACTGCTTCTTGCGCGATACGTCGAGCACGCGGCGGACGCCGGCGGCTGCCGCTTCGTTTTCCAGCATCGCCGCCTGGTTCGGCGCATACGGCTGCTTTTCGCTGGAACGGGTTGCGAGGACCGGCGCCGCGCTCCTGTTGCGGACCGGTTCGGCTTGACTCGCGGATGGGGTTGGGGCGCCGACGTCAGGTTGAACGCCGGTTTGAGCGACGGCGGCCGGCGTCGCCGGTGCCGACGCTTGAGCAGCCGGCGGCGCGCCGTCTCCGTTCCACGTGCAATCCGGATTGCAGATCGCCGTGGGACGGGGACGACGCGCGTCGGCTTCGACAACCGGCGGGTCGGGCGGCGGCGGAGGAGGCGGCGGCGGCGCTTCCGCCGTCACCCAGTTGCAGTCCGGGTTGCAGACCATCTGCTGCCCGGCCTTCTTCGAACTGTCCGGCGCTTCTTCAGCGGTGACGGCAGCCGGCATGGCCGCCAATAAAACGATGAAACTCCATTGCCAGGTGCCGTACCGCATTTCGAGACCTCTCCGAATCAAACATTTATCTGCTGCTGTTATCGACTTTTCTGCTTACGCTCAGATCAGGATCTGGTGGTTCTGCAACAACGTGAGCAGATCCGTCTGCACGTTCACCAGCGTGACCACGGCGCTGGAGGTCAACTGACTGCCGGCGCCGTCCCGGTCGACGCTGATGACCGTGTCGTTGCCGACCACATCGACCTTCAGGTAGTCCTGCAGCCCCTGCGATGCCGCGTCGAGTTTCACCGTCCCCTGGTCGGTGAGCAGGCTCACGCTGCCCTTGTAGCCGGACAGCAGATCGCTCAGGTCGAGCAGGTCCGCATTCGCGTTCGTCAGCGTGTTGCCGACCGTGAATCCGTACACCGAGTCGTGACCGTTGCCGCCGGTCGCATCGGCGTTGTTCAGCGCCTTGTAGACGAGCGTGTCGTTGCCGCCGTTGGTCAGATAGAACACGTCGTTGCCGGCGCCGCCCTGGAACGTGTTGTTCGCCGCGTTGTCGGTGAACGAGTTGCCGTAGTTGCCGCCGATCAAGCCCTCGATGTGAGTCAACGTGTCGTTGCCCATGCCGGTTGCGACGCCGGTCATCAGGTTCACGTTCATCATTCCGCTGGCGCGGCTGTAATCGACCACGTCCATGCCGCCCGTGTTACTCCACGTGCGGCTGCCGTCCATCAGCGTGTTCCAGCCGCCGCCGCCGTTGATCACGTCGTCGCCGAGCGTGCCGTAGAACGTGTCGTTGTAGCCGGTGCCGACGACGCCCGCGGCGGTCGTGTCGTTGGCGGCATTGGTTGCCTCGGCAGTCAGCACGTACGCGTGATCCGCATCACCCGGCTGAATGCCGGTCCAGTTCAGGTTGACCGTGCCGTTCACGTAGCTCTGGTTGTAGGTGCTGCCACTGACGTGGTTGATCGTGCCGTTGTCGTTGCGCAGCAACTGCACCGAGTACGTGTCGTGCGGATCGAGCCCGTAGAAGTGCAGCAGGCCCGAACTGTCCGTCGTCACCGACGACTGCGCGTTGATCACCTGCGTCGCCACGAGGTCGCCGGCGGAGTTGTACAGCTTCACCGTGTTGCCGAAGAAGCTGTTCACGCCGTTCTGGTCGAGGATCTTGAACGTCAGGCTCGTGCCGTAGGCGACCGCGTTGTCGTTGTGGATCAGCACGGCCGGCGCGGTGTTCGAGTTGACGCCGGCGGTCGTGCTGCCCGCGCGGTACATCACCAGATCGACCGCGCCGTCCCAGTCGTAATCGACCGCGACCGCGCCGGTGATGTCGTCGTACAGCGTCGTGCCGAGCGCCTTGCCGGTGCCGGTCCACACGTTCGTGCCGCTGTTCAGGTACACCATCGGTGCTGTGGGCGCGTTGATCGGGTAGTTCGCGATGTTCTGCCGCGGCACCTCGATCACGTCCATCTTGCCGTCGTGGTTCCAGTCCACCGCGAGCGACGCGCCGCCGTCGAAGTGATTGCTCGCGGTTCCGGCCAGCGTGTCGTCGAAATACAGCGGGTTCGCGCTCATCCCGAGCCAGTTGCCGTTCGCATCGTTGCCCTGGTTCAGGTAGATGCGGCTTTCGTCGCTGTTGCCGGTGGTCGTCGGCGACTGGTAACCCCGGTTCAGATACAGGTCGAGATAACCGTCGCCGTTGAAATCGGCCCACGTCATCGAGTACGCGGTGTTCGCGTTGAAATACGCGCCATCGCCACGGAACACGCCGTTGTACATCTTGTCCGCGCCGATGCTGCCGTCCGCGTTGAACAACTGGATGTCGAGCGCGCGGCCGCTGTCCTGATCGGAACGGCCCGCGAGATCGACCGTGCCGTTGTTGTTCACGTCCACGCCGCTGACCTCAGTCTGGAACCAGCGGAAGCCATTCTGGCCCGCGTCCGCGCTCAGCACGCCGTTGTTGTTGCTGATGTACGTGTACGACTGGTCCGATTGCCACGAGAGCCCCGCGCCGCTGTACGTGACGACGAAGTCCGAGTAACCGTCGCCATACCGGTCCCACGCGATCACCGAGCCGGCCGCGCCGAACGTGTTCTGTTGGTCGAGCGGGTTCCACCACGCGGGGGTCGGGAACGTGAACGAGCTGGCGGTGTAGCTGCCGTCCGCATTCTTCGTCCACAGCGCCACCGCGGCGGAGTCCTGGCTGACCTTGCCTAACACGTCCATGTAGCCGTCGCGGTTCACGTCGACGAACACGCCCTGACGGATCACGTGGCCATAGTCGTCGCCGTTCGTCGGCGCGTTCGCGACCGCCGACGACTCCGGCAGATAGGTCGCCGAATAGCCGTTCGGCGTCACGTCGAACACCCAGCCCGAATAGGCGGCCGCGCCCGACTTCGTGCCGATCGAACTCTGGAAGAACGCCCAGTTGCCGTTCTCGTCGATCGTCGCCGCGCCCGCGCCCAGCCCCCAGTCGCCCCCCGTGGCGGTGCCGCCCCAGCCGGTCGAACTGGTGCTGCTGCCGACCGTGTTCGTCAGCGTGCCGGTGCTGGTCATCACGAGCGGGCCGAAACCCGACGCGTTGCCGGCCGCGTCCCACACCATGAAGCCGACGCTATGCAGCCCCTTGCCGAGCGACGCGTTGAAGCTCCAGTCGCCGTTCTGGTCCGCGCTCGCGTAACCGGTGATCCGGTCGATGCCCTCCTCGTAGGTGCCGTCGCGGTTCACGTCGTCCACCAGCGCGACCAGCGAGCCGGCGGCCACCTTGCCGTACAGGGTCGACGAGAACGCGTAGGCCGCATTCGTGTCGGTGACGCTCGCGATGTTCGGCGCCTGGGCGAGCGACGGCGGCGCATCGAGCGCGAGTACGACGGTCTGATCGACGAAGCTGGTGCCGGTCGCGACCACGCCGGACGCGCTGACCACCTGCATCTTCACGTTCAGCGTCTGGCTGCCGGTCAGCGCGTCGGCGCTGTAGGTCCACAGTGTGCCGCTCTGCGACAGCACCGTGACCCACGTGTGCCCATCGTCGAGCGACAGTTGCAGGTACTGGTTCGCGGTCAACGCCTTGGTCAGCGTGCCGGAGAACGTCAGCGTCTGATCGCGGGTGGTCAGGTCGCCGTTCGTCGCCGTCTGCGCGGTCGAATACACGCCCGCCACGCCGACCGACGTGTCCGTGTTCAACGCGAACGTCGAACTGATGCCGCCTGCGTCCAGCGGCTGTGTATTGATCTGCAGCACTTGCGTGGAGATCGTGCCGAGGTTGCCGGCCGCATCCTGCACGCGCGCCTGCAGCACGTAGCTGCCGTCCGCGAGCGTTTGTCCGCCCAGGTCGAGCGTCCAGTTCGTGCCGTCGAACGTGGTCGCCGGCTGCCAGCTATTGCCGCCGTCGATGCTGACGAGCACCGACGAGCCGTCGTCGACCGCCTGGTTGACCTGGCCGTTGATGACCGGCCGGTTGTCGCTCGTGATGAAGTCCGAGCCGCTCGCGCCGAGATCCTCGGTGATCGATACGATCTGTGCGAGCGCAGCCGGCGGGGTCATGTCGATCACCACGTCCTGGCCGACCGTGTCCACCACGTCGCCGCCCGCGCTCAGCACGCGCACGTCGTAGTGCACCGTCGTGCTACCCGTATAGGCGGTCGGGTCCGCGTAGATCCAGCTCGTGCCGGTCGTCGCCGCGTCGGCCCAGGTGTTGCCGCCGTCGGTCGACACCTGCACCTTCGCGCCGCCGGGCAGCGCCTGGCTCAACGTGCCGGTCACGGTGATCTGACCGGCATTCGTGATGAAGTCGCCGGCGACGCCGCTGTCGGGCGTGATGTCGGTGATCTGCACCGAGAGGCTGATGCCCGTGTCGATGAAGACCGCCTGCGACGCCGAACTGCCGACGTTGCCGGCCGTGTCGATTACGCGCACCGCGTAGTCGACTTCGCCATCGGCCAGCACGCGCGGATCGACGTAGCTCCAGCTCGTGCCGGCGACCGACGTCGCGTTGATCCACGTCGCGCCGCCGTCGATGCTGATCTGTACCGACTCGTTCGCGCCGAGCGCCTGCGACAGCGTGCCGTACACGGTCAGCGTCGTCGACGACGTGACGAAGTCGCCGGGCGTGCCGGTATCCGGCGTGATGCCGGTGATGGCCACAGCGGCCTGCGGTGGCGTGGTATCGACGTTCAGCACGAACGGCGTGCCAGGCGCGCTCTGGTTGCCCGCCGCATCCACCGCAACGGCCGTCAGGTTGTGCGTTCCCTCGGCGAGCGGCGTGGTCGGCGTGTAGTTCCAGGTGCCGTCCGATGCAACCGTAACGCTGCCGGCCAGCGAACCGTTGTCATACACGAGGATCGTGTTGCCTGGCGTGGCGCCGGAGCCGGCCAGCGTCGGCGTCGTGTCGTCGGTGTAGCCGTTCTGCGCGAGGGTGCCCTGATAGACGCCGACGTCGTCGCTCACCGTGCCGACTACGGGCGTGGACGGCGGCGTCAGATCGATGGTCAGCGTGAAGTTCGCGCTGCCTTCGGTGCCCGCGGTGTTGGCCGCAACGGCCGTGTAGGTGTGCGCGCCTTCGCTCTGCGGCGGCAGGGTGAGGCTCCAGTTGCCCTGGGCGTCCGCGGTGACGCTGCCGAGCACCGTCGTCCCTTCCTTGACCGTCACGACCGCATTGGGCGTCGCGGTGCCGGCGAGCGTCGGCGTTGCGTCGTCGGTCAGGCCGTTGTTCGCGACGTCGCCCTGGATCGTGCCGACGTCGTCGATCGCCTTCGCGATGCTCACGATCACCGTGCCGGTATCCACGGCGAAGTTCAGCGCCGGGCTGGCCGCGCTGACGTTGCCCGCCTGGTCGGTCAGCGTGGCGGTGATCGCGTGCGCGCCGTCCGCCAGCGGCGTCAGCGGCGTGAAGCTCCAGTTGCCTGACGCGTCTACCGTCGCGGTGCCCAGCACCGTAGCGCCGTCGTACAGCGTCACGACCGCGTTGGCCTCCGCGCCGCTGCCGGTGAATTGCGGCCGTGCGTCGTCGGTGGCGCTGCCCTGGGCGATTGCGCCGGTGACCGGGCCGACGCTGTCCAGCGCCGCGACCGTGGCGGGCGCGGCCGGCGCGGTCGTGTCGAGCACGATGTCGAAGCCGCCCGTCATCGGACTGAGCTGGCCGGCTGCATCGCTCGCCTGCGCGGTGATCGTCTTGACGCCATCGCCGCTCAACGTCGGCGTCGTCAAGCTCCAGGTGCCGTCGTCGGCGACGACCGTCGAGCCGACCGCGGTGCCGTTGACGAACACCGTAACGGTGGTGCCAGCGGAGCCCGTGCCGCCGATGGTCGGCGTCGCGTCGGCGGTGGTGTCGCCCTTCTGCAGCGCGACGGCTGTCTGCGCGTTGTCGTCCGTCACCAGCGTGATCGCCGGGGCGGCCGGGGCGGCGCCGAGCAGCGTGAAGTTCCAGTCGCCGGTTTTCGGTCCTTCGTTGCCCGCCCCGTCGACCGGCGCGGCCTGGAAGTCGTGCGAGCCGGGCGTGATCGGCAGCGCGGGTTCGAAGCTCCAGTTGCCGTCCGTATCGACCGCGGCGCTGCCGATGAGCGCGCCGTTGTCGTAGACGTTGACCGTTGCGACGTCGCCGCCGTCGATGTGGCCGCTGAAGGTCGGCTTGCCGTCGTCGGTCACGCCGCCATGCGCGATCGTGCCGGTGATCGTGCCGACGTCGTCGTTCAGGTCGATGGCGCTTTCGTTGAGCGCGGCCGGCGGGGTCTGGTCGCTCGGCCCGGTGGTGAGGCCGCCGGTGGCGTTGCCGGCCGGATCGGTTTCGACGACGGTGCCCGTCGCGCCATCGGGCAGCGGATTCGGGCTGATCTCCCAATGGCCGCTGTTGTCGACGGTCGTCGTGATGGTGCTGCCGTCGGGCCGTTCGACGGTGATGGTGTCGCCGGGCGTGCCGGTACCGCCGAGGCCATTGCCATTGTTTTGGTCAACGGTCAGTTGCGACTCGTCGGGCGGGGTCTGGTCGCTCGGACCGGTGGTGATGCCGCCGGTCGAATTACCGTTCGGATCGGTTTCGGTGATGGTGCCGGTGCTGCCATCGGGCAGCGGGTTCGGCGCAATTTCCCAATGACCATTCTCATCGACGATGGTCGTGACGGTCGTACCGTCCGGCCGCTCGACGGTGATGGTGTCGCCGGGCGTGCCCGTGCCGCCGAGGCCATTGCCATTGTTCTGATCGACGGTCAGTTGCGATTCATCAGGCGGCGTCTGGTCGCTCGGCCCGGTGGTGATTCCGCCAGTCGAATTACCGTTCGGATCGGTTTCGGTGATGGTGCCGCTACCGCCATCGGGCAGCGGGTTCGGGGAGATTTCCCAATGACCGTTCTCATCGACGATGGTCGTGACGGTCGTACCGTCCGGCCGTTCGACGGTGATGGTGTCACCCGGCGTGCCGGTGCCGCCGAGACCATTGCCATTGTTCTGATCGACGGTCAGTTGCGACTCGTCAGGCGGCGTCTGGTCGCTCGGCCCGGTGGTGATGCCGCCGGTCGAATTACCGTTCGGATCGGTTTCAGTAATCGTGCCGGTGCTGCCATCGGGCAGCGGGTTCGGGGAGATTTCCCAATGACCGTTCTCATCGACGATGGTCGTGACGGTCGTACCGTCCGGCCGTTCGACGGTGATGGTGTCGCCGGGCGTGCCCGTGCCGCCGAGACCATTGCCATTGTTCTGATCGACGGTCAGTTGCGACTCGTCAGGCGGCGTCTGGTCGCTCGGCCCGGTGGTGATGCCGCCAGTCGAATTACCGTTCGGATCGGTTTCAGTAATCGTACCGGTGCTGCCATCGGGCAGCGGGTTCGGCGAGATTTCCCAATGACCGTTCTCATCGACGATGGTCGTGACGGTCGTACCGTCCGGCCGTTCGACGGTGATGGTGTCGCCGGGCGTGCCCGTGCCGCCTAGACCATTGCCATTGTTCTGATCGACGGTCAGTTGCGACTCGTCAGGCGGCGTCTGGTCGCTCGGCCCGGTGGTGATGCCGCCGGTCGAATTACCGTTCGGATCGGTTTCAGTAATCGTGCCGGTGCTGCCATCGGGCAGCGGGTTCGGCGAGATTTCCCAATGACCGTTCTCATCGACGATGGTCGTGACGGTCGTACCGTCCGGCCGTTCGACGGTGATGGTGTCGCCGGGCGTGCCCGTGCCGCCGAGACCATTGCCATTGTTCTGATCGACGGTCAGTTGCGACTCGTCAGGCGGCGTCTGGTCGCTCGGCCCGGTGGTGATGCCGCCAGTCGAATTACCGTTCGGATCGGTTTCAGTAATCGTACCGGTGCTGCCATCGGGCAGCGGGTTCGGCGAGATTTCCCAATGACCGTTCTCATCGACGATGGTCGTGACGGTCGTACCGTCCGGCCGTTCGACGGTGATGGTGTCGCCGGGCGTGCCCGTGCCGCCTAGACCATTGCCATTGTTCTGATCGACGGTCAGTTGCGACTCGTCAGGCGGCGTCTGGTCGCTCGGCCCGGTGGTGATGCCGCCGGTCGAATTACCGTTCGGATCGGTTTCAGTAATCGTGCCGGTGCTGCCATCGGGCAGCGGGTTCGGCGAGATTTCCCAATGACCGTTCTCATCGACGATGGTCGTGACGGTCGTACCGTCCGGCCGTTCGACGGTGATGGTGTCGCCGGGCGTGCCCGTGCCGCCGAGACCATTGCCATTGTTCTGATCGACGGTCAGTTGCGACTCGTCAGGCGGCGTCTGGTCGCTCGGCCCGGTGGTGATGCCGCCAGTCGAATTACCGTTCGGATCGGTTTCAGTAATCGTACCGGTGCTGCCATCGGGCAGCGGGTTCGGCGAGATTTCCCAATGACCGTTCTCATCGACGATGGTCGTGACGGTCGTACCGTCCGGCCGTTCGACGGTGATGGTGTCTCCGGGCGTGCCCGTGCCGCCTAGACCATTGCCATTGTTCTGATCGACGGTCAGTTGCGACTCGTCAGGCGGCGTCTGGTCGCTCGGCCCGGTGGTGATGCCGCCGGTCGAATTACCGTTCGGATCGGTTTCAGTAATCGTGCCGGTGCTGCCATCGGGCAGCGGGTTCGGCGAGATTTCCCAATGACCGTTCTCATCGACGATGGTCGTGACGGTCGTACCGTCCGGCCGTTCGACGGTGATGGTGTCGCCGGGCGTGCCCGTGCCGCCGAGACCATTGCCATTGTTCTGATCGACGGTCAGTTGCGACTCGTCAGGCGGCGTCTGGTCGCTCGGCCCGGTGGTGATGCCGCCAGTCGAATTACCGTTCGGATCGGTTTCAGTAATCGTACCGGTGCTGCCATCGGGCAGCGGGTTCGGCGAGATTTCCCAATGACCGTTCTCATCGACGATGGTCGTGACGGTCGTACCGTCCGGCCGCTCGACGGTGATGGTGTCGCCGGGCGTGCCCGTGCCGCCGAGGCCGTTGCCATTGTTCTGGTCAACGGTCAGTTGCGACTCGTCAGGCGGCGTCTGGTCGCTCGGCCCGGTGGTGATGCCGCCGGTCGAATTACCGTTCGGATCGGTTTCGGTGATGGTGCCGCTACCGCCATCGGGCAGCGGGTTCGGCGAGATTTCCCAATGACCGTTCTCATCGACGATGGTCGTGACGGTCGTACCGTCTGGCCGTTCGACGGTGATGGTGTCGCCCGGCGTGCCCGTGCCACCGAGGCCGTTGCCATTGTTCTGATCGACGGTCAGTTGCGATTCATCAGGCGGCGTCTGGTCGCTCGGACCGGTGGTGATGCCGCCAGTCGAATTACCGTTCGGATCGGTTTCGGTGATGGTGCCGCTACCGCCATCGGGCAGCGGGTTCGGCGAGATTTCCCAATGACCGTTCTCATCGACGATGGTCGTGACGGTCGTACCGTCCGGCCGTTCGACGGTGATGGTGTCGCCGGGCGTGCCCGTGCCGCCGAGACCATTGCCATTGTTCTGGTCGACGGTCAGTTGCGATTCGTCGGGCGGCGTCTGGTCGCTCGGACCGGTCGTGATGCCGCCGGTCGAATTACCGTTCGGATCGGTTTCAGTAATCGTACCGGCGCTGCCATCGGGCAGCGGGTTCGGCGAGATTTCCCAATGACCGTTCTCATCGACGATGGTCGTGACGGTCGTACCGTCCGGCCGTTCGACGGTGATGGTGTCACCCGGCGTGCCCGTGCCGCCGAGGCCGTTGCCGTTGTTCTGGTCAACGGTCAGTTGCGATTCGTCGGGCGGCGTCTGGTCGCTCGGACCGGTCGTGACCCCACCGGTTGAATTACCGTTCGGATCGATCTCCGTAATCGTGCCCGTGCCGCCGTCCGGCAGCGGGTTGGGGACAAATTCCCAATGGCCGTTCTCGTCGACGATCGTCGTGACGGTGCTGCCGTCCGGCAACTCGACGACGATCGTATCGCCCGGCGTACCAGTGCCCGACAGTCCGTGCTGGTTGTTCTGGTCAACGTTCAATTGCGATTCGTCGGGCGGCGTCGAATTCATCGGCCCCGTCGTTTCGGGGGCCGAATTGTTTCCTGACGGATCGGTTGCGATCAGCGTGCCCGATTCGCCGTCCGCGAGCGGATTGGGTCCGAAGCTCCAGTGACCGTTGCCGTCCGCAACCGTCGTGACCGTGCTGCCGTCCGGCAGCGTCAGCGTGATGGTGCTGCCCGGCTCCGCGGTGCCGCTCAGTTCGCCCGCGCCGTTATGCTCGATCGTCGGATCGGCCGGCGGCGTCACGTCCGTCACGCCGGTGCCGAGCGGCCCGACCGGGCTCCCATTCGAGTCCGTGCCGCTCACCGTGCCCTGCTCGCCGTCCGCGAGCGGATTCGGATTGAAATGCCAGATGCCGCTATCGCCCGTGACGGTGGTTACCGTCGAGCCGTCCGGCCGCGTCAGCGTGACCGTCGTGCCCGGATCGGCCTTGCCGACGAGCCCGTACATGTTGTTCGACAGCAGTTCGAATGCGCCCGGAGCCGACGGCGTGCCGGGCGTCTCGGCGTGCGCAACGGGGCCACGCGACGAACCTCCCGACGACGACACGCCCGCCGCCACCCCCATTCCGACGCCGGCAGCCGCCATCGCGGCAAGCGGCAGCCATGGGAGAGCGCCCGCGGACGCGTCGAGCAACTGATCGGGCGAATCGATCGGCACGAGCGTCAATTCGCCGGACGAAGCCGCGTACTCGGCCTCCCAGAACGATCCGCTTGCAACGTCGTGAATCACGAAGTCGCTCGTCGCTGCGCCGTCCGGTCCGAAGAAGTTTTCGATGGTGACCACTTCGCCGGTCTTCAGCTTGACGACGAGCCTGTTGCCGTCGCGCGCGATCGACTGGATCTGCGACGGCGGAATGTCTGCCGTGATGACCGACGGATCGATCAGACGGACCTGGTTGCCGTTTTGTGCAACGGTTTGTCCAGTCTTTTTTGCGACGACGTGAATAGTGACCACCTTTCCTCCAGATCGAATACGAGTGCGTGCTGTCGATCAGCATCGCGAAAATATGACGGCAAACTGAACCTGCGCCCTGACAGCGGACCGGACGAGCAGCGCATCGCAATGAAGCCGCCCATCTGTCACAGTTCGTTTGCATTGCATTTCCAATGCACGGCGACGGAATGGACGCTTCAAAAAGAAACGAATTACGCCGTGGGACCAGGCCCAACGCATTGCGCTTCATCAGGATCGACGTTTCGACGGCCGTGGATTTGACGTTATGTGACAAAAACCGGTGGCAGACGGCCAATTCCGATGGGAATGGTCATTGTCGAAGTCGGTGGTAGCCCCATACATCGAATAACTTCGAAACGGCCTAGAGGCGGCCGCCGTCGAGTCGCGATGTCGTGGTGATTCTTGACACGAACTCAGGTTTGTCGCGTAGGAGAGTCGGTATCGCCTGCTATCGACGTAGGACGTCGGCAGGTCTTGCAGGCTGGGGAGAGGCGGGAGGGGCAGCCTGTGTCGAGCTTCATCGCGTCACGCATGAGGAGGCGGCGCGGCACAGCATTCGAGAAAAGGAAGGCGGTTCGTCATCGTCAGCGGCGAACCGCTTCGCTTCGAGCGCTACACGACGCATGTACCACAAAGCGCGTCAGCCAGGATTCCTGTCAGCGGTTCTACGCGCGCGTACGAAGCGCGGCAGGGGCACGACCAGCGGCAGCTTCCCGTTCAGCAGAAGACGGGCGTTCCGATGCAGCGGTCTATCCGCGAACCAGTAGAGCCCGCATCCGAGCGCGGTGCCCACGATGGCGAGCGACGCGATGCCCGAAGCCGACGCCGCGTCGAAGCCGTCGATCACCGACGGCATCAGCTTGTGCGCGGCTTGCACGCAGTACGGATGACTCAGGTAAGTCGCGTAGCTCGCGTTGCCGACGAAGATCGCGCCGCGCGACAGGAGGCTCGTCCCGATCATCGATTCGAGGCTGAGGCAGCCCGTCACCATCAGGAACGACGGTCCGCCGAAGTAGAGCAGCGGCGCGTCGGCGAAACCCTTCCACTGCGCGAACGCCATCCAGCCGTACATCGCCGCGACGACGGCAGCGGCCGCGACGGGCCGGACCCGCACGCCATTGCGCCATAGAAGATACGCGGCGAAGCCGAGCGGAAATTCGAACACGCGCTCGTGCGACACGAATTCGGCGATTGCTGAACGCGAGCCGGACGCCTTTGCGGCGAACCAGATCGCGGCGATCGCGACCGCGATGAACAGCAGGCGTTTGCGGCGCACGAGCACGAGCGAAAGCGCGGAGACCAGATAAAACATCATCTCGTAGTTCAGCGTCCAGCCGACGAACAGCATCGGGAACAGATGGCCGCTTTCCTTGCGATACGGGATGAAGAACAGCGATTGAAACAGGTGGCCGACGTCGGCGGTCGTCGAATTGAACAGCGCGGGCAGCGTCATCGCGCCGACGAAGACTGTCATCGTCATCAGCCAGTACAGCGGGACGATCCGCGCGATGCGGTCCGCCAGGAACTGGCGCGCGGTGAGCCCTGGCGTGTCGATCACCAGCGCGATCACGAAGCCGCTCAGCACGAAGAAGATATCGACGCCGAATTCGCCGAATGCCGGTCCGGACGTCGCCATCGCATGAAAGCCGATCACTGTCGTCGCGGCGAGCGCGCGCAGGATGGTCAACGAATGAAGCTTGTTCATGGGCGGCTCGTCGGATGTCGATGGGTATGGCACGATCGCATCGGCGAAGCGGAAGCGCGTGGTACTGCATTGTCATCTCGAACCGGTGCGCATGAAAACGCCGATGTGTGCGGGGCCGAACGGAGGCGGGCAGATAACGCGAAGGCGCGGCGGAGGACGGACACGAAGCCGCCATGTCCGTATGTGTTGACTTAATGGAGCACGCGGCGATGGGGTTGCGACAGCGTGGGGATCGCGCAACCATCCGGTCGTGATTTCAGCCGTCGTTGCAGACCTGCCGATACAGCGTCGCGGTACAGAAACGCGCTGCGCTTCACCCCGAAGCGCCGTCCGGCCGCCGCATCCCGCGATGCCGGCGCACTTCGCCGACCGCATCCGCGAGCCCGTACCGGCGAATCTTTTCGTACAGCGTGCTTTTCGCGATCCCCAACTGGCCGGCCGCCTGCGTCAGATTGCCCGCATGGCGCGCCAGCGCGCGGCGGATCGATTCCGCCTCGACGGCCTGCAACGATGCGCTCGTTTCGTCGCCCGCCGCGTCGAAGACCGCAAACGGAGCGCCGATCGTTTCGGCGTTCGCTGCGACGATTTCCGCCGGCAGGTTGGCGGAGGTAATCACCGGGCCGTCGGTCATCAGCAGCGCGCCCTCGATCGCGTTGCGCAGTTCCCGCACGTTGCCGGGCCAGTCGTAGTCGAGCAGCCGCGTCAGCGCGTCGTCGTCGAACGAGCGCGGCGGCAGGCCGTAGCGTTCGCACAGCCGGCGCAGCCAGTGCCCGATCAGTTCCGGCAGGTCGTCGCGGCGTTCGCGCAGGCTCGGGATCGACACCGTCGTGACCGCGATCCGGTAGAACAGGTCCATCCGGAACGTGCCGTCGGCGATCGCGTCCTTCAGGTTCCGGTGGGTCGCGGCGACGAGCCGGAAGTTCACCTTGCGCGGCGTGTTCTCGCCGAGCCGGTAGATCTCGTTCTCTTCGAGCACGCGCAGCAGATGCGGCTGGATGTCGAGCGGCATCTCGCCGATCTCGTCGAGGAACAGCGTGCCGCCGTGCGCGGCCTCGATCTTGCCGACCGCGCCCGAACGGCGCGCGCCGGTGAACGCGCCTTCCGCGTAGCCGAACAGTTCGCTCGCGAGCAGGTCGCGTGACAGTCCGCCGCAGTTCAGCGCGACGAACGGGCCGCCGGAGTTCGCGCTCGCGCGATGGATGCTCTGCGCGAACAGTTCCTTGCCGACGCCGGTCTCGCCGAGCAGCAGCACCGGCACCTTCGACGGCGCAAGCTGCCGCGCTTTCGCGACCGCCGCGCGCAGCGCGGGGCCGCGTCCGGCGATGCTTTCGAACGCATCGGTGCCGTCCGTTTGCCGTTCGGGTTCGATGAGCGCAGCCGGTTCGCGCACGCGGCGCGCGGCGGCATCGGGGATCACGATCAGGAAGCCGAGCGGGCCGTCGGTGTCGCGGATGGTTTCGACGTGCGCGCGCAGCAGCCATTGCGGCCTGCCGGACGTGACGGCGTCGGGCGCCGGCAGCACGAAATCCGCGTCTAGATCGATATCGAAGCCGAGACGCCGCAGCGTCGGCACGACGTGCGCATTCGCCTTCACGAACCGGCCGTGCTCGTCGACGAGCAGCACCGCGTCGCGTCCGCCGAAGTGCGCGGCGCAGCGGTCGAGCAGTTGCAGGCGGCGGCCCATCGCGTTCTTCGCGATGCGGTTCTCGATCCGCGCCGCGAGCGACACCGTCAGCGCGAGGCAGTAGCGGCTATACGTGTCCGCGAGGCCGGACACGTCGATCACGCCGAGTATCCGGGCGTCCACCGGGTCGCGGATCACCGCCGCCGAGCAGGTCCAGCGCTTGATCCCCGCACAGAAGTGTTCCGCGCCGTGGATCTGCACCGGCTGCTGCAACGCCAGCGCGGTGCCGATCGCGTTCGTGCCGCAGTTCGGCTCGATCCAGTTGAAGCCGGCGATCAGCCCGGTTTCGCCGGCCGGCTCGATCGTGCGCATGTCGCCTTCGTGCTGGAGGATCAGGCCGTTCGGGTCCGCGAGCAGCATGATCGTGCCGGTCTGCGACAGCAGTTCGCGGGTCTGCTGCATCAGCGGCGCGCTGGCGTCGATCAACTGGGCGTTGCGGTCGCGCCATTGCGCGAGGCGGTTTTCGCCGACCGGCGGCGGCGCGCGATCGACCGCCGGATCGACGCGGCTGTCGAGGCACCGCCGCCACGAATCGTCGACGACGCTGCGCACCGCGTTCGGCCCGAACTGGCCGCCGCCGACCAGATGCTCCCATGCGGACATGATGCGGGCGTCGTGTTCGGGACTGGGAAACCAGTCCATAGGCGTGCCGGCCTGTTGCATGTCGTGTCTCCTGGCGGCCGGGAGGACCGCGCGGCCGGCCGTCGTGCGGCCGGCTGTTTTTTGTCGGGGATACCACCTCGTCGCGGCGCGTCCGGCGCGCCGCTGCGCACATCGTACTCCGATCGGATCGCGGGCCGCCGCCCGGAGCATCCCTGAGTTCGCAAGTTCCGCACCAGCGGCCGACGGGGCGCAATCGCTGCTTCGGCGGTGCGCGGCGCGTCCGGAAACGAAACGGCCGTCCGGATTCCGGACGGCCGTTATCCGTGCGCCGCAGTGCGGCGGCGCACGGAACAGGGGGGCGGTCGCACCCGCCGGGGTGCGACAGGGGGGCGCGACGCGCTAGTCGGCGCGCTCGGGCACCGGCAGCTTCACCCAGTCGGCGTAGAACGCGTCGATGTCGGGCTCGAAGTCGTGGATCACCGGATACCACGGCGTCGGCGCCTCGACGTCGTGCATCGTGCCGCAGTCGGGGCAGTAGTACTCGCGATAGACCTGCCACTGCGTATCCGGCGCCATCAGCCGCGGATACACCTCGTCCATCGCCTCGTCCGAGTCGCGCACGTACACGTTCGCATGCAGCTTCCAGTTCTGCCGGTAGTCGCAGAACGTGTGGCCGCAATCGCACTGCGTGACCCACTTCTTCGTCGCCGCCTGCTGCACGATGTACAGGTGCGGCCCGAGCGGCAGCACGATGCGGTCCTGCCAGCCGAGCTTCTTCTGCAACGAATCGACGTACATCTGAAAGCGTTCGCTGTCCTTCGGCATCGACAGCATCCGCAGTGTCGTGTCCCAGTCGAGTTTGCCGTCGACCAGGTTCGCGATCTGTTCCTTCGTGTATGTGGACATTTCGTTTCCTCTGTTGAGCGGTTCGCGCCGGCGCTTATTCTTCGACGAGCACGACGGTGTGCACGTCGGGCATCTTCGACAGATCCATCCGGTACTTCGACCCGTAGGTCGGCACGTCGAGTTCGTCCTCGGTCAGCGTCCACGAGTCGGGCAGTTCCCAGAACGTGCGGAACTGCTGCTCGAACTTCTTCGACAGGCTGAAGCTGGTCGCGAACATGTGCTGCACCTGCGTCGATGCGTGCTTGACCAGAATCCGCTCGCGTTCGCCGCGCATCCACTCGCGGACCGGCTGCGAACGCGCGAGCCGCTCGTTGCGGATGTCGATGCGCGCGAGCGCGGTCGCTTTCGCGTCGATCTTCCAGATGCCGTTCGCGTCCTTCGTCGCGACCGCGCCGTACACCTTGCGCGCGTACTCGGGCAGCAGCAGCGCGTTGTTCAGGTCGTACTCGATCGCTTCGGGCTCGCGGTCGAGCGGGTCGCCGAAACCGGGGCCGCCGCGCAGATAGTTCAGATACAGGTCGTAGTTGTCGTAGCAGTCCTCGGTCGTCATGCACTGCTGGTCGCGCTTCACGATCGCGCCGGCGTTCAGGTGATTCTCGTAGTCCGGCACGTCCGGGTTCGCGTCGCCGCCGAGCGGCAGGCTTTCGCCGAGCGCGATGCGTTCCTTCAGGCCGGTGCGGTGCGCCTCGAAGCGATAGCCGGCCGCGGGCGGGTAGCCGCCCATCAGCCCCCAGTCGCTGTTCATGTAGCCGTTGCCCATGAAGAACATCGTCCAGTCCTGCGCCTTCCAGACCATCCGCAGCGTCTCGAACCCGCAGCCGCCGCGATACTTGCCGTAGCCGCCGGAGTTCGACTTCACGTTGCGCCCGAGATAAAGCAGCGGTTCGGCCATCTCCCAGATCTCGATGTCGCCCATGTCGCCTTCGGGATTCCAGATCGCGGCCGCGTGGTTGAGGCCGTCCTTGATCGCGGACGCGCCGGTGCCGCACGACGACGCCTCGAAGCTGTTCACCGCGTGGATGTCGCCGTCCTGGTTGATGCCGCCGCCTTGCAGCCAGTTCGACGTGTTCGCGTTGCCCGCGTTGACTTCCTCCAGATAACCGCGGCTGAAGTACGCCTGCGACAGCCCGCGCCACAGCGCGCTCCAGCCGGACACAAGGAAGTGCCACGCATACGCGTGCCCGGTGCGGCGGTCGTCCGGATTCATCCACGCACCCTTCGGCAGATGGAACTCGGTGCCGAAATACGCGCCGTCGTTGATCCGCTGCGTCGGCACGAGCGTCTGCGTCATCATCACCCAGATGCCGCTCGTGAACGCGACCTGGTGCGCGTTGTACGAATGCCAGCCCCAGCGGCTCGCGCCTTCGAAGTCGAGCCGCCACGAGCCGTCCTTGCGGATCTCCATCTCGACGGGCGAGTGCATGATCGAGTCGAGCTTCGCGAACGCGGACGACGTCTGCACGTCCGGATGGTTGTACGGCACGTCGACGAACGCGACCTTGCGGTACTTGCCCGGCAGCGTCATCGCCTTGATGCGCGTCTGCAGGCCGCGGCGGCCTTCCTCGATCACCTCGTACGCGAACTTCTCGTACGCGTCGAGCCCTTCTTCCGCGATCACCTCTTCGATCAGCGAGCGGATCATGTGGCAGCCGGCGATGCGGGTGCGCTCGTCGAGAATCCAGTACTTCGGCGTGCGCACCGAACGCTGGCTTTCGTGCAGCCAGTCGCGCAGCGGCGTGTCGTTCACGCCGGTCTTGCGGCAGGTGATCATGTAGCCGTCGCCGAAGCGCTGCACCTGGCCGGTGGACATCGAGCCGGGCGTCACCGCGCCGGTGTCGATCACGTGCGTGACGCCGCCGACCCAGCCGACCAGCTTGTCGTTCACGAAGATCGGCACGATCGTCGCGATGTCGCACGGGTGCACGTTGCCGATCGAGCAGTCGTTGTTGGTGAACATGTCGCCGGGCTGGATGCCGGGGTTGAGTTCCCAGTTATTCTCGATCATGTACTTGATCGCCGCGCCCATCGTGCCGACGTGGATGATGATGCCGGTGGACGTCAGCACGCAGTCGCCCGCCGCGTTGTACAGCGTGAAGCACAGTTCGCCTTCCTGCTCGACGATCGGGCTCGCGGCGATCTTCTTCGCGGTCTCGCGCGCATGCACGAGGCCGCCGCGCAGCTTCGAGAACATCTTCTCGTAGCGGATCGGGTCGGACTCGCGCAGTTCGAGCCGTTCGAGGCCGTTGTAGTGACCGGTGTTCTCGGTGCGTTCGAGGATGCCGTCGCGGAACGCCTTCAGCGTCATCCCGTTCTTCAGCAGGTCGGCGAAACCGAGTTCGCGAGTGGAAATCATGTTCATTGCGCGTCTCCTTGCTTGACTTCTTTCAGATGGAACAGCCGGTGCTTGTCGAGCGTCGTCGCGAAGCCGTCCGGCACGACGAACGTGGTCGCGTCGGATTCGATGATCGCGGGGCCGGTGATCGCGTTGCCGGGCTTCAGCGCCTCCATGCGCCACAGCACCGCGTCGTGCCAGCGGCCGCCGCGATACAGGCGGCGCGTGCCGATGCGCGCGTTCTTCGGCGGCGTCGGGCCGTCCTCGGGATCGGCGGGCAGCACCGGCTTCTGCGTGACGACCATCCCGCGCATGATCGCGCCGGTCACCGAGAAGCCGAGTTCCGGCGAGCGCGCGGAACTCGCGTACACGCGGCCGTAGGTCTCCTCGAACGCGGCGACGATGCGGTCCCAGTCGTCGGACGTCGCGGCCGACGGGATCGGCGAGTCGATCTCCAGGTCGTTCAACTGGCCCATGTACTGCATCCGGTAGCCGGGGCGCAGGATCACGTCCTTTTCGTCGAAGCCGTTGATGCGGAATTCCTCGACGACCTTCGCCGCCAGTTCGGACCACGCGCGCTGGATCGTCTGCGCCGCCTGCACCTTGTCGTCGTCGGGCGCGGACTGCGGCAGCGCGAGGTCCACGCTCTTGTCGTAGCGGTATTCGAAGTCCGCGCATGCGCAGCCGAACGCGGAGAAACCGGCGGCCCACGCGGGAATGATCACGTCGCGGAAGCCGAGCCCCTCGGTGTAGCCGTACGTGTGGACCGGTCCCGCGCCGCCATACGAGAAGCAGACGAACTCGGTCGGGTTGTAGCCCTTCGCGCTGACGTTCGAGCGCAGGTATTCGCGCAGTTGCAGGTCGAGCAGTTCGATCACGCCGGCGGCCGCGTTCTCGACGGACAGCCCGAGCGGATCGGCGATCTGCGTCTTGATGTGCGCGCGCGCGCGTTCGACGTCGAGCTTGATCTGGCCGCCGAGGAAGTTGTCCGGGTTCAGATAACCGAGCACGACGTGGCAGTCAGATACCGACACCGTGTCGAGGCCGCTTTCGGGCCAGCAAGTGCCGACGCGATAACCGGCGCTGTCGGGGCCGAGCTTGATCGCGCCGCTGTACGGATCGAGCCGCACGAAGCTGCCCGCGCCCGCGCCGACCGAATCCATCGTGACGAGCGGCAGCGACAGCACGAGCCGCGCCATGTCCGGGTCCGAGGCGATCGCGAATTTGCCCTTCGTGATGAGCGCCATGTCGAACGACGTGCCGCCGATGTCCGAACACGCGATGTTGTCGTAACCGAGCGTCTCGCCGAGCAGCTTCGAGCCGATCACGCCGCCGATCGGTCCCGACACGATCGTGCGCGCCAGTTCCTTCGCTTTCCAGCTGATCGTGCCGCCGTGCGTCGCCATCACGCGCAGGTCGAACTTCGCGCCGTGCTTGCGGAAGCGGTCGCTGACCTTCTTCAGCGTCTGCCGCGACGGCTCGGCCGCATACGCTTCGAGCACCGTCGTGTTCATCCGGTGGCTTTCCTTGCGCTGCGGATAGTAGTCGACGGAGGCGAACACCGGCAGGTTCGCGCCGGATTGCTTCAGCTCGTCGAGCACGATGTCGCGCGCCTCGCGCTCGCTGGTCGCGTTCTTGTGCGACTGCAACAGGCAGATCACGATCGCCTTCGCGCCGGCCGCGACCAGTTCGCGGGTGGCCTGGCGCACTTCCGCCTCGCGCAGCGGAATCACGATTTCACCCTGCACGTCGGTGCGTTCGGTGACGCCGCGCGTGCGCGACAGCGGCACGAGCGGCTCGTCGTAGCGGTGCGTGTTCAGATGGATCCGTTCTTCGAGCGCATAACCGAGGTAGCTCTGGATCGCGCGGCCCATTGAGTGCACATGCTCGAAGCCCTTGTTGACGATGAGGCCGACGTCGAGCCCCTTGCGCTGCACGACGCGGTTCAGCATCGCGGTGCCCGAATACACGCAGGTGAGCAACTGCGGATAGACGGCATCGACGTCGCGCTGCCAGTGCGCGAGCGCGTCCTGCGACGAGTTGAAGATCGCGAGCGATTCGTCGTCGGGATTGCTCTGCGCCTTGCCGACGACGAAACGGCCGTCGGCGCGGACGAAGAAGGTGTCGGTCATCGTGCCGCCGGCATCGATGCCCATCACCTGGACTTCGGATTGCGTCTCCATGGATGTGTCTCCGTTGATTGAATGATGGTGCGCGTGCGACGCACTCGCGGAAACGGGCGGACGACCCGCTCGGCGATGCGTTGCGGACGGATCATTGCAATGGATATGCCAGTGGCGGCGGCGCAGGCCGGATGCGCCGTGCGGCGGTCATCGCGGAGCGGATGCGCGCAACGACAAACGTGCCGTCGAGAGCGAGACGACCGGATTCCGGACTGTTGCCGCGTACGGATACCGTCCGGACCGATCGGTGCGTTGGGGATCAGCGAGCCGTTGGACTTGAACGGGTCGCGCGGCTGTGTGGCGCAACGGCGTATCGATACGCCGTGTCGTCGTTGAAGAGGGGGATGTCGTTGCCCAGCGATCGAGCCGGCCGAGGCGGCCGGCTCGCGGTCCGGCTGTGCGTCGCCGCCTGTTGTGCGATGGCGGCGCCCGAGGTCATCACACTGACGAGGGCGAACAGCGAGGCGATCCGGTGAACAAGACGGTTTATGGTTATGGTCTACTGATCGAGGGGCGGAGACGCGCTCGTGACGCGGGCCGCTGTTTCGGGCCATGACTCTCTGGCTTGAGAGGCTCGATTCATTCTGTCGAATGCGTTGCGAAGCGAAGCCATTTTAGTGAGGTAGGTGTTTATTTCAAATGTCTTTCATCGCGCTTTGCAGGGTATACCGTCTATTTCGGGTAGTGGCGATGGCCGGCGAGCCTGTCACTCTGGCGCGCTGAGATCGCGTTTTCCGGTAACGTCCGATCAGTGACTTCGTTGCAGGCGCGCTGGCGGACTGGCACGTCGCGGTCCGCGTGAAGTCGGGTTGTGCGGACAACGATCGATGTTTGAAAACGAATGCGTTCGCTCTTCATGCGCCGTCGGCACGACGGTCAACCGGGAGAAAAGAGATGAAACGGATCGGCACGATGGTTTCGGTTTGCGTGGGCGTTTCGGCACTGCTTTCCGGATGCGCGTACAACAGCAGCTCGCCGGATGTGTTTCGCTCGGCGCAGGCGCAGCGCGAAAGCACGGTGCGCATGGCGACCGTCGAAAGCGTGCGGCCGGTTCAGATCAGCGCCAACGACGGTCAGCCGAGCGGCCTCGGCGCGGTCGGCGGCGGCGCGCTGGGCGCGTTGGCCGGCGCGTCGATCGGCGGCGGGCGCGGCTCGATCGCGACCGGCATCCTCGGCGGCATGGCAGGCGCGGTGGCGGGCAACGCGGTGGAAAACACCATGGCGATGCGCCAGGGTGTCGAGATCACCGTGCTGCTCGACAACGGTGAACTGCGCGCGATCACGCAGGCGTCGTCGGGCGACATCTTCAGGCCGGGGCAACGCGTGCGGCTGGTGTCGAGCGGCGGCATTACGCGCGTCACGCACTGACGGGGCGTGTCGGGCGCCTGGTCCGTGATGAAACCGCTTCGTTCGTTTGATAACCAAGGGTAAACCCCAGTAAAACGCTGCGGATTGTCTCGAAAACGGATCGTCGGTCGATACAATGCCCCCGATTTGAAGGCAAAGTGAAAGTACGCCGGCGCCCGATGGCCCGGATGCGCGATCCATGTGAATCGCGGGACTGCAACGCCTGGTTCTCCTTCCTGGTCATTCGCCATCCTGACGACCGGATGCCTCGCCGGTCTTCGGCAACGGTTCACGGACGCTTTTATCGTCGAACGCCATGACCGCGTCTCGCGGCGGACACATGAAGCTTGATCGTCGCGCAGGCCGTTATCCGATTCATTCGACCCGGGGCAAATTCCATGACCAGAAAGATCATCGCCGCCTTCGTCGCGCTCACGCTGCTTGGCGCATCCGCGTTCTCGTTCGCCGCGCCGCTTCACCCTGGACCTCAGCGCGCGATCGTCCACGAAGCGCGCGTGGACCGCATCGGCCGCGACTGGCCCACGGGCGAGCGAGTTTCAGCGGCGTTTCGCCATCACAACTTCGTCGTGGACAACTGGCGCGGACACAGTCTCGACGCACCGCCGCGCGGTTGTCAGTGGGTCGGCGTGAACGGCGACTACGTGCTCGCCGCGATCGGCACTGGCATCATCGCCAGCGTCATCGCGCGGTAGGTAGTCGTCACTGTGTAGCTGCGTCCGCGCGAAGTATCGCGGGCGCACGGCGGCGGTCCGGCATTCGCCGGATCGCCGCAATGGATGACGCCAGACGGGTCCCGTCGTTCTTTGCTCTTCACCCCCGTTCTCCACTCCATATCGTTCTTGCCGTTGCGTCGCCGGGCAATCCAGCCCGGATGCGCGCCGGCCCATTCCCTCGGAACATCGGCGATAGCCGCTCCCGCTTCCCACGCGTTCCCCGTTGCCGCTATCCTGTGCACGGGAATTCCGCAGCCGGTTTTCCGTTTCCCGCACGTCCGCCGTTCCCGCTTTTGTTTCCGTTTCGTCTGCCGGCAGGCGGCGTTCCGTGTCGTTCGCGACCGTCGCCGCCCATCGTCAACCGTCTGTTTCGAAAGCCGGAGCCGGCATCATGTCCGTCGAGTTGCTGTCCGTGCTGGTGCTGCTCGCGATCGCGATCGTGCTGTTCGTGATCGGCCGCCCGCGCGTCGATGCGATCGCGCTCGCGATGATCGTCGCGCTGCCGCTGACCGGCGTCATCACCGTGCCCGAGGCGCTCGCGGGATTCAGCGATCCGAACATCGTGCTGATCGCGGCGCTGTTCGTGCTCGGCGAGGGGCTCGTCCGGACCGGCGTCGCGCAGCGCGTCGGCGACTGGCTGATTTCGCGCGGCGGCGAAGGCGAACGGCGCATCGTCGTGCTGCTGATGAGCGTCGTCGCGTTGATGGGCTCGGTGATGAGTTCGACCGCGGTCGTCGCGATCTTCATTCCGATCGTGCTGCGCGTATCGCAGCAGACCGGCATCCCGAAGAGCCGCCTGCTGATGCCGACCAGCGTCGCGGCACTCGTCAGCGGAATGCTGACGCTGGTCGCGACGACGCCGAACCTGATCGTGAACAGCGAACTGGTGCGCGAGGGCGCGGCCGGCTTCCGGTTCTTCTCGTTCACGCCGATCGGCTTGCCGCTGCTCGCGCTCGCGATCGGCTACATGCTGCTGGTGCGCCGCGCGCCCGGCGATGCCGGCGGCGCGCCGACGCCGGCGCGTCCGACGCTGTACGACTGGATCGAGCGGTACCGTCTGCATGGCCGCGCGTTCCGGCTGCGCGTGGAGCCGTCGTCGCCGCTCGCGAACACGCCGCTCGGCGACGTGCAACTGGACGGCGCATCCGGCGCGCGCGTGATCGCGATCGAGCGGCGCGTGCGTTTCGGCGTCGCCGTGCTGAGTGCGCTGCCCGCGACCGAACTGCATGCGGGCGACGTGCTGCTGGTCGACGTGGCCGTCGCCGGCCTCGACCTCGAACCGCTGTGCGAACGCTGCGCGCTGACGTCGCTGCCGATGGGCGGCGCGTATTTCATCGAGCACGCGGGCGAAGTCGGGATGGCGGAGACGCTGGTGCCGCCGGACTCGGGACTGGTCGGCGCGGGCGTGCGCGGGTCCGCATTGCTCGCGGCGCATGGGCTGACCATCGTCGGTCTGCGGCGCGGACGCAACACGCACGATTACGGGCTGGAGAACGAGCGGCTGAAGGTCGGCGACACATTGCTGGTGGTTGGACCGTGGCGCGCGCTGCGCGCATTGCAGTCGGACGGCCCGGACCTGATTACGCTGGCGATGCCGGCCGAAGGCGAGTCGGTCGCGCCGTCGCCGCGGCGCGGGCCGTATGCGGTAGGGTCGATGCTCGTCGTGGTCGTGCTGATGCTGTTCGGCGTGGTGCCGAACGTGCAGGCCGCGTTCGCCGGCTGCCTGCTGATGGGGCTGTTCCGCTGCATCGACCTCGACAGCGCGTATCGCTCGATTCACTGGCGCAGCCTCGTGCTGATCGTCGGGATGCTGCCGTTTTCGCTCGCGCTGCAACGCACCGGCGGCGTGGACATGGCCGCGCAGGCGCTGCTCGACGTGGTCGGCGGCGCTGGCGTGCGCGCGGTGCTCGCGTGCGTGTTCGCGATGACGGCGGTGATCGGCCTCGTGATCTCGAACACCGCGACGGCCGTGCTGATGGCGCCGGTCGCGATTGCGCTCGCGCATCATCTGCATGCGTCGCCGTATCCGTTCGCGATGATCGTCGCGCTGGCGTCGTCGGCGGCGTTCATGACGCCGATCTCGTCGCCGGTCAACACGCTGGTCAGCACCGCCGGCAACTACAGCTTCGGCGACTTCGTGCGGATCGGCACGCCGCTCGCGCTCGGCGTGATGGCGCTCAGCGTGCTGATCGTGCCGTGGCTGCTGCCCGCGTAACGATCGGCGATGAGCGGATGTTGCCGCTTACGGCGTCGTCGCGTCGCCGTCGCCGCCGCGCGGGAACGGCGCGGTTTCGTCGGACGGCGGTGACGGTCGGGATGCCGGGTGCGCCACGCGCTGCCGCCGGCGGGGCGGTAAGCGACGCGCGGTTGCCGCCGCTGCGCGAGAGCGGGTCGATCCCGTCGGACGGTGGCGGTCCGCTTCCGGCTCGTCGTGATGCCGGGCGTGCCGAGGGCTGCTGCCGGCGGTTCGACAAGCGACGCGCGGCTGCCCCCGTTCAAGGCGTCATCGCATCGCCGTTGCCGCCGCGCGAAAACGGATCGATCTCGTCGAACGGCACGGCGGCGGGCGCTTCGCGCGGAAGAGGCGGTATCACGGGAACGTCGCCGGCTTCTGGCGCGATGCCTGCGATTCCACGCGGCGCGCCGCGATCGATCCAGCCGTCGAGCCGTTCGAGCAGATACGGAAAAAACGGATTCGAACCGATCCGGAACAGCGAATCGAGGCTCACGTTCAGCACGCCGCGTTCCGCGCGCACCACCAGCGCGCCGAGTTCGACGCCGAACTTGGGCTGTCCGTCCGGCGTCGGCGCGGGCGCGAAGCCGTACAGCGGATCGTCGGGCGGGAACGGCACCGCGACGTGCGACAGCGACACGACGTCCGGCGGATACGCGAGCGCGAGCGGCCGCTCGCGCGCGATGGCCTGCCCCGGCTCGACGACCCGCTCGGACACCCGCGCGTCGCCGGCCGAATTGGCGATCACCGTGAAGCGATAGCGCAGCGGCAGCGCGGGCATCATGCGCGCGAGGGCGGTGAGCGCCGCCGGGTTCACGAGCACGCCGGGTTTCGCGTTCCGGTTCACGTCGAACAGCACCAGTTCGCTGCCGTTCGCGGGCAGCCACGCGTACAGCGCCTGCAGGATCGCCGGGGTGCTGACGGTGGAATCGGCGACCGACTGGAACGTCAGCACCGGCGGCAGCGCCGCGAGCCGGCCGTCGCGGCTCAGCGCCGCGATCTGCGTCTGCAGCGAGGCGGTCAGCCGGTGCGACTGCCGTGCGCCGTTCACCGGGAACGAGTTGTACTTGAACGGATTGAACTCCGGCACGATGCCGAGCCATGCCGCTTTCGCGAACGCCGGCAGCAGCGCCGGCAGTTCCGCGAGGCCGGCGAAGCGCGCGTAACGCGTGATGCCGACCATCGGCGACAGCAGGATCAACTGACGCGGCTTCGCGAGCCGGCCGTTCTCGATCGCGTCCATCGCGTACTTCAGCGCGAGCGCGCTGCCGTTCGAATAACCGACGATGTCGAGCGGCCGGTCCGGGCCAGCGAGCCGGCGCGCTTCGCGGACCGCGAGCCGCGTCGCGGCCATCCACGTTTCCCAGTCGATCCGCGTGAGCGCGGCCGGCACCGTGCCGTGTCCGGGCAGCCGGATGCCGACCGCGACGAAACCGTGCTCGACGTAACGCTGCGCGACGTGACGCAGGCTGTACGGCGAATCGGTCAGCCCGTGCAGCAGCACCACCGCGCCGACCGGCGGGCCGGCCGGGCGCAGGATGTACGAGCGGTTCCAGTCGTGATCGAAGCGGCCCGGATAAAGCGGACTGCCCGGGAAATAGCGGTTCGACGGAATGCGCGCCTCGGCGGGCAGGCGGTCGGTGACGTTGCGGCGCACGTCGGCGAACAGCGCGTTTTCGTGCTGCACGTACGCCTGCCAGTCGGCGCGGTCGATCTCCGCCGCGCTCAGTTCCGACGGCACGTACTTGTGCCACAACTGCAACGGCGGTCCATTGCGCGTGTCGTACGCGCGAAACGCGAGCAGCAGCACCGCGACCACCAGCAGCGCGACGACGATCCAGCGTACCAGCGTCGCGACGCGCCGCAGCAGCGGCTTGCGGGGGCGGCGAGGCAGGGCGGCGGTGGGGGGCGGGTCGTCGGTCATGGCGCGGTCGGCCGGTGGGCGGTTCGCGGGTGTCGGTCGCCATCGCACTGTCGCATATCCGGCGATGCGGTGGAGCGGGAGCGGACGCGGGCGTTGTCATTGGCGTTGACGGCGGATTTCGTGCGTGCATACGAAGGCCATCCCTGCGGTGCAACTGGCAACACACTGGATCGAGCCGGCGATTGCCAGGAAAGCCGGGGCAGCGCAAACCCGATGAGCTTTTTCACGGCCGCCCTCCATGCAAAAGCCGCATTTGACACGCCGACGGCGGGTCGCTTCGTATTGCGCCAGCCCGTTATGCGGAAAGTTGCCCGTGCAATGTGAGCTGTGTCGAAACGGAAACGGGCGACTGTGAACGAACAATAGCGTTCGACACAGGACAAAACCGCTTGACACAAAACAATAGAGTTTGACACGAGAAGCGCGTCCCGGAAGCGATGGGTATCGGCAGATAGCAGTCAGGCAGTTATTTATTCCAGATCATGGAGTTGCACTGCTGTCTTCGTTCATTGTTTCGGGCTCCGGCACCGACCGGAACCCCGTTCAATCAACCGAAGGACAAAATCAGCATGCCGATTCCCGCGTATATGTGGCTTAAAGATGATGGCGGCGCAGATATCAAAGGCTCGTCAACCGTGCAAGGCCGCGAAGGCAGCATAGAAATTATCAGTTTTGGACACGGCGTAAACCTGCCGGTTGATGCTGCGAACGGCAAGATAACTGGCGCGCGAACTCACTCGGTCGCCGCGTTCGAAAAGGAGTTTGATGCTGCGACGCCTTATCTTTATAAGGCCGTAGCAAAAGGCCAAACGTTGCAGTCCGCCGAAATCAAGTGGTATCGCATCAACGATGCGGGGAAAGAGGAAGTGTATTTCGTGATGCTAATGGAGGGCGTGAAAGTCTGCGGCGTCAACCCCGGCATGTCCAACACGAAACTGTCGCAAGCGTCCACGCTCAATCATGTCGAATCGGTCTCCATGATGTACGACCGCATCACATGGCACTATCTCGACGGCAATATCAAATTCACGGACTCGTGGAACGAACGCGGGTAAGGGGGAGTGATGACTTATCAGGGTAAATTTCTGGTCAATAACGAACCTTTCTCACCACTGACGATTTTTGGGGTAGGTACGTTTATGGCCTACTCCGGCAATAATCAATACCTCAATCGGGGTGGCTGCACGATGGTGCCCGATAACGGCCCGATCCCTGCCGGTAGGTATTGGATAGTGGATCGCCCCACAGGGGGGACGCGCTCACAGGCTTATGCGTGGGCTAAAGACACGCTGAATTCGGTCGTGGGCCATGCGACTCATCACGCAGAATGGTTCGCGCTGTATCGGGATGATGGCGCGATTGACGACACGACTTGGGTAAATGGCGTCCAGCGCGGGCATTTCCGGCTACATCCGGCAGGCGGGAGCGGGATTTCGCTAGGCTGTATCACCCTGCCGAGCCGCGTTGATTTCCTGAGAATCCGCAACGCATTCCTGCACACGACGACTATCCCGGCCCGCAACTCAGGGCTTCAAGCATACGGAACAATCGAGGTCATCACGTATGGCAACACTTGTCCGTAGGGTGTTCAAGGTCGTTCTGTTCTGCGGCCTGTTCCGTCTTCTTTTGCCGTATGTCCATCCCTACCCTGTGGAGTGGACAGAAAGCCAGTCTCTCGCATGGTTGCACGCCGCTAACCGGTTAGGCATCCGTGACCCCGATGATCTATTTTTTTGGGTTACGGTCGTGATGAACCTGGTCGCAACTACGCTTGCCTATGTGGCGATCGTGAAGTTATGGCGGTACTGTCGGCGCTAACTAGAGCATATGAAAGGAGACCAGGTCGGCGTGATGCGTGTGAAGTGCCATCGGTCTTTAGCCCGCATCGTGCCGTACTTGTGTCCAACTATTTTGTCGCAAAATGCCCGCTTCCATGGAGCAAGTCGGGAATTGTGTCGAACTCTATTTCAATGGATCGCGATCACGCCTATCGCCAAGCCTTTGATTCCTCAAGGCTCGCCGTGTCAAGCTCTATTATTCGTTCACAGCGGCGAATCCCCGCGCCGGGACCGCGCCGGTCCACCGGCAACTGCATGACCTGAAGTCACGCACTGCGTAACACATGGACATCGCAAGCGATGCGGCACGCAGCCGACATCGTTCGCGGAATAAAGGCATGCTGGCGGCTACGTTCGCGCATGCCCGGCTTCCACCGACGCAACAGCGGGGAGGCGCGACGCGCTCCGGAGCGGTTCGTTGTTCAATGAGGCATTCCATGCGGAATCGATCTTTTGTTCAAACGAATGAGCACGCTGCGTGTGCCGTCGGCGGCCGTCGACGGCACGGTTTCGCGAGGCCGGCGGTGCTCGTCGCGGCGGCGCTCGGCTGCCTGCATGCGGGGTTCGCGGCAGCCGCCGTGTCGGTGCTCCGGCCGCCGCGCGAGGCGACGACGCTGTCGCCGCTCCAGGTCACGCTCGTCTACAGCGGCGACCAGCCGACGCCGTCCGGCGTCGAGGTCCCCGAGCATCTGGACGTCACGCTGACGAACGGCGACGTGCCGCCGAGGCGCGTGACGCTGACCCGCGAAGCCGGCGCGCCCGCCCGCGTCGAACTCGCGAGCGGCGAACTGAAGGCGGTCCGCTTCTCCGCGCCGTGGCCGGACTGGGCGCGCGGCGCGGTACGGGTGGACGTGCCGGGCATGGACGTGTCGCCGGTCGTCGTGCTGCTCACGCGCAAGCCCGCGCCGGAGGCCGGCGCGATGTCCGCCGGGGCGTCGGCGGGCTTGCCGCCGCCAGCCACGCCGGGCGACATAACGCCGACGCCGGCCGGCGAGACCGCCGCCACCGCCGCGGCGGCGACGCCGGTGCCCGACGTGAACCGCTTCCTCGGCGGCCGGCTGTCCACGTTCGAGCCGATCTACTTCGCGGACGGTTCGAACGGCGAGAACATCGCGCGCTTCCAGTTCAGCTTCAAGTTCCGGCTCGTGATTCCGGACGATCCGCGTTCGCGCGGCTTCGTGGACAACCTGTACTTCGCGTACACGCAGACGTCGCTGTGGGACATCCGCAAGACGTCGGGTCCGTTCCGCGACACGAGCTACATGCCGCAACTGATCTACTCGATTCCGGACACCGGCTGGAAGAGCCCGCTGTTCTCGCAGATGGGGTTGATGGCGGGTTTCGGCCACGAGTCGAACGGGCGCGACGGTCCCGAATCGCGCAGCGTCGATATCCTGTTCGTGCGGCCGACCTGGGAGTTCGGCGACGTGCAGTCCGCCCATCTGACGGTGTCGCCGAAGATTTACTACTATGTCGTGAAGGCCGACGAGAACCACGACATCGCCGACTATCGCGGTTATGTCGATCTGCTGGTGAAGTACGGCAGCCCCGATGGCGCGCAACTCGCGGCGACGCTGCGCAAGGGCGCGCGAGCCGGCTACGGCAGCATCGACACGCAGTTCACGTATCCGCTCGCGAAGCTGTTCCGCAACGCATGGGGCGGTTATCTCTGGATCGGTTATTTCAACGGTTACGGCGAGGACATCCTCGACTACAACAAGCGCCGGTGGATCGCCCGGATCGGCTTCAGCATCGCGCGTTAGCGCAGCGGTGCGTCGATGAAGGCGAGTCCGCCGGACGGTGCGTTTCAGAAGAGCGGCGGCGGTTATCCGGAACTGCGGTGGATGGCATCACGGGTCCAGTCGGAACGGTCGCTGTTCGCGTCGGCCGCGATGCCTGCCGGGTCGAGCGTCGAGCGTCGATATCGGGATTCTTTCGCGGCCGCGCAGGCTCGCGCAGACGAAAGTGGGCTTCGCTCGCTGCTCCGGCTTTCCTTCCGCTTTCGGATCACGGATGGGCGGTTGCTTCTGCAACATCCGGTACCCGGTGCCGATCTCGATGCATCAGGCCGTGTTTTTCAAGCTCGTCACCGCTGTCGTGAAGATGGCCCGGGCCGGATATCAGCGTCCGCGGATCGTGTTCGCGTGCCGCGCGCAGCCGCCGTGCGAGGACGACGCTCGGCCAGGCCGGCATCGCAGTCATCGCGACCGCAGGCGCGGCTCGAAAGCCGTCCATCCGAAAGCTCGTTGCAACAGTCGGCATCCCATTCGGCAAACCGGTAGCACTCGAAGCGGGGAGAGTGGCATGGCGGGTACGAGGATCGTTGACGCGACGGAGCGCGCCGGCGGCGATACGCGCCGCGCCGCGCAAGCCGTCACGGCCGCGCTGCTGGCGGCCATGCTGCTGCTTGGCGCGTGCAGCCGGCAGCGCGAGGAAAGCGCGCAGACCGGCCCGCGCCCGGTGCGGGTGGCGACGGTCGGCGGCGGCGCGGCCGCGTCGCTGCGCGAGTTCGCCGGGCGGGTCGAACGTTCGAGCGTGTCGCCGCTCGCGTTTCAGGTGCCGGGCCGCATCGTCGGGTTCGCGGTGCGCGACGGCCAGCCGGTCGCGAAGGGACAACTGATCGCGCGGCTCGACGACGTGCCCTATGCGCTGGTGCTGCGCCGCGCGCAGGCGCAATACGCGCAACTGGCGGACGACGTGAGCCGCAAGGCGGTGCTGAATCACGAGAACATCCTGTCCGATGCGGCGTTCGACCAGTTGAAAACCGCGCTCGAAGCGGCGGCCGTGCAGCGGGATCTCGCGCGGCGCGACCTCGACAACACGCGGCTCGTCGCACCGTTCGCCGGGCGCGTCCTGCAACGCAACGTCGAGACCGAGCAGACCGTGCAGGCCGGCATGCCGGTCGTGAGCTTCGAGAACGCGACGCGCGTCGACATCGGCATCGAACTGCCGCAACGCGTAGCCGAGGCGCTGCCGCTGAACGGCGGACTGCGCGCGCAGGCGTGGACGCCCGACCGGCCCGACCAGCTGTTCGACCTCGCGTATCGCGAGAACTCGACGGTCGGCGGCCCTGGCGCGTCGTCGTACCGGCTCGTGTTCAGCACCGTGCGTGCGCCGTCGGTGCGCCTCTTGCCGGGGATGGCGGTGCGGGTGCGCGTGCTCGGCGCGCTGCCCGCGCCGGCGGCGGCGCAGGCGACGGTGCTGACCGTGCCGTTCGGCGCGCTGTCGGTTGCGCCGGACGGCGGCCATCGCGTCTGGCGGCTTCAGGACGGCGACTCGCGCGTGCATGCGGTAGCCGTGACGCCGCGCGAATTGCGCGAGGCGGACGGCGCGGTGGTGGTCGAAGGCGATCTGCATGCGGGCGACCGCGTCGTCGCGGCGGGCGCGCAGCTATTGCGCGACGGCGACGCCGTGCGGCCACTCGGAGACCTTCGATGAGTTTCGCGCGCGCGTTGATCGAGCGCCCGCTGATCGCCTGGGTGATCGCGCTCGCATGCCTGATCGGCGGCCTCTATGCGTACGTGAACATCGGCCGGCTCGAAGACCCGAAGTTCACGATCAAGACCGCGATCGTCGTCACGCGTTTTCCCGGCGCGAGCGCGGAGCAGGTCGAGAGCCAGGTGACCGATCTGCTCGAAAGCTCGATCCAGCAGATGGAGCAGGTCGATTTCATCACGTCGCGCTCGCTGCCCGGTTATTCGGAGGTCCGCGTGAACATCCGCGACCGGTTCCGCTCGCCGGAACTGCCGCAGATCTGGGACGAACTGCGCCGCCAGGTGTCCGACGTCGCGCCGCGCCTGCCGGCGGGCGCGGGGCCGACGATCGTCGTCGACCGTTTCGGCGACGTGTACGGGATGTTCTACGCGCTGACCGGCTACGGTTATACGAGCGCGGAACTGCATCGGTATGCGCGCGAACTGCGGCGGCAGTTGCTGACGCTGCCGGACGTGTCCGACGTCGTGATCGCGGGCAACCAGCAGGAGCAGGTTCGCGTCGACGTCGATCAGGCCGCGCTCGCCGCCGCGAACCTGTCCACCGACGACATCGCGCAGGGCCTGTTTTTGCAGGGCGAAATGCGCGCGGCCGGCAGCGTGCGCGCGGACGCCGCGAACCTGCGCATCGCGCCGACCGGCCTGCTCGACAGCCTCGACGGCGTGCGGACGCTGCCGGTCGGCAACCCGGGCGCGCCGATCCAGTTGGGCGACCTCGCGCGCGTCGGCTACGGCTACGCGTCGATCCCGACGCAACTGATCCGCTACAACGGCGAACCCGCGCTGACGATCGGCATCAGCGCGCGCGCGAACGTGAACGTCGTGCAGGTCGGCAGGGAGGTGAAGGCGAAGATGCTCGAACTCACGCGCGACCGGCCCGTCGGCATGGAACTGCACGTGCTGTACGACCAGCCCGAGACGGTCGATGCGAGCGTGCGCGGCTTCATCATGGACGTGTTCCTGTCGGTCGCGATCGTCGGCATCGCGCTCGGCGTCGGGCTAGGCTGGCGCGCGGGCGTGGTGCTCGGCGTCGAACTGCTGCTGTCGATCCTCGGCACGCTCGCGCTCATGTACGCGTTCGGCATCGAACTGCAGCGGATCTCGCTCGGCGCGCTGATCATCGTGATGGGGATGCTGACCGACAACACGATCGTCGTCTGCGAAGGGATGCTGGTGCGCGTCGAGCGCGGCGAGTCGCACGTCGAAGCGGCCGGCGCGGTGCTGCGCCAGCAGCAGTGGGTGCTGCTCGCGTCGACGGTCGTCGGCATCCTCGCGTTCTCGGGGATCGGGTTGTCGCCGGACGCGGTCGGCGAGTTCTGCGCGTCGCTGTTCGCCGTCGCGGCGATCTCGCTGCTGCTTAGCTGGGTCATCGCGGTCGGGCTGACGCCGCTCGCCGGTTATTACCTGTTCCGGCCGAAGCCGCAAGACGCGGGCGCAGCGTACGGCTCCGCGATCTACGTGCGCTACCGGCGCACGCTCGACTGGGTGATCCGGCGGCGGGTCGGGGCGATCGCGGCGCTCGTGCTGCTGACCGTCGCGGGGCTCTGGGGCTTCCGCTTCGTCGGGCAGAGCTTCTTTCCGGCGTCGACCACGCCGATCTTCTACGTCGACATGCGGATGCCGCGCGGCACCGACATCCGCACCGTCGCGGAACGCACGCGCGCGGTCGAGACGCTGCTGCTCGCGCAGCGCGGCGTCGATCACGTCGGCACGTACATCGGCGGCGGCGCGACGCGGTTTTTCCTGGTCTACGATCCGGAGACGCCGAACCCCGCGTATGCGCAGTTCATCGTGACGACGCACAGCGCGGCGGACATCGATCCGCTGGTGCCGCCGCTCGTCGAGAGGCTGCGCCGCGAGCATCCGGAGGCGCTGTGGAGCGTGTCGCGGCCGAGTTTCGGCCCGGCGAGCGGCGAGCCGATCCAGGTGCGCTTCAGCGGCCCGGACCCGGCGGTGCTGCGCCATCTGGCCGAACAGACGGAAGCCGCGCTGCGCGCGGACCGCGAGATCGACCTCGTGCGCGACGACTGGGAAACGCCGGTTGACGAGGTCGAGCCGGTGTTCGACGACGTGCGCGCGCGCAACGCGGGCGTCACGCGGCGGCAGTTCAGCGACGTGCTCGCTTATGCGACCGAAGGGCTGCCGGTCGGCGTGTTCCGCGAGGACGACCAGATCATCCCGGTCGTGCTCGGCGAGCCGACGGCCGCGCGCGGCACCGACCGGCTCGCGGGGCTGCAGGTGTTCAGCGCGACGCAGCGCCGGTATCTGCCGCTCGCGGACGTGATCGACGGTTTCGCGATCCGCACCGACGAAGGCGCGATCGCGCGCCGCGAGCGCATCCGCACGCTGACCGTGCGCGCGGGCGTCGAGTACGGGCGCAACAGCGTCGCTGTGTTCGAGCGCGTGCGCGGCGCCGTCGAGGCGATTGCGCTGCCGCCCGGCTATCGCGCGGAATGGGGCGGCGAGCACGAATCGTCCGCGCAGGCGCAGGCGAGCCTGTTTCGCCAGTTGCCGATCGGCTTCACCGCGATGGTGCTGATCGTGCTGTTCATGTTCGCGCGCGTGAGGTCGGCGCTCGTCGTGCTGGTGGTGCTGCCGATGGCGATCATCGGCGTGACGTTCGGGCTGCTGGTGTTTCGCGGCGAGTTCGGCTTCATGGCGCTGCTCGGGCTGTTGAGCCTCGTCGGCATGATGATCAAGAACGGCGTGGTGCTGGTGCAGGAACTCGACGCGCAGATCGCGGCGGGCGTGCCGCGGATGCGGGCGGTGGTCGACGGCTCGATGAGCCGGCTGCGGCCGGTCGGCCTCGCGGCCGGCACGACGATACTCGGGATGGTGCCGCTGCTGTGGGACCCGTTCTTTCGCGACATGGCGATCACGATGATGGCGGGCCTCGCGTTCGCGACCGTGCTGACGATGGTGGCGGTGCCGGCGCTGTATGCGCAGTTCTTCTCGATTCGCGACACGGAGAGCGGCGACGCCGCGCCGGCGGGAGACGGGCGTGAGAACCGGTGATCGATGCGGATGTGCCCGCGGGCCGGGGCGTGGACGTGGCCCCGCACCGGCACTTGCACCCAGACGGCGGTGCGGACGCGGACCCGGCGGCGCTCGCGCGGCCGCGCGTGCCGCCGCCGCGTGCGTGCTTGCGGCGCTGCTCGTGTCCGGCTGCTACCGGCCATTGCGGCTCGATTCGGCGCAGCCGCTGCCGCCGAAGTTCGCGGAAGCCGACGCGGCCCAGGCCGCGACGCCGGTCGAAAGCGACGCGCAACTGGCCGAATGGTGGACGCTCTACCACGACGGCACGCTCACGCAGCTGGTGACGCTCGCGCTCGCGCAGAACCACGACATCCGCCTCGCGGCGACGCGGCTCGACGAGGCGCGCGCGACGATCGTCGCCGCGCGCTCGCAGCTTTTTCCGATGGTCGGCGCGGGCGTCGAGGGGTTGCGTTATCACGGCGGCGAAACGGAACTGGAGTTGCAGCAGCTGCTCGGCGTGAACGACCTGACCGTGCAGATGTGGCGCGTCGGCGTGCAGGCGCAATGGGAGGTCGACGTGTTCGGCCGCAATCGCGCGCGGCTTGCCGCGACGCGCTCGCTCGCGACGGCCGCCGCCGGCGACGCGCAGGCGGTCCGGCTCGCGGTCGCGTCGGCGGTCGCCGATCTGTACGTCACGTATCGCGCGCTGGTCCGGCAGCGCGCGCTGCTCGCGCAGAGCGAGGCGATCGCGCGCGACTTCGTCGCGATCGCGGGCAGGAGCTATACGGCCGGCGTCGTGCTGAGCACGAGCATCAACGTCGCGCAGGCGGCGCTCGCGCAGGTCGGCGCGCGGCAGCAGGAAATCGACGCGGCGATCACGCAGGCAAGGCTCGGACTGGAGAACCTGTGCGCGCAGCAGCCGGGCGCGTTCGGCGACCTGCTCGCCGGCGATGCGGGGTTGCCGGCGGCGCTGCCGGCGATCGGGCCGGGGCAGCCGGTCGACCTGATGATGCGCCGGCCGGACCTGATCGCCGCCGAGGCGCGGCTGCGCGCGAGCATCGCGCAGTCGGACGTCGCGCGGCTCAACTACTGGCCGACGTTCTCGCTGAGCGCGCTGCTCGCGCGCAACGGGCTCGATCTCGCCGGCCAGGCGATCGGGCCGAGCACGTTCTGGCTGTTCGGCGCGGGCGCGGCGCTGCCGCTGATCGACTTCGGCGCGCGGCGCTCGCAGATCGAGCTGTCCGACGCGCGCGCGAACCAGGCGTTGCAGGCGTACGAGCGGACGGCGCTCGCGGCGCTGTACGACGTCGAGCGGGCGCTCGCGCGGCTGAACCGGCAGACCGCGCAGCGGCGGATGCGCGACGCGGAAGTGGCCGAACGCGAGACGGCGCTGCACAAGGTGACGCGGCGGCTGGCGGTCGGCGACGCGGGGCGCGCCGAGGTGGACGACGCGCGGGTCGCGCTGCTCGAAAGCCGGTCCGCGCAGGTGCGCGACCAGGCGGCCGAGGTGCAGGCGCAAGTCGCGCTGTTTCGCGCGATGGGCGGCGGCTGGCGGATCGACGATCCGGGCAGCGGCGCGCCGGCGGCGGCGCGTGCGGACCGTTGAGCGGTTTTTGCGGCGGTGGTTTTTGCGGCGGCGGGTTTTGATCGGTGGGTTTTGATCGGCGGGCTCGATCGGCGGGCTCGATCGGCGGGCTCGATCGGCGGGCTCGATCGGCGGGCTCGATCGGCGGGCTCGATCGGCGGCGACCTTTCGAATGGCCTTCGGTGGCCGGAACCGGGCGGGTTTCGTTGCGCGTTTCGGCATCCTTCCCGTCGAGCACGGAAGCTGCGCCGGCCCTATACGTCGCGCGAACGGCGGGTTCCGCACATTCGCGCGCGGCTTCCGGCATAGTGTTCCGGCAATGGCTGCGCTATTCTCGTTCAGTGGCCCGCGCCGGTGGCGGTGCGCGGCCGATGCGAACCTTCGCGGGCGTGGTTCCGCGGTCCGGCGGCAACACCGAAAAGGCGGGCGAAGACATGAGCAATGCGGACGCAGCCGAAATTCTTGTCCAGGTTCTGGCGCAGGTGCCGGACGCCGTCGTGCTCGTCGACGAGCACGACGAGGTCGGTTTCATCAATCCGGCGGCCGAGGTCCTGTGGGGGCTGACCGCTTCCGCGGTGCAGGGGCGTCACGCGGGCGCGCTGTTTCCGCAGGGGTTTCGCGCATCCGGCGAACGCGTGCCGGCCGATCTCGCGGGCCACGCGGCGCTCGCGGTCTTGCCGGAGCATATCGACGGGCTCGGCGCGAGCGCGACCGACGTGCCGATCGAGCGTCCGGACGGCGCGATCCGCCAGGGCGCGCTGTCGGTCTGCGAATTCGACGTGGCCGGCCGGCGCTTTCGCGCGGCGTTCGTGAAGGACGTGACCGACCAGCAGCGCCAGCGCGACGAGTGGCTGCGCCTTGCGATGGTCGTGAACAGCAGCGACAACGGCGTGATCGTCGCGGGCCTCGACGGGCGCATTTCGTTCGTGAACGCGGCGATCACGAAGATGCTCGGTTACGAACTGGACGAAGTTGCCGGACGGCGGCTGTTCGAATCGTTCGTCGGCCTGCACACCGACGCCGACGCGGTCGAGCAGTTGCACCGGATCGCGGAGCGGCAGCCGCTCGTCGATGCGTTTCGCCATGACGTGCTGCTGTACACGAAGGCCGGCCGGCCGATCTGGCTGTGCATCGGCATGACCGTCGTGCGCGACGACGCGAACCAGCCGGTCAACGTGCTCGCGGTGCTCACCGACATCACGCTGACCAAGATGCACGAGGAGCTTCAGCAGAAGGTGCTCGACGCGATGGCGCGCGAATTGCCGGCCGCCGAGGTCGCGCGGATCCTGTGCGTCGAGGTCGAGCGGATCGCGCCGGAGGTGACGGCGTCGTTCCTGCGCGTCGACGCGGAAGGGCGGCTCTTCACGCTCGCCGCGCCGCGCCTGCCGCAATCGGTCACGCGGCTGATGGACGGCGAGCCGATCGGCCCGTGCGCGGGCTCGTGCGGAACCGCCGCGTGGCGCGGCGAGCCGGTCGCCGTCACCGACATCGCGACCGATCCGCTATGGACCGCCTACCGCGATCTCGTGCAGCCGCTCGGGCTGGCCGCGTGCTGGTCGTATCCGGTGAAAGGCACCGACGGCACGGTGCTCGGCACGTTTGCTTTCTACTACCGCGATCATCACGGCCCGGTCGCGTTCCATCAGAGCCTCGTCGAAATCGGCCTCAGCCTGTGCGCGCTGCTGCTCGAACGCGAACGGACCCGCGCGCGCATCCATCAGCTTGCGTTTCGCGACACGCTGACCGGCCTGCCGAACCGCACGATGCTCGAAGCCGAGGCCGAAGGGCTGCTGAAGGACGCGCGCAACGACGGCTGGGATCTCGCACTGGTGTTCATCGACCTCGACCGTTTCAAGCGCGTGAACGATACGCGCGGCCACGCGACCGGCGACGAGGTGCTGTGCGAGACCGGCCGCCGCTTCAAGTCGGTGCTGCGCGAAGGCGATCTGCTCGGCCGCCTCGCCGGCGACGAGTTCGTCGCGATCCTGCCGCACTGCGGCCCGCAGCAGGCGCAGAACGTCGCCGAGCGGCTGTTGGCGGCGATCGCGCAGCCGGTCGTCGTGGGCAGTGCGACGATCCACGCGAGCGCGAGCGTCGGCATCGCGATGTTCCCGGTCGATGGCCCGGACGTCGAAACGCTGCTGCGCCACGCGGACATCGCCATGTATCACTCGAAGGGCCAGGGGCCGGGCGGCTACAGCTTCTTTCGCGCGGAGATGAACCGCTACGTGCAGGAGCAGGCGCTGCTGGAAGCGGACCTGCGCGTCGCGCTGCAACGCGATCTGCTGACGCTGTGCTATCAGCCGCAGTTCGGCGGCGCGAACGCGCAGGAACTCGACGGCGTCGAGGCGCTGCTGCGCTGGCAGCATCCGACGCTCGGCGCGGTGTCGCCGGCGCGTTTCGTCGTGCTGGCCGAGGAATGCGGGCTGATCGGCGAACTGGACAACTGGGTGATGGAGCAGGCGTGCCGGCAACTCGCGGACTGGCGCGCGCGCGGCGTCGATATCCCGCGCATTTCGATCAACCTGTCCGCGAGCGATTTCCGCGACTGCATGCTCGCGGATCGGGTCGCGCGCACGCTGCTGGCCCACGGGCTGCAACCGCGCGACCTGACGCTCGAAATGACCGAGAGCGTGATGCTGAGCGACGAGCCGATGGTCGCGTCGATGATCGCGGATCTGCACCGGCTCGGCGTGAAACTGTCGATGGACGATTTCGGCACCGGATATTCGAGCCTCGGCGTGCTGCACAAGCTGCCGCTCGACGAACTGAAGCTCGACCGCAGCTTCGTGCGCGACCTCGATCACAGCGACTCGGCGCGTGCGCTGACCGCGACGGTGCTGCGCATTGGCGAGATGTTGCGGATGAAGGTGGTCGCCGAAGGGGTGGAGACCGACACGCAGCGGCAATTCCTGCTCGACCATGGATGCCCGGTGTTGCAGGGGTATCTGCTCGGGCGGCCGATGCCGGCGGATCAACTGGAAACGTGGGTGCGCGGGGTGAGCGTCAGTTCGCACGCGTGACGCTGGCGGTTTCCGCGAACGCAATGCAATACAACGCGGCCGGCTTCGCGCCGGACCGTGCGCAGGCACGGCCGACGCGGCGCCGGCCGCATCGTTTCGGATAACTGCCTTTACGCGCTGACCTTCAACTGGTTGCCGATCGCGTTGCCGCCCAGCGCCGGATCCGAGATGCCGTCCTTGCCCGTCTCGACGCGGCCCGCGAAGCGGCGCGTGTAGCCCGGCAAGCCCTTCGCGGTCAGCGTGAAGTCGTACCAGTGGCCCGACTGCTGGAGCGGCCAGTGCATGATCGTTTCGCCGCGCGGCTCGACGCGCGCGGTCCACGGCTTGTGGTCGAAATACGCGTTCGCGGTGACGGTCACCTCGACCGGCGCGAAACCGGTGTTGTGCACCTTCAGATACAGATTGCCGTTGTTCGGATCGTACGCGACCTGCACTTCCGGATTCGCGCCGGCGACCGCGCGCCGGCCGGTGAAATGCCGGTGATAACCGGCCGGGCCGAGCACCCACAGGTCATACGCGCCGTTGTCGGCGGTGACGTCCCAGTGGCCGCTCAACTGCTTGCCCGGCTCGACGGTGTAGCGGCGCGGCAGCGCGTCCAGATGGTTGCGGTCGTACACGTGGAACACGGCGGCGACGTCGCCGCTGTTCGCGAAGATCAGTTCGACGTCGCCGCCGCCGAGCGGCACCCGCGCGCTCGTATGCAGTTCGTACGGCAGCGCGCGCGAGCGGCGCACGCCGGTTTCCTGCACCGGCAGCGACGGTTCGGCCGGCGTGACCGGCGTCGTGGTTTTCGTCAGCGTGCGGCTCTTCGCGTCGAGATCGGCGGTCGGCGGCAGCAGCGACATCACACTGTCGTTGTTCGGGTTCCTGAAGTCGAAGCACGACGTCAGGTCGCCGGCCACCGCGCGACGCCACGGGCTGATGTTCGGCTCGAACACGCCGAAGCGTTTCTCGATGAAGCGGATCGTCGATGTGTGGTCGAACACCTGCGAGTTCACCCAGCCGCCGCGGCTCCACGGCGACACGACGTACATCGGCACGCGCGGCCCCATTCCGTACGGATGATGCACGTACGGCAGCGTCGACGTGATGCCGCCGACGTCGTCGCCGAGATAGTCGTCGAACGGATTGACCGTCGATGCGCCGGCGAACTGCGCGCGCGCCGGGTTCGGGTCGTACGTCGAATACGACGGCGGCGCGGGCGGCGGCACGTGGTCGAAGAAGCCGTCGTTCTCGTCGAAGTGCAGCAGCAGCACCGTCTTGCTCCACACGTCCGGATTCGCGGTCAGCGCGTCGAGCACTTCCGCGATGTAGTTCGCCCCTTGCAGCGGGCTCGATGCGCTCGGGTGCTCTGAGCCTGACGACGTCGCGCAGATCCACGACACCTGCGGCAGCGTGCCGGCCATCACGTCGGCCTTCAGGTCGGACAGCTCGCGCGTCTGGATGCCGCGCGCATACAACTGCTGCTGCCACTGCGTGCGGGTCGCGGGGCTCGCGGCGTTCGCGTCGCGGAAGTTCTTGAAGCCGAGCAGCGAGTTCAGCGAATAGTCCTCGGTCGACGGCTTGTACACCTGCCACGTGATGCCGGCCGCCTGCAGGCGCTCCGCATAGGTCGTCCACGTATAACCTTCGGCGATCGGGCCGTTCGCGATGTTGTTGTAGCTGTTGTCGAGCGCCGGGCCGTTGTAGACGCCTGGTTTGTTCGGGTTGTCGCGGCCGTGGTTCGTGCCGGTGTAGATGTAGCAGCGGTTCGGGTTCGTGCCGCCGGTGAACGAGCAGTGGTTGTGGTCGCAGATCGTGAACGCATTCGCGAGCGCGTACTGGAACGGGATGTCCTGGTCCGTGTAATAGACCATCGACGCGTTTTTCTTGTACTGCGGCCAGTTGCTCATGCGCCCGCCGTCCCATGCGCCCTGCGCGTCCGGATACAGATGCGGCGTGTCGGCGGTCCGGATCAGGCTGAAGTTCGCGCCGGTGTCGTTGTGCTGCGGCGACAGGATCGCCGGCGTGCCGCCGTCGAAACGCTGATACCAGACCGTCTTGCCCGTGAGATTGGAGACGTTCGGCACGGGGATCGGGAAGCGGTCGCCGAAGCCGCGCACGCCACGCATCGCGCCGAAGTAATGGTCGAACGAGCGGTTCTCCTGCGTGAACACGACGATGTGCTCGACGTCCTCGATCGTGCCTTTGCGATGATGCGCGGGAATCGCGAAGGCCTTGCGGATCGACGGCGGAAGCATCGACAGGGCCGCGGCGGCGCTCGTGGCTTGCGCCGACTTGATCAGGAAGCTGCGACGGTTGTTGTTGACGGTCATTGTGGGTCCTGGTGAGCGAGAAGGGATACGGGGCTGTTTTCTGTTTTCACGGCGCGGAGCGCAGGCCGGACGGCGCGCTGTTCGTCACGCCGCTGTCCTGCTGCGCGTTCGACGAAGCGGCGACGGTGTCGTCGCCGCCGCAGGCGGACAGCGTGATGCACAGTACGACGGGCAACGCGAAGAGAAGGATCGGTCTCTTGAGCATGGCGGGTAGTGGCAGATGGAAAAATGAGAATCGTTGTGCGGGAGACGATTGGGGCCGTCGTTCGCATCCTTCTCAGAAGGTTAGGGACGCATCATGTCAACCCGGTTAAGCCGGACGTCAGCTAGCCGACGGATGGGTAACAAAACGTAACGGCTTTCGATTTCGATTTCGATGATCGGTGTCGGCGTGGGTGCGGTTGCGAGCCGGACGTGGGCGGTATGCCGATTCATTCGAATCACAATGAATGAGCGCGGGCGGTGCTGGCGCGATTTCGGGTGCCGTTTATTTGTTCGTGCGCGACGATCGTTGCCCGATCCACGAGTCGATTGATCGGGGAGACAACGCGCGTTTCGCAACCTGGGGAAAGTACGATGACGGCTGTCGATCCGCAAAATCGAATGTTTAAGATTCCTTTAAGCGCCCGCACGTACCGTACGCCTTCCTGAAACTGAAGGGTTGCACGAGCACTATGGAAGCAAAGACTCGGTCGCGCGGCGTGGTGGTCGCCGGCTTCGCGGTAGCGGTTCTCGGCGCGTATGCGGCCGGGCATCATAACGCCGTCGGCGGACAGCCGATCGTGCAGGGCCTGGAGCCGGTCGCCGCGCAGGTGCCGTCCGCAGCCCCGTCCGTCGCCCCTTCCGGGACGCCGGACTTCTCCGCGATCGTGTCCGCCTACGGGCCGGCGGTCGTCAACATCCGCGTGAAGCATCTGGGAGGCCAGTCCGCCGACGGCAGCGATCAGCCGAGTTCGGCGCTCGGCTCGGGCTTCATCATCAGCAGCGACGGCTACATCCTGACCAACTGCCACGTCGTCGACGGCGCGGACGAAGTGACGGTCAGGCTCGCGGACAAACGGTCGTTCCATGCGACGGTGGTCGGCGCGGACAAGACGACCGACGTCGCGGTGCTCAAGATCGACGCGGACAGTCTGCCGACCGTGAAGATCGGCGATCCGTCGCAGAGCAAGGTCGGCGAGTGGGTCGTTGCGATCGGCTCGCCGTACGGGCTCGACAGCACGGTCACGTCGGGGATCATCAGCGCGAAGGCGCGCACGATGTCCGACGACGCGGCGACGCCGTTCATCCAGACCGACGTGCCGGTCAATCCCGGCAACTCGGGCGGCCCGCTGTTCAACCTGAAGGGCGAGGTCATCGGCATCAACTCGATGATCTATTCGCGCACCGGCGGTTTCCAGGGGCTGTCGTTCGCGATCCCGATCGACGAAGCGATGCACGTGAAGGATCAACTGGTGAAGCATGGTTCGGTGAGCCGCGGCCGCATCGGCGTCGGCGTGCAGTCGCTCGATCAGGACGCGGCGAAGTCGCTCGGTCTCGATACGCCGCGCGGCGCGCTGGTCGGCTCCGTCGATCCCGATGGTCCTGCCGCCGCCGCGGGCGTCCAGAACGGCGACGTGATCCTGTCGCTGAACGGACAGCCGGTGACGGATGCGAACGAACTGCCGTCGCGCGTGATGCAACTGACGCCGGGCGCTGACGTGCCGATCGAGATCTGGCGCCACGGCGCGCAGAAGAAGCTGACGCTGACGGTCGGGACCGCGCAGTCGTCGGCGCAGCGCGCAGCGGGCGCCGAGCCGCGTCCGCATGCGGCGCCGGCGAAGCTGGGGGTCGCGGTGCGGCCGTTGACGGACGACGAACTGCAACAGGCCGGCGTGGATTCGGGTCTGCTGATCGAACAGGTTCAGGGACCGGCGGCGCGCGCGGGGCTGCAACCGGGCGACATCATCGTCGGCGTGAACGACACGGCGGTGAGCAGCGTCGACGAGTTGCGGCAGATGATTGCCGGTTCGCGCGGCCGCGTGTCGATCGTGATCGCACGCGACGGCGCGCAGATGTCGGTGCCGGTCCAACTGGGCTGATAGCGATTGTTCGTTCGAACACGCGGGACGGCAGGCCGTGAGGGTTGTCGTCCCGTTTTGCTTTAAGTCGTTCACGTCGAGGTGGGCGCCGTCTCCAGCCTCGTTTCATCTGTTCCACCCGCTCTTTCCCGTAGTGCGCGCGGGTCCGGGCAAGGGCTTGTCCGGATGGGTCTGTCCCGCACGGTTCGTTCGAACACCGCTTACAATAGGGGCCGCTTCTTTCCGAACTTCCGAACCGGATCATGGCCCGAGACCCCCGCTTCACCCTGAATGCCCGCCAGCAGGAACTGATCGAATGGGTGCAGCGCGAAGGCTTCGTGACCATCGACGATCTTGCGTCGCACTTCGACGTCACGCCGCAGACCGTTCGCCGCGACGTGAACCAGCTTGCGGATCAGGGCCTGCTGCGGCGCTATCACGGCGGCGCGACGCTGCCGACAAGTTCCGAAAACGTGTCGTACACCGCGCGCCAGCGGATGTTCCATGAAGAGAAGCGGCGCATCGCGACGCTGGTCGCGTCGTATATCCCGGATCAGGCCTCGCTGTTCATCAATCTCGGCACGACGACCGAGGAAGTGGCGCGCGCGCTGGGTCATCATCGCGGCCTGCGCGTAATCACGAACAATCTGAACGTCGCGAACATGATGAGCGGCTACCCCGAATGCGAGGTGCTGATTACAGGCGGTATCGTGCGGCCGTGGGACAAGGGGATCGTCGGCGAACTGGCGATCGACTTCATTCGCCAGTTCAAGGTCGACTACGCGATCATCGGCACGTCCGCGATCGAGGCGGACGGCACGCTGCGCGACTTCGATACGCGCGAGGTTCGCGTTGCGGAGGCGATCATCGAGCATGCGCGGCTCGTTTATCTGGTCGCCGATCATTCGAAGTTCGGCCGGCCGGCGCTGGTTCGCCAGGGGCATCTGAACCAGATTCATGCGCTGTTCACCGACAAACCGCTGCCGACCGAGATGACGGAAACCGCGGCGGCAGCGAATACGCAGGTGTACGTCGCGGACTAGCTCCGGTTCCGGCTCGTTGAGCCGGGCCGCGTGTTGCGCTATCTCGGGCGTCTTTCGGTTTCGGCCGCTTTCCTCCCTGGCTTTCCTTCATTGCCGCTACGCCAACGCGGCCGCACGATCGTGCCTGGCTGCCCGCCTGGCCGGTTGCCTCGAACGACCCTTCGCACCGGCAATACCCCCGCTTCGCTTCCCTTCCGAACGAACTTTACTTTTTCGATTTCGTTCATTAAAGTTCGAATTCGCACATTTCTGGCTTTTCCGAACACCTCCCGGCACCGCAGATGACCGAACAGAATCATTACGATTTGCTTGTCGTCGGCGGCGGGATCAACGGCGCGGGCATCGCGCGGGATGCGGCCGGGCGCGGGCTGTCCGTGTTCCTTTGCGAACAGGACGATCTCGCGTCGCACACGTCGTCGGCCAGCACCAAGCTGATTCACGGCGGGCTGCGCTATCTGGAGTACCGGGAGTTCGGTCTCGTGCGCAAGGCGTTGCAGGAGCGCGAGACGTTGCTGCGAATGGCGCCGCACATCATGCATCCGCTGCGGTTCGTGATGCCGTACGTGCCGAACCGGCGACCGGCGTGGCTGATCCGCGTCGGGCTCTTTCTATATGACCACCTCGCGAAGCGCGAGCTGCTGCGCGGGTCGCGCGCGATCGACATGCGCCGCCACGAGTCGGGCGCGCCGCTGGTCGACACGATCATGCGCGGGTTCGTTTATTCGGACGGCTGGGTCGACGATGCGCGCCTCGTCGTGCTGAATGCGCTCGATGCGAAGGAGCGCGGCGCGACGGTCCACACGCGCACGAAGCTCGTGAGCGCAAAGCGGGTGAACGGCGAATGGCTCGCGCAGATGCGTCGCGCGGACGGTTCGATCATCGCCGTGCGCGCCCGCGCGCTGGCGAATGCGGCTGGTCCGTGGGTCGGCGAAGTATTGGGCGGCGCGCTGGGTCAGGACGTGCATCATGGCGTGCGTCTCGTGAAGGGCAGTCACATCGTCACGAAGCGTCTGTTCGATCACGATCACGCGTACATTTTCCAGAATCCCGACAGGCGGATCATTTTCGTGATTCCGTACGAGCAGGATTACACGCTGATCGGGACGACCGACGCCGAATTCACCGGCGATCCGCAGCAGGTTGCGATATCGGACGACGAGACGCGTTATTTGTGCGACTCGGTGAACCGCTATTTCAGGCGCAAGGTTTCACCCGCCGACGTGCATTGGAGTTATTCCGGCGTGCGTCCGCTGCTCGAAGGCGAGGACACCGGCAATCCGTCCGCGATTACGCGCGACTATCGCCTCGAACTGGACGACAGCGACGGTGCGCCGCTGTTATCCGTGTTCGGCGGCAAGATCACGACGTTTCGCAAGCTCGCGGAAGAGGCATGCGGTCTGCTGTGCCACGCGCTCGGCCAGTCCGCTGGACCATGGACGGCAGGCAAGCCGCTGCCGGGCGGAGACATAGACAGTGGGCGTTTCGAGCCGTTTGCCGACGGGTTCGCGCGCCGTTATCCGTGGCTGCCCGCCGTGCTCGCGCGTCGTTATGCGCGAGCTTACGGCACGCGTGCGAGTCGTGTGATCGGCGATGCGAAGTCCATCGACGATCTCGGCGCGGAGATCGCCGCCGGCATGCACGAAGCGGAGTTGCGTTATCTGCGCGACGTCGAATGGGCAACCTGCGCGGACGACGTGCTGTGGCGACGCACGAAACTCGGGTTGCGTGTCGAAGCGGGAAGGCTCGGTTCGGCGACGGCGGCGCTCGACCGCTGGTTTGCCAGCGCTGACGCTTCCGCCACGCATTGAACAATAGCGCGCGTCGTCTTGTTCAGGGTTCTTGACGACACGGGGCCGTGTTGTCGGTGCGCATTGCGCGCCAACTGTTTTGTGTCGATTGGACGCGGATATCTGCCGGATTACGGCAGGATAATATTCCATGTAAAAAATAGATAGTTCAACAAATTATTGACATGGAAAAACGTGCCGATTAAGTGCCGATTGTCACGCCGATGAAATAGACGTTATGTAACTTGTGCCGCCTGAACATTCGTTGTTCGCGCAATGGCACTTATCGCGGTGGATGAGAACGACGTCGTCGGTCAGGTGAAACCGTTCTGAACCGGGCAGCGCCGCAGAGATTGCATGCCTTGGGGAGGGCGCTGCAATCGTCGTGCAGACAGACGATCCGTGGGCTCCGCGTTGCGAAATTTTTAGAACTCTGAAGAACGAAGGGAATTCCATGAAAAGAGAGAACAAGCGGAACGGCGGGGTGAGGATGTCCTTGCGGGCGGCGTCGGCGGCGCTGATGTTGGCGGGGCTGATGCAGGGCGCTCATGCGGCGACTGAAATCCAGTTCTGGCATGCGATGGAAGGCCAGCTCGGTGAGCGCGTGAACGACATCGCCACGCAGTTCAACGCGTCGCAAAGCCAGTACAGGATAGTTCCGGTCTTCAAGGGCTCGTACGACCAGACGATGGCAGCCGGCATCGCTGCCTATCGCAGCGGCGACGCGCCGGCGATCCTGCAGGTCTATGAAGTCGGCACCGCGACGATGATGCAGGCGAAGCAGGCGATCGTGCCGGTGTACGACGTGATGAAAAAGGCAGGCGTGCCGTTCGACGAGAAGGCATTCGTGCCGACGATCGCGAGCTACTACAGCGACGCGAAGACCGGCCACCTTGTGTCGATGCCGTTCAACAGCTCGACGCCGGTGCTCTACTACAACAAGGATGCGTTCAAAAAAGCCGGTCTCGATCCCGCGACGCCGCCGAAGACGTGGGCCGAAGTCGCCGACGACGCGGCGAAGCTGAAGGCGTCCGGCGCGGTCTGCGGATTCACCACGGGCTGGCAGGGCTGGATCCAGATCGAAAACTACAGCGCGTGGCATGCCGCGCCGATTTCGACGCGCAACAACGGCTTCGACGGCACCGACGCGCAGCTCGAAATCAACAAGCCGCTACAGGTCGCGCACATCGCGTTTCTGCAAAACATGGTCGGCAAAGGCACGTTCACGTATGTCGGCCGCAAGGACGAAGCGAACGCGAAGTTCTACAGCGGCGACTGCGGCATCCTGATGGCGTCGTCCGGCGCGCTGGCGAACATCCAGAAATATGCGAAGTTCCAGTTCGGCACCGGCATGATGCCGTACGACCCGAGCGTCAAGGGTGCGCCGCAGAACGCGATCATCGGCGGCGCGAGCCTCTGGGTGCTGGGCGGCAAGAACGCCGATACGTATAAGGGCGTGGCGCAATTCCTGTCGTACCTGACGTCGGCGCCGGTGATGGCGAAGTGGCACCAGGACACGGGTTATCTGCCGGTGACGAAGGCCGCTTACGACCTGACGCGTCAGCAAGGGTTCTACGATGCGAACGTCGGCTCGGAAACGGCGATCAGGCAGATGCTGAACAAGCCGCCGCTGCCGTTCACGCGCGGGCTGCGTCTCGGCTACATGCCGCAGATTCGCACGGTCGTCGACGAGGAGCTGGAACAGGTCTGGGCCAGCAAGAAGACCCCGCAGCAGGCGCTCGACGACGCGAACACGCGCGGTAACGAACTCCTGCGCCGCTTCGAGAAGACGGCGAACTAGGAGCGCGCGATCCGATGGAACGTCGAACGAATTTTGGCGCGGGGTGGCTGCCTTACCTGCTGATCGCCCCGCAACTGGCGATCACGGCCGTCTTTTTTCTGTGGCCGGCAGGCGTGGCGCTGTGGCAGTCGATGTCGTCCCAGGATGCGTTCGGCATTTCATCCGAGTTCGTGGGGCTTGCGAACTTCAAGAGCCTGTTCGCGGATCCGCTGTACCTCGACGTGTTTCGCACGACGGTGGTGTTCAGCTCGCTCGTGACGGTGATCGGCCTCGTCGTGTCGCTGTTTCTCGCAGCGATGGCCGACCGTGTCACGCGCGGCAAATTCATCTACCGGACGCTGCTGATCTGGCCGTATGCGGTCGCGCCGGCGATTGCGGCCGTGCTGTGGGCGTTCCTGTTCAACCCCAGCATCGGCATCGTCACGTTCGCGCTGGCGAAGGTCGGCATTAGCTGGAATCACGCGCTGAACGGCGGCCAGGCCATGACGCTCATCGTGCTGGCGTCGGTCTGGAAGCAGATCAGCTATAACTTCCTGTTTTTCTACGCGGGCCTGCAGGCCATTCCGCGCTCGCTGATGGAAGCGGCCGCGATCGACGGCGCGGGACCCGTGCGGCGCTTCTTCGGCATTGCATTGCCGTTGCTGTCGCCGGTCAGTTTTTTTCTGCTGGTCGTGAACCTCGTCTACGCGTTTTTCGACACGCTGCCGGTCATCGACGCGGCGACCGGCGGCGGTCCGGGGCAGTCAACCAGGACGCTGGTCTACAAGATTTTCACGGAAGGTTTTCAGGGGCTCGACATCGGCAGTTCGGGCGCGCAGTCGATCGTGATGATGTTCGTCGTCGTCGGGCTGACTGTCGTGCAGTTCCGCTTCGTCGAGCGCAAGGTGAAATACTCATGATCGAAAATCGTCGCGGCTTCGATCTGTTCTGTCATGCGATGCTGATTGCCGGCATCGCGATCATCGTATTTCCGGTGTACGTCGCGTTCTGCGCCGCGTCGATGAACGAGGCGGAAGTGTTCACCGTGCCGCTGCATCTGGTCCCGAGCACGCACCTGATCGAGAACGTGGTCGCGGTATGGACGCACGGCAGCGGAACGGCGGCCGCGCCGTTCGGGCGGATGCTGCTCAACAGCGTGATCATGGCGCTCGTGATTTCGGTCGGCAAGATTGCCGTTTCGATCATCTCGGCGTATGCGATCGTCTTTTTCCGCTTTCCGTTTCGCACGGTGTCGTTCTGGGTGATTTTCTCGACGCTGATGCTGCCGGTCGAAGTGAGGATCTTCCCGACGGTGCAGGTCGTGTCCACGCTGCACCTGTCGAACACCTATGCGGGGCTGACGCTGCCGCTGACCGCATCGGCGACGGCGACGTTCCTGTTCCGCCAGTTCTTCCTCACGTTGCCGGACGAACTGATGGAAGCCGCGCGCATCGACGGGGCGGGCGCGATGCGCTTCTTCGTGGACGTGGTGCTGCCGCTTTCGAAAACGAACATCGCGGCGCTTTTCGTGATCACGTTCATTTACGGCTGGAACCAGTATCTGTGGCCGATCCTGATTACGAACTCGCAGTCGATGACGACGGCGGTCATCGGCATCAAGAGCATGATCGCGAGCGGGGATGCCGCGACCGAATGGCATCGGGTGATGGCCGCGACGCTGCTCGCGCTGCTGCCGCCGCTCGTCGTCGTGCTGTCGATGCAGAGGTGGTTCGTTCGCGGCCTGGTCGATTCAGAAAAATGACAGCAAAAGGAATTCTCATGGTGGGCGTCGGATCGATGCGGAAGAGGAAGCCATGGCGGCGCTGACGCTCAACGGTGTGCGCAAGAGCTACGACGGCAAGGCGACGGTGCTGCATGCGGTGAATCTCGACGTCGCGGACGGCGAGTTCGTCGTGCTGGTCGGTCCGTCGGGCTGCGGAAAGTCGACGTTGCTGCGGATGGTCGCCGGCCTCGAAAGCGTGACCGACGGCACGATCTCGATCGGCGGGCGGGTCGTCAACAAGCTGGAGCCGAAGGACCGGGACATCGCGATGGTGTTCCAGAACTACGCGCTCTATCCGCATATGAACGTCGCGGAGAACATGGCCTACGGGTTGAAGATCCGGGGCATGGAGCGTAGCGCGATCGACACGCGGGTCGCGAACGCGGCGAAGATTCTCGAACTGGACAAGCTGCTCGAACGCCGCCCGCGGGACCTGTCCGGCGGCCAGCGCCAGCGGGTGGCGATGGGGCGGGCGATCGTGCGCGAGCCGGCCGTGTTTCTGTTCGACGAGCCGCTGTCCAATCTCGATGCGAAGCTGCGCGTGCAGATGCGCTTCGAGATCCAGCGCCTGCATCAGCGGCTGCGGACGACCAGTCTTTACGTGACGCACGACCAGATCGAGGCGATGACGCTCGGGCATCGCATCGTCGTGATGAACGGCGGACACATCGAGCAGATCGGCGTCCCCAGCGAGGTTTATGAAGCGCCGGCCAGCGAGTTCGTTGCGAGCTTCATCGGCTCGCCGGCGATGAACCTCGTGAAAGGCCGCGTTTCGGCCGACCGGCGTTTCTTCGAGGCGGCGACCGGCGGCCCCCGTCTGCCGCTTGGCGAAGCAAGCGGGTCTGCCGACGCGGCGGGGCATGGCGCGTCCGTCGTGGCGCGGCTGGAGCCGGGACGCGATTACACGCTGGGTATTCGCGCGGAACACATCGCGCCGGGCGGCGGTGTTTCGTCGGTGTCGCTGGCGGTGGAAACATGCGAGTTGCTTGGCGCGGATAATCTGGCGCATGGCCGCCTGGGCGAGCAGGAAATCGTATGGCGTCTGCCGGCGGCCGATCGTCCGTCGACCGGCGCGCAGGTCGAAATCGCGCTGCCGCCCGAGCGTCTGCACTTCTTCGATTCAACTACTGGATTGCGCGTGTGATGAGCGACTCGAAACCGCTGACTGGCTCCGTTAAAGGCCGTGCGCCCGCATGGCCGTATCCGCGCGTCGTCGCGCATCGCGGCGGCGGCACGCTGGCGCCCGAAAACACGCTGGCCGGCATCCGGCTCGGCGCGCAACTCGGGATGAAGATGGTGGAGTTCGACGCGAAGCTGTCCGCGGACGACGTCGTGTTCCTGCTGCACGACGATACCGTCGATCGCACGAGCAACGGCCAGGGTGCGGCGGCGCGGATGGACTATGCGTCGATCGCCCGGCTCGATGCGGGAAGCTGGTTCGACGCGGGTTTCGAACGCGAAATCATGCCGACCCTCGATCAGGTCGCGAGCGCCTGCCTGGAACTCGGCGTGGCGGCGAACATCGAGATCAAGCCGAGCCCCGGTCGCGAGACGCTGACAGGCCGGGTCGTCGCACAACAGGCGGCATCTCTTTGGCAACGCGGCGAGCCCGCGCCGCTACTGTCGTCGTTTTCCTGTCAGGCGCTGGCTGCGGCGCGGGACGCCGCGCCGGCGCTGCCGCGCGGCCTGCTGTTCGGTGCGTTGCCGCCCGACTGGCGCGAGCAGACGGAGAGTCTCGATTGCGTTTCGCTGCACGTCGATCATCGCGCGCTGGACGAAGCGCGGGTTGCCGGGATCAAGGCGGCAGGGTTGAGAATCCTCGTCTATACGGTCAACGAACTGGAGCGTGCGCGCCAACTGGCGGCATGGGGAGTCGATTCGATCTGCACCGACCGCATCGACGAGATCACCGTCGATCGTCTGGCCGGTGCATGACCCGTTTCGGGCAGGCCGTTTCGAACCGGATTGGCGGCAGGCTTTATTCGACTGATTTCTGAGAAAGGCGCGGCGCTCGTTTTGGGGCGTCCGGCTGGCTGAAATCCCGATTTTGAATATCCAGCGCACCATTCCATTGCATTTATGAATGCGATGGTGGATTTCTTTTCTCGATTATTTTTATATCCTATTTCCAGATTCATCTTTTCCGACAGGAGCGTCGGCCTTCGATGCGGATGTGTACATTTATATTGTGATAGTTGCGTGAACAATAGCGTGGATAGATCACAACAATATGCGAAACTGTCACAATGAAAACGATATCTGGCATGTTAGCATTCGCGGACTGGTCGAGTTTCGTTCGCAACACTAAATGGTTTGGAGTAGCGGGTGATATCGAACCGACCAGCGAGTCCCGGGGGATTTGAATGGCGGAATTCCAGATTAATTATCCGGATGAAAATCTATTTAAATGACGCCGGGTGTCAGGTTGCCGATTTATCTATCGCGACCGTATTACCTACAAGAAATCCGAATAGATGAAACTCAAAAAGACCACTGCGGCTGTTCTCGCGCTGGGCGCTTTCGCGGGCGTCGCGCATGCCCAAAGCAGCGTGACGTTGTACGGCGTCGCGGACGCGGGCCTGCTCTATACCAACAACGTCAAGGGCGACCACGTCTATCAGCTTTCCACCGCGAATTCGTCGCGCTGGGGCCTGCGCGGCTCGGAAGACCTGGGCGGCGGGCTGAGCGCGATCTTCACGCTCGAAAACGGCTACACGATCGGCACCGGCGGCATGAGCCAGGGTGGCCTGCTGTTCGGTCGCAAGGCCTTCGTCGGGCTGTCGAGCAAGACCTACGGTACGTTGACCGCGGGCCGCCAGTATTCGGCCAGCAACGACGCGAACAGCATCTTCGGTTCGGGCGCGGACTGGGCCGCATCCGGTCTCGGCTACGGCACGCGCGCCGCCGACGTGGACAACGTCGATACGTCGAACCGCATCCAGAACTCGCTCAAATACACGAGCCCGACGTGGCGCGGGCTGACGGTCGGGCTGTTGTACAGCTTCGGCGGTCAGGCTGGCCAGTTCTCGAAGAACTCGGTGTGGGACGTCGCGGCTTCGTATGCGAACGGTCCGTTCAAGTTCGGCGTGGGCTACATGTACACGAAGGATCCGTATTACGCGACGTTCGGCAACCAGGGCAACTCGTCCACGCCGACGTCGGCGCCCGGCGGCACGAACAACATGCCGAGCCGGATCTTCGGCGGCTACGCTTCGGCGGGCGCGCAGCAGATCCTCACGGCAGGCGGTTCGTACGCGCTCGGGCCGGCGACGATCGCCGTGCTGTATTCGAACACGCAGTTCAAGGACCTCGGTTCGGTCAATCCGGTGGGCAGCCCGTACGCGACGAAGTACACCGGCGGCACCGCGACGTTCAATTCCGGCGAACTGAACGTGAAGTACGCGTTCACGCCGGCCCTGACGCTGGCTGGCGCGTATATCTACACGCATAACAGCGGCGCCGGCGACTTCGGCAGCGCCCACTACAACCAGGTCAACCTTGGCGTGATCTACGCGCTGAGCGTGCGTACGTCGCTGTACGCGACCGGTTTCTACGAAAGCGCGTCGGGGGTCGATTCGACGGGGCAGGCAGCGGTTGCGAATCTTAGCGGTTCGACGTGGTCCAGCACCAGCCATCAGGTCGCGGCGATCGTGGGCATGACGCACCGCTTCTGATCGACAGCAGTACGTTCTGGCCGCGATAGCGATATCGCGGCCGGAATTTTTTCCGGCCGGTGTTTTCGAGGTCCGGTTTCCTGGAGTTTGAGCGTGACGCCGTTAAGCACGTCAATCGCCGTACGCTCTGCACCCCGAGACAACGCCGCCCAAAATGCACGACGGCGCCGGTTCACACCGGCGCCGTCGTCGTTAGCTACACAGGCCGCCGCAAGCGTCGGCCGCCACCCTCAATGCGGCGCCCCATCCCACGCCGGCAGCGTCGCGCCGTGATAGACGCTCAGAATCTCGGCGGCCACGTTGGGCTGCTGATAGCTCTCGACGAGCGCATGCACCCACGGCGCGTTCGCATCCTTCTCGTTCACCGCGATGAAGTTGCGATACGGATTGCCGGGCACCTGTTCCTGCGCGATCCGCTGCTGCGGAATCTTGATGCCCGCCTTGATCGCCCAGTCCGTGTTGACGACCGCCGCGTCCAGGTCGCCGATCGCGCGGCCGACGATGCCCGCGTCGAGTTCCTTGATCTTGATGTTCTTCGGATTCTGCGCGATGTCGCGCGCGGTCGGCAGCAGGCCGACGTTCGGGCTCAGCGTGATGAGACCCTGCGCCTGCAGCAGAAGCAGCGAGCGCCCTTCGTTGCTCGGGTCGTTCGGCACGCCGATCGTCGCGCCGTTCGGCAGGTCGGCGACCGACTTCACCTTGACCGAGTAGAGGCCGATCGGCTGCACGTAGGTATAACCCACCGGCACGATGTGGTAGCCGCGCGCCTTCACCTGCGCGTCGAGATACGGCTTGTGCTGGAATGAGTTCGCGTCGAGATCGCGGCCGGACAGCGCCTCGTTCGGCTGCGTGTAGTCGGAGAACGTCGTCACCTTCACCGCGAGCCCGTGCTTCGCCGCGTTCGCCGCGACCACGCGCCAGACGTCCTCGTCCTCGCCGGACATGATGCCGACGCGGATCGTCTGCTCCGCGGCCTGCGACGATTGAACGAGCGAAACGCCGAAGCCGAACAGCAGCGTGGCGAGGATCGGGCTGAGAATGCTTTTCTTCATCATGAATGCGGTGCGTGTGGAGTGGAACACGGTTCGCATCGTAGGGAGCGGGCTGCGCGCCGGCAAATAACTTATCGTGCGTTGCTAAGCGATGCGGACAGAAACCGGTTATCGAAGAAGGTTCGCAGGTTCTGCGGAACGGGCGGGTCGCTTCAGCACGCCGTTTATCGTTTCAGCAGATAAGCGTATCGGATTTGCTTCGTTGACCGTCGCCGCGCGCGAACCGTAAATTCCGCAGACGCTGGCGCGCGAGGTTGCCCGCTATCGATCGGGCGGCGTGATGCCACGAAGCCGCCCGACACCCGAACCGGCCGCGCTGCGCGGATGTCCGCTCGGCTGCGCCGCCGACATTCCCGATAAATTCCCTGGAGCCCCGATGCTGTCCACCGTTCGACCTTTCTCTGGCCGCCGCGTCGCCGCGCGCCGGTTCGCGGCCGCGCTGCTCGCCGTGTCCACCCTGGCCGCGGGCCTCGGCGTCGCGCCGGATGCGCATGCGGAAGGGACCATCCGCGTGGCCGAACAGTTCGGCATCGTGTATCTGCTGCTGAACGTCGCGCGCGACCAGCAACTGATCGAGAAGGAAGGCCGCAAGGAAGGGCTCGACATCAAGGTGGACTGGGTGAAGCTGTCCGGCGGCTCGGCCGTCAACGACGCGCTGCTGAGCGGCTCGGTTGACATCGCCGGCGCGGGCGTCGGTCCGCTCTTGACGATCTGGGACCGCACCCACGGCCGGCAGAACGTGAAGGGCGTCGCGTCGCTCGGCAACCTGCCTTATTACCTCGTATCGAACAATCCGAACGTGAAGACGATCGCCGACTTCACCGACAAGGACCGCATCGCGCTGCCGGCCGTGTCGGTGTCGGTGCAGTCGCGCGTATTGCAGTTCGCCGCCGCGAAACGCTGGGGCGACAAGGAATACGACCGGCTCGACAAGCTGACCGTCGCGGTCCCGCATCCGGACGCGACCGCCGCGATCATCGCGGGCGGCACCGAGATCACCGGTCACTTCGGCAACCCGCCGTTCCAGGAGCAGGAACTGGCCGGCAATCCGAAGGCGCACATCGTGCTGAACTCGTACGACGTGCTCGGCGGCCCCAGCTCGGCGACCGTGCTGTATGCGACCGAGAAGTTCCGCAACGAGAATCCGAAGACGTATCGCGCGTTCGTGAACGGCCTCGCGGATGCGGCGAGCTTCATCGCCGCGAATCCGGAAGCCGCCGCGGACATCTACATCCGCGTGAACCAGGCGAAGACCGACCGCAACCTGCTGCTGTCGGTGATCCGCAACCCGCAGGTGCAGTTCAAGGTCGCGCCGCAGAATACATATCCGCTCGCGCAGTTCATGTATCGGGTCGGCGCGATCCGCAACGAGCCGAAGTCGTGGAAGGACTACTTCTTCGACGATCCGGCGACCGCGTCGGGAAGTTGAAAGCCCACTGCGTCCGCCGCGATTTGGCCGTCGCGGCGGACGTATCGGTTGCGAGACAGCCGATACCGACGCTTATGCGTCGCCGCGTATTGAATATGCGGAAACATTGGTTGGGCGACGCCCGGCGCGGCCGTATCGTGTCGTTTTTCGTCTGCCATATCCTCATCGTGAAAGTCATAGCGTCAGTTATCGCCGGCAACACGCGGCCGGGAGCGCAGTGATGGGCGCTTCCGCTTCGGCCGCTTTCATCGATTCCACGCCGCTTACCGTTCCCGCGGCGACGGCTGCGACCGCTGCCGCGGCGGCCGCCGCAGCCAGCGGCCGGCTGCTGTCGGTCGATCGCGTGAGCCTCGAATACCGGACCCGCGAACGCATCGTGCGCGCGACGCACAACGTCAGCTTCGACGTGTACGGTGGCGACCGCTTCGTGCTGCTCGGGCCGTCGGGCTGCGGCAAGTCCACGTTGCTGAAGGCGGTCGCGGGGTTTATCCCGCCGGTGTCCGGCACGATCTCGCTCGGCGGCGAGCCGGTGCGCGGGCCGGGGGCGGACCGGATCGTGGTGTTCCAGGAATTCGACCAGTTGCCGCCGTGGAAAACGGTGCTGCAGAACGTGGCATTTCCGCTGCGCGTCGCGAAGAAGCTCGGCCGCACGGAAGCGAACGGGCTGGCGCTGCACTATCTGGAGAAGGTCGGGCTCGCGTCGTTTGCGAATGCCTATCCGCATACGCTGTCCGGCGGCATGAAGCAGCGCGTCGCAATTGCGCGCGCGCTCGCGATGCAGCCGCGCGTGCTGCTGATGGACGAGCCGTTCGCCGCGCTCGACGCGCTCACGCGCCGCAAGATGCAGGAGGAACTGCTGCGCCTGTGGGACGACGTGCGCTTCACGCTGCTGTTCGTCACGCATTCGATCGAGGAGGCGCTGATCGTCGGCAACCGGATCCTGCTGCTGTCGCCGCACCCGGGGCGCGTGCGCGCGGAACTGAACAGCCATCAATACACGCACGACAGCGCCGGTCAGGACACGTTCCGTGACAGCGTTGCGCACATTCATCGTTTGCTGTTCGAGGAAACGGGAGCCGCGTCATGAGCACGCCTCATCCGCTGACGCCGCCGGTGCGCGCCGAATACGAGCGGCCGCTGGAGCCGGTCGGCGACCTCGCGGTGGAGACGCCGCTGCCGTTCGCGAAGCGGCTCGCATCGCAGTCGTGGCTGCGCAAGGCGCTGATCGCGCTGGTGCTGATCGGCGCATGGGAGGCGCTCGCGCGCGCGATGGACAACGACCTGCTGCTGCCGACGTTCGGCGCGACCGCGGTCGCGTTCGTGCAGGGCGTCCTGTCGGGCGAGTTGTTGCAGAAAACCGCCGTGTCGATGTCGGTGCTGCTGCGCGGTTATCTGCTCGGCGTCGCGTGCGCGTTCGTGCTGACGTCGCTTGCGGTGTCGACGCGCATCGGCCGCGATCTGCTGTCGATGCTGACCGCGATGTTCAACCCGCTGCCGTCGATCGCGCTGCTCCCGCTCGCGCTGCTGTGGTTCGGGCTCGGCACCGGCAGTCTGCTGTTCGTACTCGTGCATGCGGTGCTGTGGCCGCTCGCGCTGAACACGTATTCGGGTTTCCAGGCGGTGCCGCAGACGCTGCGGATGACCGGCCGCAACTACGGGCTGACCGGGCTGCGCCATGTCGTGCTGATCCTCGTGCCGGCCGCGCTGCCGTCGATCCTCGCGGGGCTGCGGGTCGGCTGGGCGTTCGCGTGGCGCACGCTGATCGCGGCGGAACTGGTGTTCGGCGCGAGCAGCGGCAATGGCGGCCTCGGCTGGTACATCTTTCAGAACCGTAATGAGCTTTACACCGATCGCGTGTTCGCGGGCCTCGCGGCGGTGATCCTGATCGGGCTGCTCGTCGAGCATCTGGTGTTCGACACGCTGGAGCGGCTGACCGTGCGCCGCTGGGGCGTGCAGCACTGAGCGCCGCGAGGTTGCCGCTCGCGATCAGGCGTTTACATCCATGTAGTCGCAAGCGCGTGGCGGCGGCAGGTTGCTTGCGCCGCGCGCTTCGTCCATCAGGTCACGCGGCGTTGCCGGCCGGCATCGACCAGCGCTGGACCGCCTCGAAGCCGTCCAGCTGGCGCAGCAGCGTGTCCACCGCGCATAGCTGGCCGTGCACCAGATGATTCCCGTCCATCAGCTTGTGGATGCGTTCTCGCCAGTAGGCGGCGGGCAGCACCGGCACGCCGGTTTCCGCGAGCCCCTGCAACGAGATGGCCATCGCGTTCGTGATGTGCGCGATTTCCTGGTCGACGAATGTCATGGTGACGCCCCGCAACGGTCGATAGTGGTTTGTTTCTTGTCGTTCTGATAGCACTGTAGGACAGCAGCGGGCACTGGCTAGCTATCAAAACGGATAGGGTGAGCGAGCGCAAGGATCGCGGGCCGGCGGGAGCGGGCCAGGGTCTTTGCCAGGCGCGCTGCGCGGGACGTTTGCGCCGTGCGCCTGGTGTCGTTGTTCGATGGACTGTCGTCGAGCCGGTTTCGGGGCGCCACGACAGCGAACGATTACAGATAGCTGCGGCCGTCGAGATAAGCCTTGCGCCAGCGGACGACCGACACGCGCTCGAAAAGCTCGGCCAGCGCGTACGGATCGGCGGCGATGAAGCGCTCCGCTTCGTCGCGCGTGTCGACGTCGAGCACATAGAGGCTGCCGTGCGCGCCCTGGCCGTCGTCGTTCAGCTTCGGGCCGCACGCGAGCAGCTTCTCAGTGTGTTGCGCGAGGAACGCGAGATGCGCGGGCCGCTCGCGTTCGCGCACGTGTGCATGGTTCGGCTTGTCCCACGTTTCGATCATGTACGGCATGGTGGCTCCGGGTGAGGGTGATTGGGTGTCGGGGGATTGTAGCGGCTGGCGCGCTCGTGCCGCATTCGGCGTCAGCCGGGGATCGCGAGCGCATGCACGCACGGGCCGATGCAAACCATCATGATGACGATGTCGCATTCGTTGCGGGGCGGCAGTGGATGTGAAAGCCTGGCGAAAGAAAAAGCCCGTGACGCGAAGCGGCCAGCCGGATACCGCGGCCATCGCGCCGCGCGGCGGCCGTTGAGCCGAAGCCCGATTCCGGGCGATCACTCGGCGGTACGGCGGTACAATGCGCAGCTACGGGGCTTGCCAGCAGAAAAATCGACGGGACAGACCGCCCGCGCGCCGGCAGGAAAAAAACGAAGACAGACGACAACATGTCCAGCACGGGTAAGGTTTCAATCGTCGTTCCCTGCTTCAACCAGGAACGATTCATCGGGGAAACGCTGCAATCGGTCGCGGCGCAGGGCTATCGCGACTGGGAGTGCATCGTCGTGGACGACGGTTCGACCGACGGTTCCGCCGACATCATCGCGTCGTTCGTCCAGAGCGACCCGCGATTCCGCTACATCCACAAGCCGAACAGCGGCGTCGCCGCGTCGCGCAACCTGGGCTTCGCGCATGCGACGGGCAGCTACTTCCTGCCGCTCGACGGCGACGACCGGCTCCACCCGGACTTCCTGGCATCCGTGATGGACTGCTTCGGCAGGCATCCCGCCGCGACGCTGGTTCACTGCCGCACGCGTCTCTTCGGCGCGAAGAATCGCATCTGGCGACTGCCCGACTATTCGTACGAGAAGCTGCTACTTCAGAACATGCTCGTGAATTCGGCGGTCTTTCGGCGTGACGCGTTCGAGCGGTCCGGCGGTTATTCGGAGGAGATGGTTCACGGCTTCGAGGACTGGGAGTTCTACGTGCGCCTGCTCGATCCGCAGTCCGAGGTGCGGCTCGTGAAGAAGCCGTTGTTCTATTATCGCGTGAAGGAAGTGTCGCGCACGACCGAGCAGATCCAGTCGGGCCGCGTCGAGGAGTCGATGCGGCTCATCTACGCGCGCAACAGCGAACGGTATCGCGCGATTTCGCACAATCCGATCGGCGTGTTCTCGCGCCGGATGAAGGACTTCGCGCCGACGTTCACCGCGCGGTACAAACGGCAGATCACTTATCTTCATACCGCGTATCTGCTCGTGATCGTATCGCTCGTCGGCATTCTGGTGACGACGCTCGTCAGCGAACCGAAATCGCCGCTCGCCGGGGCGTTGCATTTGCGCAGCCGGTCATTGCCGCCGCCGCCGAATTGACGGAGTACGGTGTTCGGCACAGTCGATAGAACAGGGCTGCTTTTTGCAGTCCTGTTCCATGTCGCTCTAGTCGCCCGCGCCCAGCCGCTTCGCAAGCGCACCGAGCCCTTCCTCGTAGATGCGCTGGAACAACCGGCTCGCGTCATCGTCGCTGATGCCGACCGGCGTAAAACTGCCCGACCATTCGACCTTTGCGCGCGCCGCGTCGTCCGTTGCCCGCACGCGCAGCGTCGCGCGATAGCCCGTCACCGGAAACGGCGCCTGGAGGATCGCATAGCTATAGCTGCGATCCGCATCGTCGAATGCGACGAGCCGCTCGACGATCGCGTCGCCGTCCGGATTCGCGAGCCGCCGCACGCGTCCGCCGTCGGACAGTTCGCTATCCGGAATATACGGCAGCCAGTCCGGCAGCGAGCCGAAGCCGCCGATCAGTTGCCACACGGTATCCGGCGAGACCGGCACCTCGATGCTTGCATGGGCTTGTGCCATCGCAGGTCTCCTTTCAACGATCGATCGGCAGCGGCGCATTCGCCGCGACGAGTTCCTGTTCGCGCATTTCGCGCCAGAAGTCCGCCGGAATCTCGACCTTCAGCGCGGCCTGATCCTCGGCGATCCGTTCCGGACGGCTCGCGCCCGGAATCACCGCGGCAGTCGCCGGATGCGCGAGCGAGAAGCGCAGCGCGGCCGCCTTGACCGGCACCCCGTAACGCGCGGCGATCGCGCGGATGCGCTCGACCTTCGCGAGAATCTCCGGCGACGCCTGCTGATATTCGAAGTGCGTGCCGCCCGCGAGCACGCCCGAGCTGTAAGGCCCGCCGACGACGATCTCGACGTTCTGGGCGAGCGCGCCCGGCATCAGCCGCTGCAATGCGCGTTCGTGGTCGAGCAGCGTGTAGCGGCCGGCCAGCAGGAAGCCGTCCGGGTTCGCTTCCGCGAGATCGAGCGTCAGTTCGCACGGCTCGACGCGGTTCACGCCGAGACCCCATGCGCGGATCACGCCTTCTTCGCGCAGCCGCGTCAGCACGCGGAACGCGCCCTTGCGCGCGATCTCGAACTGCGCGAGCCATTCGTCGCCGTAGAAGTCCTGCGCCATGTCGTGCACCCAGACGATGTCGAGCCGATCGGTGCGCAGACGCTTCAGGCTGTCGTCGATCGAGCGCAGCGTCGCGTCGGCCGAATAGTCGTTGACCATCCGGTTCGGGCGGCCGAATTCGAACAGGCCGCCTTTTTCACCGAGGTCGCGCGCGCTGGTGTCCTCGACCTCGTCGAGGATCACGCGGCCGACCTTGGTGCTCAGCACGTAGTCGTCGCGCCGATGCGCGGCGAGCGCGTCGCCGAGCCGCAGTTCGGCGAGCCCCGCGCCGTAGAACGGCGCGGTGTCGAAGTAGCGGATGCCGTGCTGCCACGCGGCGTCGACGGTCGCGGCCGCCTCCGCGTCCGGGATATTGCGAAACATGTTGCCGAGCGGCGCGGTGCCGAAACCGAGCACGGTGCCGGCGGGCAATTTGTCCTTGATGCTCATGATTGACTGCTCCAGGAAAGAAGGGAGTGCGTGCAGTCTAGGTTGCGGGCTTGCGTCTGTCCAAGACATAATATGCGGAACTTGAGTCCTTGGAGGTCTGACATGCTGGACATTCGCCAACTCCATTATTTCGTCGCGGTCGCCGAGGAAGAGCACGTCGGGCGCGCGGCCGAACGCCTGCACATTTCGCAGTCGCCGCTCAGCCGGCAGATCGCGCAGCTCGAAGAGCGGCTCGGGCTGACGTTGTTCGAACGCTCGCAGCAGCGCATTCGCCTGACGGCGGATGGGCGCACGTTCCTGGCGGAAGCGCAGGCGTTTCTCACGCACGCGAACCGGCTCGAATCGCTCGCGCGGCGGCTCGGCCGCGGCGACGAGGGCGGCCTGTGCATCGGCTACCTCGAAAACGCAATGCATTCGGGCGTGCTGCCGAATGCGCTGCGCGCGTTGCGCGCGCAACGGCCCGCCGTGCATATCGCGCTGTACAACTATCATTCGGCGGAACAGCTCGAAGGGCTGCGTCAGCGCAGTCTCGACATCGCGCTCGTCTGCGAGCCGCCCGCTACCGACGATCCCGATCTCGACTGCGCGCAGGTGCTGAACGACCCGATGCTGCTCGCGGTGCCGGACGGTCATCCGTTTGCGCGCGCGAAGCAGTTCACGCCGGACGACCTTGCCGCGCAGAAGTGGATCGGCGTGATGCACAAGGAAACCGCGCTGCGGCACGATCTTTTCGTCGCCGCGTGCGCGAAGGCCGGTTTCACGCCGGACATCACGATGCAGGCGACCGAGCCGCTCGCGGCGCTCGGCCTCGTCGCGGCCGGGCTCGGCGTGACGATGATCCAGCAGAGCCTGCGCCACCAGGCGCCGGACGGCGTGGTGCTGCACGAACTGCCGTGGTTCAGCTACCGGACGCCGCTGTGGGCCGCGTGGCATCGCGTGAATCTGCGGCCGCTCGTCGGCAGTTTCCGCGAGACGCTGTTGCAGACCCGTGCGGTTGTCGCGCCGGTTTCCGGCGCGACGCCGAAGCGCGGCAGCCGGCGTGCGAAGCGCGCGACGGCCTCGGCGTGAAGCAAGCATGTCGCATGGTGTTGTTAGTTGCCACGCGAATAGCTGGCGCTATCGACGCAATGGATGAGCGCGCAACACAGTAGTCAACTCGTTGTAATGGATCTGCCAGTAACCCAGGCGCGCATCACGCGATGCGATCGGTCGTCATCGCGATCGCACAATTCAGCATCGACATACATCGATCTCACGCCGACCTCGCAGCGTGCGGACAACCGGATCGGGCGCGCACGCCTGCGCCGCCGCCATCACCACCACCACGATATGCAACACGTAAACGGCCGCCTGATCCGCCGGTCGAACGTTCGTTGCATGCATGGCGTTCGCTTAAGCATCCCATCAGAAATGACCGCTAGCATCGCGGACGTTTCACACACAGGTCATTGAGCGCACGTACGATTTTTTCGCCGGCAGAAGGCGAATCGCAAGTGTCGCGAAAGGCCTGTCGATCATCCGTAATCTTGCGCTGACCGGGCAACCCTATGAAGCCATCGACGGTGGAAATGCTGCGGGCTTATCTGCTTGTGGCGTCGCTTGCAGCGACCTTTATCGATGCTGTCGTTATCGTTGCGCTTTGCGTGTTCGACGTCCCCGAACACGTGTTCCAGTCTTTTCCCTTTCGCATCGGCGTATTGATTGCCGTCGCCGTGACGCTCGTCGTCGCGCGCAATGTCGCCGGTTTCGCGTTCCGTTCCGCTGTCGAAAGCCGTCATGCCGTCGTCAGCGATGCGCCGTGCCGGACCGTGTCGGTGTCGGCCGACTGCCCGCGGCGCGTGCTCGTTATTTTCCATGTTCGGCTCAACCGCAGGCGTCTTGAATTCGCCGCGACTTGAGCCGTGCGCGGGCGGCCGCAATCCACTGGGTATTTTCCAATGACGAAAAAAACGCTGTTTTTGCAGGCCCCTTCGTACGACGGCTTCGACGGCGGCGCTGGCTCGCGCTACCAGGCGAAACGCGAGATCCGCTCGTTCTGGTATCCGACGTGGCTCGCGCAGCCCGCCGCGATGGTCCCCGGCAGCCGCGTGCTCGACGCGCCGGCCGATGGCCTGTCGGTCGCGGATACGCTGAGGATCGCGGACGACTACGACCTCGTGATCATCCACACCAGCACGCCGTCGTTCCCGAGCGACGCGATGTTCGCACAGGAGCTGAAGAAGCGCCGTCCGGCGACGCTCATCGGGATGGTCGGCGCGAAGGTCGCGGTCGATCCGCACAACTCGCTGACCGCAACCGACGCGATCGACTTCGTGTGCCGCGAGGAGTTCGACTACACCTGCCAGGAGATCGCGGAGGGCAGGCCGTTCAGCGAGATCCTCGGCCTGTCGTATCGCGCGCAGGATGGCTCGATCGAGCACAACGCGGCGCGGCCGATGATCGAGGACATGGACGAACTGCCGTTCGTCGCGCCGGTCTACAAGCGCGACCTGAAAATCAAAAACTACTTCATCGGCTATCTGAACTATCCATACGTGTCGATCTACACCGGACGCGGCTGCAAGTCGCGCTGCACATTCTGCCTGTGGCCGCAGACGGTCGGCGGGCATCGTTACCGCACGCGTTCGGTCGCGAGCGTGCTCGAAGAGGTGACGTGGATTCGCGACAACCTGCCGGAAGTGAAGGAGATCATGTTCGACGACGACACCTTCACCGACGACCTGCCGCGCGTCGAGGAGATCGCGCGCGGGTTGGGCAAGCTCGGCGTCACATGGTCGTGCAACGCGAAGGCGAATGTGCCGTACGACACGCTGAAGGTGATGAAGGACAACGGTCTGCGATTGCTGCTGGTCGGTTACGAGTCGGGCGACGACCAGATTCTGGTCAACATCAAGAAGGGCTTGCGCACGGATTTCGCGCGCCGCTTCAACGCGGACTGCCACAAGCTCGGCATCAAGATTCACGGCACGTTCATTCTCGGGCTGCCGGGCGAGACGCAGGACACGATCCGCAAGACGATCGACTACGCGAAGGAAATCAATCCGCACACGATCCAGGTGTCGCTGGCCGCGCCGTATCCGGGCACGACGCTCTACAGGCAGGCGGTGGAGAACGGCTGGCTCGAAGAGAACAAGGTCGTCAACCTGGTGAGCAAGGAGGGGGTTCAACTGGCGGCGATCGGTTATCCGCATCTGTCGCGCGAGGACATCTATCACCAGCTTGAGGCGTTCTACCGCGAGTTCTATTTCCGCCCGTCGAAGATCTGGGAGATCGTGCGCGAGATGCTGACGAGTTGGGAGATGATGCAGCGACGCCTGCGCGAAGGCGTCGAGTTCTTCCGCTTCCTGCGCGCGCACGAGGCGTGATGAACGCGCGCAGCCCCGGCGGCGGGACGAACAGGCCGCACCACGCGCGCCGCACCGCGATGTGTTTCGCGGTCGGCGCGGCGCTCGTTGTCGCGCTGGCCGCGAGTTTTCCGGCGTCGGCCGTCGCTCGCGCGGCCGCGCATGGCTGCGCCGCGCTGGCCGTCGCGTGCGGCGTCTGCGCGGTGCTCGGCATCGTCTACACGTCGTTGACCACGCTGCTCGTCGGTCGCTTCTTCTCGCGTTCCGCGCCCGTGCCGGCCACGTTTCCATCGGTCACGCTGGTGAAGCCGCTGCACGGCGACGAGTGGAACCTCGAACACAACCTCGCCAGTTTTTTCGAGCAGGACTACCCAGGGCCGGTGCAGTTCCTGTTCGGCGTGCACGATCCGGGCGACGCTGCGTTGAATGCGGTCGACGCGTTGCAGCGGCGTTATCCGCACGCGCACGTGACGGTCGTCGCCGATCCGCGCCTGCATGGGCTGAACCGCAAGATCAGCAACCTGATTAACATGCTGCCGGTCGCGCAGCACGACGTGCTGTGCTTCACCGACAGCGACGTGACCGCCGCGCCGGACTTCCTGCGCAACGTGGTCGGCGAGCTTCAGCAGCCGGGCGTCGGGCTCGTCACGTGCCTGTATCGCGGGCTGTGCCAGCCGGGTTTCTGGCCGCGTCTTTCGGCAGCGGCGACGAACTACCAGTTCGTGCCGGGTGTCATCGCGGGCCTCGCGATCGGGCGCGCGCGACCGTGCTTCGGGCAGACGATCGCGATGACGCGCGACATGCTCGAACGCATCGGCGGACTGTCGCGGTTCGCGTCGCATCTCGCGGAGGACAACGCGATCGGCGAGGCGATCCGCAGCACCGGCGCGACGGTCGCGATTCCGCCGTTCCTCGTCCGGCACGCATGCGTCGAGACGACCTTCGCGCGGCTGTTCTCGCACGAACTGCGCTGGAGCCGCACGATACGCGCGGTGGACCGGCTCGGCCACCTCGGCTCGGCGCTGATCTATCCGCTCGCGTTCGCGCTGCTCGCGGCGCTGCTGTCCGGCGGCGCGGACTGGTCGTGGCCGCTCGTGGCGTTCGCGCTCGTCGCGCGCGCTCTGCTGAAATGGCAGGTCGATCGCGTGGCCGGCGAGCGGCCCCGCGGGTTGTGGGTGCTGCCGATCTCCGATATCGTGTCCTTTGCGATTTTCGTGACCAGCTTCCTTTCCGCCCGCGTCGTGTGGCGCGGCGTCGACTTCGGCGTCGACGGGAAAGGCCAGCTTTATCCGCTGCGGAACGATTGACCGATGCCGGACCCGACTGGCCGATTGTTTCGCGGCGCGCCTGCCCGCCCTGCGAGGCCGCATCGATGAAATCTCTTGGACGCGCCGCCGCGTTGTGCGGTCTCGCGGCGGCGATCTGGCTGTTCATGCGCGATCATCCCGGCGACGTGTTCCGGCTGATGCGCGGCGCGGGCGCGGGGCTCGTGCTCGCGGCGCTCGCGCACGTCGTGCCGATGGCGGCGAACGCACTGGACTGGCGTTCGCTGATCCGGCGCGCGCAGCGCCCACGGTTCGCGACGATGCTGAAGCTCGTGTGGATCCGCGAATCGGTGAACGGCCTGCTGCCGGTCGCGCGGATCGGCGGCGAGATCGTGTCGTTCCGTCTGCTCGGCGCGCAGGGCGTGCGGCCCGAAACGGCGGTCGCGAGCCTCGTCGCGGACATGCAGCTCACGTTGATCAGCCAGCTGCTGTTCGCGCTCGCGGGCGTCGGGTTCCTGCTGCATGAGGCATCGTCCGGCACGCTGCGCGTCGTCGGCCAACTGGCGTTCGCGATCACGGCGGCGGCGCCGCTGCTGTTGCTGTTCGCGCTGGTTCAGCACGCGAAGCCGTTCGAGCGCATCGCGCGCGTGCTGAACCGCGTGACGGGCGGCAAGGTGTACGGACTGGTCGGCCGCTCGACGCGGATCGACCAGTCGGTGAAGCTGATCTGGCGGCAATCCGGCGTCGTGCTCCGTTATCTGTTCGTGTGGCAGACGCTGCAGTGCGTGGCGACCGCGTTCGAGATCTGGCTTGCGCTGTACTTCCTCGGCTCGCGCGTGAGCGCCGTCGATGCGTTCGTGCTGGAAGTGCTGATTCAGTTGCTGAGCAGCGTCGCGTTCCTTGTGCCGGCCGGGCTCGGCGTGCAGGAGGGCGGCTTCGTGCTGATCGGCGGGCTGATCGGGCTCGATCCGGCGACGAGCCTCGCGCTTGCCGGCGCACGGCGGATTCGCGATCTGCTGATCTATGTGCCCGGGCTCGTGATGTGGCAGTTCGCCGAATACGCGCAGAAGGGGCAGCGAACCGCCGGCCGCGCGCGGCTGGCGACGGCCGCCTCGGGCGAGCGGGGCGGCGGGGCGGGATAGCCGCGCGTCGCGGCGGCGTTGTTGCTGTCGCTTCGCCTTCGCGTGATGCTGTCTCGCCGCGGTTCTCTACGATAGTCCCGCCTCACGCGCGCCGGGCCTTCACGCGCCTATGCTGCTTCAATGCCAGCACGGCGACCTGCGCGATCGCCAGCAGTTCGTCGCGCGACGCGCCGTCCTGCGCCTGCACCGCCATCCCCTGAACGATCGCGCCGAGATAACGGGCGAGGCCCGCGCTGTCCGCGTCCGGCGCGAGTTCGCCGGCGTCGATCGCGGCGTCGAGCCGCTGCCGGAACAGGTCGATCGTGTCGCGGCGAAGCTGCGCGACGTGCTTTGCCTCGTCGCGATTCTCGGCCGCGCACACGAGCACGCCGGTCGATATCATGCAGCCGCGCGGGCGGCGCGGCCGCGAATATTCGGTTGCCGCTTCGTTCAGCAGCCGTTCGAATCCGGCGACGGCCGACGTCTCTTCGGTCAGCGCGCGCGCCGGAAACGCGCCGGCCGTGTCGCGGTAGCGGCCCAACGCTTCGCGATACAGTGCGGACTTCGAGCCGAACGCGGCGTACAGGCTCTGCGCGGTGATCCCCATCGCGGCGGTCAGGTCCGCGATCGACGCGCCTTCGTAGCCGAGCTTCCAGAACGTCTGCATCGCGCGGTCGAGCACCGCGTCGCGGTCGAAATTGCGCGGACGTCCGCGGCGCGGCACCTGCTCATCTCGATTTATCATAACGGTCATTGTTGAAATTAATCCGGTTCGCGGGTAGATTTACGGAACGGTCATTGTGATTATAGATAATTCTCGCGGTGCCGCGCCGGTTGACGGGTCGCCGGCGGCGGCCCGCCTGTTCGTGAAGGAGCGGTGATGAGAAGGTCGCTGGTGGTGGCCGCCGCGCTCGGCGCTTCGGTGGTTTCGGTCGTGCCTTGTCTGGCGGAGGGAACCGGGGTCGGGCAGGCCTCGGCGATCGACGCGGTCATCGACGATGCGATCGCCGGACGGCGGATCGTCGGCGCGGTGGTGCTGGTCGCGTATCGGGGGCATGTCGTGTACCGCCGGGCGGCCGGTTACGCGGACCGCGAGCGCGGTGTCGCGATGCGCGACAACACGATCTTCCGCTTCGCGTCGCTGTCGAAGCCGCTGGTGTCGGCGGCGGCGATGCGTCTGGTCGAAGAGCGCAAGATCGGCCTCGACGATCCGGTCACGCGCTGGCTGCCGTCGTTCCAGCCGCGCCTGCCGGACGGCAGCGTGCCGACGATCACGATCCGCCAGTTGCTGACCCATACGGCGGGCCTGAGCTACGGCTTCGCGGAGCCGGACGACGGGCCGTACCGAAAGGCGGGCGTATCGGACGGCCTCGACGATCCGGGCGTGAGTCTCGACGAGAATCTGCGGCGCATCGCGTCGGTGCCGCTTAGCTATGCGCCGGGGCAGCGTTGGGCGTATTCGATGTCGCTCGACGTGCTCGGCGCGGCGCTGGCGAGCGCGACCGGCAAGCCGTTGCCGCAGGTCGTGCAGCAGCAGATAACCGGTCCGCTGTGGATGAACGATACGGGCTTCCACGCGCGGTCCGCGAGCCGGCTCGCGACGCCGTATCAGGACGGTGCGCCCGAGCCGGTCAGGATGGCGTCCGAAGCGGCGGTGCCGGTCGGCGGCGGCGTGCTGCGCTATACGCCGGAACGCGCGCTCGACGCGCACGCGTATCCGTCCGGCGGCGCGGGCATGGTCGGCACCGCGCCGGACTTCATGCGCTTTCTGCTCGCGATCCGGGCCGGCGGCGGCAGCGTGCTGAAGCCGCAGACCGTCGCGCAGATGATGCGCGACCAGGTCGGCACGGCGGCGCAGACGCAGGGGCCGGGCTGGGGTTTCGGCTACGGCTGGGCGGTGCTCGACGACCCCGCGCTCGTGCCGACGCCGCAGGCGAAAGGCACGATCCAGTGGGGCGGCGCGTATGGCCACACGTGGTTCTTCGATCCGGTGAACGACATCGCGGTGGTCGCGCTGACCAACACGGCGGTCGAAGGAATGTCGGGCGAGTTTCCGCGCGAGTTGCGCGACGCGGTGTATCGCGCGTTCGCGGCGGGGCCGGGTGCGGGTGCGGGTGCGAGTCCGGCTTCGGCTTCGGCGCGCTGATGGTGTTTGCCGTCCGGGGCGGCCGCGGATGCGAACGCGCCGCGCGTTTGCGCGCGGCTAGCGCGTTTCAGCGAGCGCGGACGCCGGTTCGAGGATGCTTCGCGCGTTGCCGAGCCACGTCCAGCCGCTGTCGGCCGGCTTCAGCGGGTCGAGATCGAGCATCCAGTTCGCGCCGCAGTCGATGCAGCCGTAGCGGAACACGCGCACCGGCCGGCGCATGACCGGCCGCAGCTTCTTCGGACGGCCGTCGGCGGCGAGCGCGCCGTGAGGCGGCGCGATGCCTTCCGCGGCGAGGAGTTTCCTGCATAGGTCGCAAATCATTTGCGATCGGGGGTGTGACAGAAAAGTGACGAATACTACCATGGTGCCTACCGATGCCCAATAAGCGGGCCTCGCGCGCCCGGAAGCCGCGTGCGCGAGGCCGGAGCCGGAATCCCGCCGCGACCTTTCCGGTCGCGGCTCACACTATACGTGTTGCATCGCAGCAAGTCGGCTATAGTAGTCGTGTGACCGCTCGAACGGGTAGTGCAGGCGGTCGGGCGCGACGTGTTTCGCCGCGACCCGGCCAGCCCGTGCGGAAGCAAGGAGGGCCGCCATGTTGGATGCCGAAATCGCAGCGATTCTTTTGAATCGACGAGAGCCGGACGATCAGGCCGCAGCCGATCTGCTGCGGGAGGGGAATCTGCACTTCATCGTGGAGAAAGGGGGCCTCGGCCCGGTCGCGGCCGCCGGCTGCGCGCCGCTGCGCGTCGAGTGCCTGCTGTTCGCGGACGGCTCGCGCGCGTTCCGCGTGGGTTCGGACGGCGCGGACCTGCACTGGTCGAGATGGTCGGTGGTCGAGCCGTTCCAGCACGCGGCGGCGATCGCGGACGCGATCATGGAGCAGGCGAGGAGCGCGGACGCCGCGCGATGGGCGCGCGGATGATTCGCGCGGGTCCGTGTACGGCAGGGCTGGCGGCTTCGTGCGGTCGGCGTCGCGCCTGCAAGGCGCTGTTCAGCGGCTTGGCCGTTGGTGGACGTGAGTGCCGAAAGAAGCTTGCCTGTTCCGGTGCGTCCAACGTGAGCAGCCCAGCCTCATCCACCACCGTTTTTCGGCATCGTCACCCCGCATCGCCGTTGTCAGCCTGTTCGACGATGCGGCGTGCGTCGTCGGCCGGCAGCGGTTCGCGCATCGCTTCCGCGAGCAGCGCGATGGCCGTTTCGCGCTCGCAGCCCAGCGCCGCGATGACCCGGCCGTCGCGGCAATACAGCGTGACGAACGCGTACCGTTCCGGCTCGCCGAGCGTGAGGCACGAATCCCAGTCGCCCGCGCGCGCATGACCGAGGTAGTCGAACCGTTTCCCGTAGTGGTACGTCCAGAAGAACGGCACCGCCGGCTGGCGCGCATCGAGCCCGAGCATCCCGCGCGCGGCCGCGCGGGACTGCTGCTGCGCGACGCGCCAGTGCTCGATGCGTATCCGCTGGCCGCCCTGCGTTTCGAAACACGCGACGTCGCCGGCCGCGAACAGGTTAGGGGCGACGCGCATCGACGCGTCGACGTTCAGCCCGCCGTCGTCGTTGCGCCCGACGCCCGCGATGAACGACGTAGCCGGCGTCACGCCGGTCCCCGCGACGACGAAGTCGCACGCGAATTGCTTGCCGTTCTTCGTTCGCACGGTCAGCGGCTCGCCGGGCTCGATCGCCTCGACCTGGGTGTCCATTTCTAGCGTCGTGCCGTTCTGCCGATGCAACTGCATGAACAGCGCGCCGATCTCGTCGCCGAACTGCTTCGCGAACGGCACCCGCTCCGGCGACACGACAGTCACGTCGAGCCCGCGCTTGCGCAGCGACGACGCGACTTCGAGCCCGATGAAACTGCCGCCGATCACGACCGCCCGATGGCCCGCCGCCGCCCACTGCTCGATGCGCGCCGCGTCGTTCACGTTGCGCAGCATCACCACGCGCCCGCGCACGGCCGCGTCGTCGAAGCCGCGCACCGGCGGCGGCTTCGGCACGCTGCCGGTCGCGATCAGCGCCGCGTCGTAGCGCAGCGGGTCGGTCTCGTTGTCGAAGCGGATTTCGGCCGCGCGGGCATCGAGCGTCGCGACGTTCGCAAGCTTCTGGTCGATCTGCTGATCCGCGAAAAAATCGTCGTCGAGCAGCGGATACACGTCGCGCGCGGCGAGTTCGCCGGACGGCACGAACTTGCTGAGCGCGGTGCGATCGTACGGCGTCGTCGTTTCATGATCGATCAGCACGATGCGGCCGCGAAAACCGAGTTCGCGCAGCGCCGCACACGCCGCCGCGCCGGCCGCGCCCGCGCCGACGATCGCAAACCGTTTCGCTTCGCCGCTGTCTGGCGTCTGTTCTTCGGCCGGGGCCGGCGTCGGCGCGTCGGTCGACACGAGCACGTCGTCGCCGCGCAGTTCGACGCGATAGCGCGACAGCCCCTGCAACGCGGGCGGTTCCAGCAACGCGCCGGTGCTCACGTCGAAGGTGGCCTTGTGCCACGGGCAGACGAGGCGGCCATGGCAGATCGCGCCGTGTTCGAGCGGCGCGCCGGCATGCGGGCAATCGGCGCGATACGCATGGACGGTTTCGCCGTCGCGGATCAGCAGCACGGGCGTGTCGCCTGCTTCGACGCGAAGCGGAACGTGGTCGCGCAACTGCGAGCGTTTCGCGACCTGATGCAGCGAGGAGGAATCGGACATCGTCGGTCTCCTGGCGGGGGATGGGTGGGGTGGTCAGATGGGCGCGCACGCGGCGTGCTGCCCGGGGTGATGGCGGATCGTCGGCCGGCGCGCGACCAATCCGCATCGGCTTCGAACCCCACCGGCTGCGAGCAACGCGCATACCCGCTGCGACGACCCGGCCGCACGCACGTCCATCGCGACAACGCGGCGGGACGTTTCGTTATAGTAGGTGCCTCGTCGTGCCGGCGCGTGTTCGTTGCAGCGCCGGCACGGAACACCCAATGCGCGGCGAGCGTGTCGTCCGCGCAGACAGGAACCCTGCTTCGACCGGAGCGGGGCTTTCGACGATCGGAACCCGACTCATGCGCAATCTGGATTTCAGTTCGTGGCAGGGCTTGCTGTCGACGCTGTTCGGCCTTGCGCTGATCACGCTGATCGGCGTCGGCATCCGTTTGCTCGTGATGCAGACGTTGCAGCAGCGCCGCGAACGCGAGAACCGGCAGATCAACGAACGGCTGCGCACGCTGATCGCCGCGTACAAGACGCTCGGCGGCTCGTTCACCGGCGACCTCGCGGTGAACCCGATGCATCTGCGCGATTTGCGCAGCGCGGGCAGCGTGCCGGCCAGCGACCGCGCGCGGCGGATGCGCGACGCGGTCGAGGCCGCGCTGTCCGACATCATCCTGCTCGGCACCGAGGAGCAGGTGCGGCTCGCGGCGAGCGCGGCGACGGAACTGGTGGCCGGGCGTCCGGTGCATACCGACGAACTGGTCGTGTCGCTGCGCGACTTCATTCGCGGCGTGCTGACGCTGGAGCCGGTGCCGGCCGGTCTCGCGATTCCGAAGCAGGGGCCGGCCCGCACGACCGCTGCGCGAGGCAAGGGCGACGGCGGCGCGAAGGACGATGCGAGGCAGGGCGGCGGCGGAAAGGGCGCGGGAGGCGGAGGCGGGGGTGCCGGCGGTGCGGCGATGGCGGGCGGCGGCGCGGGGCTCGGGCTCGGCAGCGGGTTATCGGCCGACGACGGCCACGATCATCACGAGGGTTAGCCGTGCGGGCTTTGCCGCCGGCCCACGTTACCGACGCTTCATTCGCCGATCAGATGCAGCACGACGTCGCGCGTGTGCGCATGCTGCCGGTGCTCGAACAGATAGATGCCCTGCCACGTGCCGAGCGTCGGCGCGCCGTGCTCGACCGGAATCGACAGTTGCACCTGCGTGAGCGCGGTGCGCAGATGCGCGGGCATGTCGTCCGGGCCTTCGGTGTCGTGCTCGTAGCGTTGCGGGTCTTCGGGCGCGAGCGTCGCGAAGTAGCGTTCGAGGTCGCGGCGCACCGACGGGTCCGCGTTTTCCTGGATCAGCAGCGAGGCGGACGTGTGACGGCAGAACAGCGTCAGCAGTCCGGTGTCGATCCGTTGCTCGCGCACGAACGCATGCACCTCGTCGCTGATGTCGATGAGCCCGCGTCCGGGGACGCGGACCCGCAGATGATGAAGCGCCTGGCGCATGATCGGGTTCTCCGTCGGGTGGCGGGTTGCATCGGACGCGATGCCTTGCGGCACATGGTAAACGATCGTTTGTCCGGCCGCGCGGTGGCGTCGTGCGGGCCGATACGGCAGAATGGCCGCTTCATGGCTTCTGTTTGCGCGACTCCCGATGACCCGCCCCGACCTTGCCGAGATCCGTAACTGGCACGCGCACGTTTATTTCGACGCCGCGACCCGCGATGCCGCATGGGCGTTGCGCGAGGCGATCGAAGCGCGGTTCCCGCGCGAATTGCAGATGGGCCGTTTTCACGAGCGGCCGGTCGGTCCGCATCCGATGTGGTCGTATCAGCTGGCGTTCGAACCGGCGGAGTTTACGACGATCGTCGCGTGGCTCGCGCTGCATCACGGGGCGCTCGACGTATTCGTTCATCCGAACACCAGCGATGCGTTGCGCGATCATCGCGACTGCGCGTTGTGGATCGGGCGTTCGTATCCGCTGAATCTGTCCGTGCTTGGCGGTTGAAGGCGGACCGCGCTGAACGGCGCTTCGTGTTCCTCTGATGAAAACGAAGCGCGGCGGCAACGCCACGACGCGTCGCGCGATCGTCGTAATCGCGAAAACAGCTTCTATACTCCGTTGAACGTTGTCGCAACGAACGGCCGGTCACGACGAGGGAGACCCGCATGGCGACGATTTTCGAGTCAGCGTTCCACGACGGCTTCGGCACGTGGCCGCTCGCGTATATCCCGTATGGCGGCGCGGACTTCGGCGACGTCGCGGCGGTCGCGGAGAAGGTCGGCCACGGCGACGACTCCGCGTTCTACGACGCATGGGTCCAAGCGGCGCAGCGCCAGCAGGCGGAAGCCGATGCCACGCTCGCCCGCGCAAAGACGGCCAGCGCACGCGAGTTATACCTGCGGGCGAGTTGCAGCTACGCCGCGTCGTATCACCCGATCTATGGCGCGCCGGTCGATCCACGCCTGCTGGATGCGTTCCGCAAACAGATGGCATTGTTCGCCACCGCGATGCGCCTCGGCGATCCGGCCGTTGAACCGCTCAGGATTCCGTTCGATCGTCTGTCGTTGCCCGCGTATCTGATTCCGGCCGAAGGAGGCGCGCAGGAACGGCGTCCGCTGCTGATCCTGACGAACGGCTACGATGCGACGTTGACCGACCTCTATTTCGCCTCGGCGGTCGCCGCGTCGCGGCGCGGCTACCACGCGCTGATCTTCGACGGCCCAGGCCAGGGCGAACTGCTGTACGAACACGGCGTGCCGCTGCGGCCGGACTGGGAGACGGTGATCGCCGCGGTCGTGGACTTCGCGTTGACGCTCGACGTCGTCGATCCCGCGCGCATCGCGTTGAGCGGCGGGAGCCTCGGCGGTTATCTCGCGCCGCGCGCGGCATCCGGCGAGCACCGGCTGGCCGCGTGCATCGCCGATCCGGGGCAGTGGAGCGTCGCGACCGGCTTTCGCCAGGCGGCGTTGCGGCTCGGCGGGACACCGGACGAGGTCCGCGATCTCGGCCGCATCGGCGACGCGTTGCTCGACCGTATGCGGCAGATGATCGAAGGCGACCGCAAGCTGCGCTGGATGGTCGTGCAGCGCGGTTTCTGGGCGAACGGCGTCGACAATCTGCGCGACTATCTGGCGTCCGTCGAAACGTACACACTCGAAGGCCGCGCCGAACTGATTCGCTGTCCGACGTTGCTGACCTGCGCCGAGCGCGATCCGCTCGCGGCCGGCGTGGCGGCGATGCTCGACGCGCTGCGCTGCCCGAAGCAGATGATCCGCTTCACCGCGGCCGAAGGCGCGGGCGACCACTGCGAGATGATGAACCGCTCGCTGCTGAACCGGCGCGTGCTGGACTGGCTCGACGACGTGCTGCACAACGACTGAACGCGGCGGCCCACGTCGCGCCAAGCCCTCCAGCACCGGCCCGTTCGGGACAGCCGTTGGCATTGCGAAGCCCCTTCCGGTTCGCATACGTTCGCACGCCGTATCGCGCCCGCGATGCGGCACGCATCGGCTGCATGGGTTGCCGACCCGCGCCGCCCCGCCACGAGCCTGCCTTTCGCCTGCCCGGCGCTTCCCGCGACTTTTCATCGGCGTTATGCTGCGATACGCTGCGTCGTCATGCCGCTGTTTCGCCAGGCTACGCCGTCGAATGCGTCGAGCCTGCTCCCCGCCCGCCCGGGCAATCCTCTTCAGGAGTCGCGATGGTCGATTGGTCCAGCAGGGTCCAGGAGTTCGTGGATGGCATCGGCGCGAGCGTGGCCGTCGTCGGCCGCAACGAGGCCGGCCAGCTGGTCGTCCCGGCCTGCAACGACGGCTTTTTCCAGATGACCGGCGGACGCCGGCCGGGCGTGCGCGCGTTCCCGATCCCGCTCGACACGCTGGTGCCGAACTATGCGCGCCACGAGTTTCGCGAGAAGCTGCTGGAGTGCTTCGAATCCGGCATCGCGCAGGAACTGGAGCAGGCGTACGACCTGAAGGACGGCACGCACTGGTGGCGCATGTCGCTGAAGCCGTTCCGCCACACCGACAGCGGCTCGACCGTCGTCGAGATTCTGGTGACCGGCCTCGACATCACGTCGAAGATGGACCTGACGCGCGCGCTCGAAGCCAGCACGTCGCGTTTCCGGTCGGTGGTCGACGCGGCATACGACGCGATCATCACGATCGACCAGCACCACCACATCACGCTGTTCAACCGCGCGGCGGAGAACCTGTTCGGCTACTCGTCCGAGGAGATGCTCGGCGAGCCGATCGAGCGGCTGCTGCCCGAGAAGTATCGCCCGTATCACGCGCGGTACGTGCAGCAGTTCGCGCGCTCGCCGGTGCGCTCGCGGCAGATGGACGAACGCAACCGCGTGTACGGCCAGCATCGCGACGGCTCGCTGCTGCCGGTCGAGATCGCGATCTCGAAGATCGTCGTGGACGGGCTGATCGAATTCACCGCGGTGATCCGCGACATCACGGATCGCGTGCGGCTGATGGATCTGCTGCAGAAGCAGGCGGTGACCGACGAATTGACCGGCCTGCCGAACCGGCGCGAGTTCCTCGGCGTGGTCGAGCACATTCTGGAGTCCGACGACGAACTGTCCGTGTTCCTGCTCGACATCGATTTCTTCAAGAAGATCAACGACAGCTACGGCCACGACGTCGGCGACGAAGTGCTGCGAATACTCGCGAAGGTCGGCATGGCGTCGAGCCGCAAGTCCGACGTGTTCGCGCGCTGGGGCGGCGAGGAGTTCGTCGCCGCGCTGCCGCAGACCGGCGCGGACGACGCGCTGGCGATTGCCGAACAGTTGCGCGCGACGTTCGAGCAGCAGGACTTCGCGCACGAATGGCGCACCGGCAACGCGGTGCCGTTCACGGTCACGATCGGCGTGACCACGCGCGCGCCCGGCGAGCGCGACGTGAACGCGATCCTGAAACGCGCGGACCAGGCGCTGTATCGCGCCAAGCAGTCGGGCCGCAATCGCGTCGAGGCGGGTTGATCGCGGCCGTCGCCGCCGCCGGCGCGCTGCTTTTCCGGTGACGGCCGCCGGCCAGCCCAACGCGGCGCCGTCGCCGCGCTCACTTGACCATCGTCGCCGGGCTCTTCACCGCGCACTGCGCGGTCGTCTTTTCGCCGTCGCCGAACGTGAACGTCAGCGCGATCGTCGAGCCGATCGCGACCGGCTGCTTCGGCTGTTCGAGCATCACGTGATAACCGCCGGGCGCGAACTTCAGCGTGCCGTTCGCCGGCACCGTCGCGGTGTGGACCATCTCCATCGTCGACGTGCTGCCGTTGCGCTGCGTGCGGTGAAGCATCGCCATGCCGAACGCGTCGCTGTCGACGCTTTCGATTTCAATCGCGGCGCTGCCGGGGTTCGTCACGTCGAAGTACGCGCCGGACGGCAGATTGCCGGGCAGCAGCCGCACCCAGCAGTTCGACACCGCCGGCGGCGCGGCGAACGCATCGAGCGAGGCCACGCAAAGCGACAACGCGGCGAGGGTATGGATCGTTCGTTTCATCGGTTCATCTCCTGTCGGTAGAAGAGGGGGATGCGCTGGCCGCGATCGTGTCGCGCGCCGCGCTCAAAGGTCGTACTTCAGCTCCGCATAGAACGTGCGCTGCGGGAACGGGTGATACAGGAAGTATTTGCGGTTGTTCAGGTTGTCGACGCCGAGCGCGCCGCCCCAGTGCCGGTCGAACTGGTAGTGCACGCGTGCGTCCATCACGAAGAAATCCTGAAAGCCCATGAACGTGGCCGCGTTGACGTCGCTGTTGTCGACCGTCGCGAACACGCGCGAACTGTAGCGCGCGGCGAGCGTGTACGCCCAGTGCGCGTCGGGCCGGTAGGTCGCTTCGAGCGTCGCGCGCCACGTCGGCACGTACGGCACGCGCTTGCCGACCGACGTGTCGCCGGGCGACGTCGGCACGAAGCTGTCGTTCGACAGGATCTTCGCATTCACGTACGTGACGTTGCCGGACAGCGACAGCCCGCGGATCAGCGCGTCGTCCGCGCGGCCCGCGAGTTCGACGCCCATCTGGCGCGTCTTGCCGACGTTCTGCGTGAACGACACCGGCGTCGCGAAACCGGGGATCAGCGAGGTCTGCGAGATCAGCGCGTCGTACACGTATTCGTCGAACGCGGACAGCCGCAGGTGGCTGCGATTCGTGTCGCGCTCGATCGCGAGTTCGCCCGACCACACGTCCTCGGGTTTCAGGAACGGGTTCGCCTGCAGGAACGTCGTGCCGGTCTGCACGCTCTGGTACAGCTCGCCGACGGTCGGAAAGCGCAGCGCGCGGCCGACCGAGCCGGTCACCGACCACACGTCGCCGAGCGCCCAGTTCAGCGAGACCTTCGGCGAGAAGCCGGACTGGCTCACGCCCGGCTGCTGGATCGATACGCCCGCGCCGTTGCCGGCGGTCGAGAAGTTGTAGCCGTCGTACGCGCGCCACCATTCGTAGCGTCCGCCGAGCGTCGCGGTCAGCGACGGCGCGAAGCGCCACGCGTCCTGCACCCATAGCGCGCTGGTCCCGGTGCGGCCGAGCGAGTTGCTGTACAGCGCACCCGGGCCGCCGGAGATCCAGTCCGACGTGCTGTACGTCGGGCTTTCCAGCCGGAACTGGTCGTAATGCGCGCCGAAGCTGACGAGGTGCGCGCCGTCGATCCCCTGCGGCCGCCAGATGCCTTTCGCGTCCACCGTCGTCCAGCCGGTGCCGCTCATGTCGGTCGTGCGGCCCGGCCCGCCGGACAGCGCGGCCGGATAAAGCCCGGTGGACAGGCGGCTCAGGTCCTGCAGGTAGTCCATGTTGCTGACCACCAGTTGCCAGTCGAACGGCCCCTGCGTGTGCGTGCCGACGTCCACGCTCTGCATCAGGTGCTCCTGCTCGACGTTGTTGCTCGCGAACTGGCCGGCGATCGTGCTCGCGCTGTACGCGAAGCCGCCGAGGTTCACCGAGCCGCTGGCCGCGCCGTAATACGGGTTGCCGTTCGCGTCGGTCAGGTACGTTTCCGCGTGCGCCTTCGAGCGGTTCTGCCAGTAGCCGAGCGTGTACGTCGCGGTGAGCGTCGGCGTGAAGTCGTATGCGAGCTTGAGTGTCGCGTTGTCCTGGATCGTGTGGATGAAGTTGCTCGCGCCGATCACCTGGATCGCGCTGCCGGTGCGGTTCGTGTCGGCAAAACCGCCGCCGATCGCGGGCAGCCCCGCGCCGGCCGGCGTCTTCGACTGGCTGACGGTGCCGAACGTGATCGGCTGCGAGAAGCTGTTCAGGTGATTCGCGCTGAACCACCACGACAGCTTGCCGACGCGGTCGCCGAGCGTCGCGCTGTACTGGGTGGACGGCTCGCTCGTGTTCGTGCCGTACTGGCTGAAATGCTGGACCGCGCCGGTCACCGCGACGCTCGCCTCGAAACGCTTCGGCATGCGCGTCGTGATCTGCGTGACCGCGCCGTACGAATTGCCGGGGAACTGCGCGGCGAACGGGCCGTACATCACGTCGATCCGGTCGATCTCCTGCGGCGGCACCATGAACCACTGCGGCGAGCCGTTCTGGTTGTTGTTGTTGATGAGCGGCGTGAGCAGCACGCCGTCCGCATAAACGAGGCTGCGCGCGCTTGCGTTGATGCCGGTGGTGCGCGTCGCCATCGGCGCCTGGGTGTCGCCGATGTAGCGCTTGCGCACGAGCATGTCGGGCAGATACTTCAGCGCGTCCTCGGTATCCATCACGTTGACCGTCTCCGCGATCTGCTTCGCGGTGATGCTTTCGGTGGTCTGCGGCAGCAGGTTCTTCTCCGCATAGGAGCGCGTGCCGGAAACCTGGACCGACGGCAGGCTCTGCGGTTCGGGCGCCGATGCGCCGGCGGGCGCGGCTGCGGCGGGCGAGTCGCCGTCGGCCTGAAGCGGGGCCGGCGTGGGGTTCGGCGCGCCGGCGGCGGACGCGATGCCGTGCACAGCGCCGAGCAGCACGGCGGGCAGCAGCCGGCTACGGACGGCCGGGCGCGACGACACGGACAGGACCGTGCCGCTCGAATGTCGGGTGAGCATGGGTGAAACGTTTCCTCTGGTCGTGACCTGCCGCGCCGCGTGCGGGCGCGGCGGCGTGACGACGGCCAACGGGCCGGCGCGGTTCGCTTACAGGCTGGGCAGGGAAAACGCGGGAGGCGCGCGCGGGCGTCCCGAGGGGAACGCGCCGAGCGGCGTGAAGCGGGTGGACAGCGCGGGCACCACGACGGCGGCGATCAGCACGATCAGCAGCAGCGTCGGCCCCACCACGGCCGGCAGCGCCGGATGATCGGCGAGCAGGTCGCAGTAGCCGCACGCGGCGAGCAGGTCGCCGTGCTGGCTGTCATGCGCGTCGCCGGCAACCGGCTGCACGACCGAGCACAACGCGGCGGTCGCGGGATCGTCCATGTGCGCCGAAACGACCAGCTGGCTTACGAGCGGCGCGAGCACGACGATCCACATGGCGATCAGGCCAAGCCATGCGGTCATGCGGTTGCGGGCGCGGAAGAACATGAGGCGTCGGGCGGACAGGGAGACAGGGATTCGCGCGAAAGTCTATCACCTGAAACGCGGTGGTGTCAGCCAGGATTGTTGCGAACCTCGATTTCGCCCCTGTTTTTCAGGCTTTTTTCATGTCTACCCGCGCGGGGCGGTGGTTCGACGACCGTCAGGCATCATGGTCATCCCTGTTGTTGACAGATCGGTCCACAATCCTTATTCTGCGCCGATGGTGAGACCAAGAGAATTCGATCGGGACGAAGTGCTGGACCGCGCGATGCGCGTGTTCTGGGAAAAGGGTTACGCGGCGACGTCGACCGACGACCTGCTGGCGGCGATGAACATCGGCCGCCAGAGCCTGTACAACGCATTCGGCGACAAACGCAGGCTGTATCTCGAAGCACTCGAACGGTATCAGGCGAACAGCACGTCCGGCCACCTCGGGCGGCTGAACGGCGCGGCGTCGCCGCTCGCGGGCATCGAGGCGCTGCTGCTCGGGCTGATCCACGACGACGATGCGGATCGCGCGCTCGGCTGCATGGGTGTCAACGCCGTCTGCGAGTTCGGCACGACCGACCCCGAACTGCCGCCGCTGCGGGCGAAGGTCGGGCCGACGCTCGCGAAGAGCCTCGCCGCGCGGATTCGCGACGGGCAGGCGCGCGGCGAGATCGACGCGACGGTCAATGCGAACGAGGCCGCCGCGTTTGTCCAGTTGACGATGCAGGGCATCCAGCTGGCCGCGCGCGCCGGCACCGAGCCGAAGGCGTTGAAGGCGATGGCGCGTTTTGCCGTCGGCCGCCTGAAGCGGCGCTGATCCAGGTTTGTCAATCCACCGGCCGATGGCGGCCGGTTTTTTTATCGTCAGTTTTTGACTGATTGATCCACAATGGAGAGAGGCATGACAAGCAGCAACGGCAAATTGCATCATCACGCGGCGATCGTGTTCGGCGGTTCGCGCGGCATCGGCGCGGCTATCGCGCGACGGCTCGCGCACGAAGGAGCGGATGTCGCGCTGACCTATGTGTCGGCGCCGGAAAAGGCGGCGGAAACGGTCGCCGCGATCGAAGCGGCGGGGCGCGCGGGGATCGCGATCGAAGCGGACAGCGCGAACGCCGACGCGATCCGCGCCGCCGTCGAGCGGGCCGTCGAGCGATTCGGCCGGCTCGACGTCGCGGTGGTCAACGCGGGCATCCTGCGGCTCGGCGACGTCGCGTCGTTCGCCATCGACGACCTCGACCGGATGCTGGCCGTCAACGTGCGCGGCGTGTTTCTCGCGATCCAGGCCGCGGTCGCGCATCTGCCGCGCGGCGGCCGCATCGTGACGATCGGCAGCAACACGGCGGTGCGCAGCAACTATCCGGGCTCCAGCGTTTATTCGATGACGAAGGCGGCGGTTGCGGTGATGGTGAAGGGCGTCGCGATCGACCTCGCGCCGCGCGGCATCACGATCAACAACGTGCAGCCGGGGCCGACCGTCACCGACCTGACGGCCGAGCACATCGACCGGATCACGCCGCTGATCCCGCTGAACCGCGCGGCGGACCCGGACGAGATCGCGTCGCTGGTCGCGTGGCTCGCGAGCGACGAATCGGGCTACATGACCGGGTCGAGCCTGACGATAGACGGCGGCATGGCGCTGTAAATGCAGACCCGCGCGGTGGTTGGCTACGCCGCCGCGCGTTGCCGCGCCGCATACGCATCGACGCTGCAAAACGCAATGCGCAGCAGCGGCGTCTCGACGCCGAACCGCTCGCCGTACGCGATCATGTCGCCGACGATCGCATCCGACTCGATACGCCGCGCGTTCGCCGCGATGTCGCGCATCATCGACGCGGCCCACGTCGAGTTCTCCGCGAGCAGCGTCGCGCGCGCGGCGGCGAGCGCCTCGTCGCGCGGCGCGTAGCCCGCCCGCGTCGCGACCGCGACGCACTCCGCGAGAATGCGCGTGACGATGTCCGCGCCGTCGCGGGTCCGCACGATCTCGCCGACCGTCGCGCGCAGCAGGCAGGTGGCGGCCGCGCCGGCGCAGATCGTCGTCCACTTCTCCCACAGTTCCTGCACGATCGCGCCGGACAACGTGCGCGTGCCGGCGGACTTCGACGCGAGTTCGTGAACGGCGCGGGCCGTGTCCGCGTGCGCGGCGTCGCGCGCGCCGACCGACAGCCGGTCGAACGGGCTCAGATGGCGGATCGCGCCGGACGGATCGAGCGTGGTCGCGATATACGACACGCCGCCCATCACGCGCGGGCGGCCGAACACCGCGTCGAGCCGGTCGTACACCGCGAGTCCGTTCAGCAGCGGCAGGATCGTGGTGGCCGGGCCGACCGCCGGTGCGATCGTGCCGATCGCCGCGTCGAGGTCGTAGGCCTTGCACGCGAGCAGCACGACGTCGAACGGGCCGCGGTCGTCGCCGGCCAGCATCGTCTGCACCGGACGCGAAAAGTCGCCGAGCGGGCTCGTCACGACGAGCCCGTCGCGGTCGAGTTGCGACGCGCGGCCGGCGCGAACCGCGAACGTCACGTTCGCGCCAGCCTCGATCAGCCGCGCGCCGTAATAACCGCCGAGTGCGCCGGCGCCGAGTACGAGAATCTTCATTGGGGTTCCTGATGAACGGAAAGTGAAACCGGCCTTCACGGGCGGGATTCCACACGCCGGCCGGCGCGCGGGCCGCGCGCGGCGAGCCAGTTGCCGGACGCGACCGACCACAGCACGCATACGCCGTACAGCACCATCGCGAGCGCGCCGATCGCGAAGAACACCGCCAGCGACGACGTCCATGCGAGCGCGAGCGTGCCGACCCCGGCGAACAGCGCGAGCCGCAGCGCGCCCGCGCCGAGCGGCCATACGAGCCGGCCCGCGCCCTGCGACGCGAAATACAGCGAAAAACCGAGCGCGAAGAAGCCGTAGAACGGGCCGACGATGCGCAGGTACAGCGTGCCGGTGTCGAGCAGTTGCGCGTCCGCGCCGAACAGCAGCAGCCACGCATGCGGCCACAGCGCGGCCGCGATGCCGACCGCTTCGCCGATCGCGAACGCGATGCCGCCGCCGGTCAGCGCGATGTGCGTCGCGCGTTCGCGCTGGCCCGCGCCGATGTTCGCGCCGACGAGGGCGACCATCGGCGCGCCGAGTCCGAACGCGACCGGCATCAGCAGATATTCGAGCCGCGCGCCCGTCGCGTAGCCGGCGAGCGCGGCCATCCCCGCGTGCGCGCCGACCGCGGCGGTCGTCGCGGCGATCAGCGCGTTCGTGAGGAGCGGGTTCAGGCACGCGAGGCCGCCGACGGTCAGGATGCTGCGGATCGGCGCCCAGTGCAGCGGGCCGCGCGCAAGCGGCGCCGCGTTGCGGCCGCTCGCGCAGTACCAGCCGAGGATCAGCGTGCCGGCCGCGTAATAGACGATCAGCGCCCACGCGCCGCCGGCCACGCCGAGCCGGGGCGCTGCGCCGATGCCGAAGATCAGGCACGGCGACAGCGGAATCAGCAGCAGCGCGCCGCCGCAGATCACCATGCCGGGGACGATCATGTTGCCGGTGCCGCGGATCACGCTTGCGAGCGCGTTCATCGCCCACATCAGCACGAGGCCCGCGAACAGCACGCGGCCATAGGTGGTGGCCGCGTCGAGCGCCGCGCCGTGCGCGCCGAGCGCGCTGAACAGCGGCCGCGCGAACGCGAGCAGCGCGACCGAGAACACCACGCCGATCGCGACGTTCAGCACGACAGCGTGCCGCGCCAACTGGCCGACGAGCGCCGGGTTGGCCGCGCCGAGCGCGCGCGCGACCGACGACGAGATGCCGCCGCCCATCGCGCCCTGCGACATGTTCTGCATCAGCATCAGCACCGGCACGACGACGGCTACGCCCGCGAGCACGCTGGTGCCGAGTTTCGCGAGAAACCACATCTCGACGAGCCCGGTCGACGACTGCGCGAGCATCATCAGCATGTTCGGCCAGCCCATCCGCACGAGCGTCGGCAGAACCGGCGCTTCGAGCATCGTGCGCAGGCGGGGATTCGCGGCGCGCAGCGCGTCGGCGGTCGGGGCGTTCGAGGTCATGGGCACGGAGTCGGGCGGTGACGTGTCGCGGGTCCTTCGCGACTCGTCGATTTGTTGGCATATGCACGCATTTCGTCCGCGCAATTTAATGGCATATGCCCGCATCGGTCAAGATGAATTACACTTCGGCCACGGGCCCTGGGCTGGTTCGTCGCGCGTTCGCGGCGGCACCGCATGGCCGGGTTGTCCACAAAGCCAGAAACATGGAGCGACGCGTGCCTCCCTCGATTCCGAAAGATCCGCTGGTCTGCAACGGCGCCGCGCTGCGCAAGGCGACGCGCCGGCTCACGCAGCTTTACGACACGGTGCTGACGCCGTGCGGGTTGAGCATCTCGCAACGCTCGATCCTCGTGCACATCGAGCGCGCGGGCAGCCCGACGATGACCGAACTCGCGTATGCGATGGTGCTCGACCGCTCGGCGCTCGCGCGCAATATCAAGCCGCTGGAGCGCGACGGGTACGTCGCGCAGGTCGCGGACGAGCAGGACGGCCGCATCCGGCGCGTCGAACTGACGGCGAGCGGCCGCGCGAAGCTGACCGAGTCGAACCGGTTGTGGCGCAGCGCGCAGAACCGCTTCGAGGACGTTTATGGAAAGGAGCGCGCGGCCGCGTTGCGCGTCGCGCTCGCCGAGATCTATTCCGACGAGTTCGCGGACGCGTTCGCGCAGCCGCGCGGGGCGGCGCGCCGCTGAAGCAGGGCGTCGCCGCGTTGCCTTCCGCGGAACTCGCGGCGTGCCTGCATGGCAGACGC
>NZ_FNSR01000002.1:2100000-2317448 GCF_900104845.1 Paraburkholderia caballeronis | reverse complement strand
CGCGACGGTGATCGGCTGTTCGGAAGGCTTCGGCCATGCGGGCGCGCATCACGTGCCGCATGCGTTCTCGACGGCGAATCAGCCGATGCAGATCGTCTTCGCGGTCACGGAAGCGCAGGCGGCCGCGTTGCTCGATGCAGTGCGCGCGGCCGGCGTGCCCGTGTTCTATATGAGCGCGCGAATCGAGTTCGGCGTGCTCGGCGACGAACGCGCGCATCGCGATCTCGCGAACCGGCTGCGAGGCGGGCGCGATGAGTCGCGTTCCGGCAACGGGTCGGGCTGTGCGGCGTGCATCGTCGCGTCATGGCAGTCACAGCGGCCACAGCAAAAAACGCCGGAAAGCACGGCAGAAAAACCGCCGCGCGCGGCGAAATCCATACCCTTGCTTGCGGCTTTCGACGTCCCGGCCCACGTCGGCGCGGCCCGCATCCCTATGCGATAATCGCCGCCTCATCGGGCGGCCGCGCGGCCGTTCGCATCGGCCGCGCCGGCATCCGGACCCCGGCGGCCGGTTCACAACAGACGGAGACACCCACGCATGAGCGCCGTACAGGCTCCCCCGACGGCCAACCCGGCCGCAGCGAAGCACGCGCGTCGCGCGGCGACCGGCAGTTTCATCGGCGCGGTCGTCGACTGGTACGACTTCCTGCTGTACGGCATCGTCGCCGCGCTCGTGTTCAACTCCGAGTTCTTCCCGAACGTGAGCCCCGCGATGGGCACGATCGTCGCGTTCGCGACGTTCGGCGTCGGTTTCCTGTTCCGTCCGCTCGGCGGCATCGTGTTCGGCCACTACGGCGATCGCATCGGCCGCAAGAAGATGCTCGTGCTGACGATCGTGATGATGGGCCTCGCGACCACCGCGATCGGCCTGCTGCCGACGTTCGCGTCGATCGGCTGGTGGGCGCCGGTGCTGCTCGTCACGCTGCGCGCGATCCAGGGTTTCGCGGTCGGCGGCGAGTGGGGCGGCGCGGCGCTGATCGCGGTCGAGAACGCGCCGGCCGGCCGCAAGGCGTTCTACAGCAGCGGCGTGCAGGTCGGCTACGGCGTCGCGCTGATCCTGACGACCGGCTTCGTGTCGCTGCTGAGCGCGACGCTCGACAACGCCGCGTTCAAGTCGTGGGGCTGGCGCATTCCGTTCCTGTTCAGCGTGGTGCTCGTGCTGGTCGGGCTGTGGGTGCGCTCGGGGATGCAGGACTCGGCCGAGTTCGTGTCCGCGGTGAAGGAGCAACGCGAGCGCGTGCGGATTCCGGTGATCGAGGCGCTGAAGCGGCATCCGGGCGCGTTCCTGCTCATCATCGCGCTGCGGCTCGCGGAACTGCTGACGATGTACATCGTCACCGCGTTCGCGCTCAGCTATTCGACGCAGAACCTCGGGATGAACCGCGAACTGTTCCTGAACATCGGGCTCGTCGTCGGCGCGGTCAGTTGCGTGACGATTCCGCTGTTCGCGCACGCGGCCGACCGCTTCGGGCTGCGCCGCGTGTATCTGGTCGGCGCGTTCATCGGCGTGGCGAGCGCGGTGCCGTTCTTCATCGCGATGGAGGCGCGCTCGACCTTCTGGATCGTCGTGTTCGCGGTGATGCTCGCGAACGTCGCGCACGACATGGTCGTCGCGGTCCAGCAGCCGCTGTTCACCGCGCAGTTCGGCGCGGAGTACCGCTACAGCGGCGCGGGCGTCGGCTACCAGGTCGCGAGTGTCGTCGGCGGCGGCTTCACGCCGTTCATCGCGGCCGCGCTGGTCGGCTTCTCGCACGGCTCGTGGCATCCGGTCGCCGCCTATCTCGCCGGCGGCTGCGCGATCTCGTTCGTCGTCGCGTTTCTGATGCGAAAAGACTGACCCCCGCGGCCGTCGCGCATTTTTCCGATCAGAACCTTCCGAACGTTTCGGCGACGATGCGCGCCGCCCCGGCAATCACCGCATCGTCCGGTTTCGCGTCGGCGACCTCGCGCGCGTGGAACACGGCGGGCACCACCGGCTCGCGCGACGGCGGCCACAGCACCGCGATAATGCCGCGGCTGCGGCGCTTCCGGCACACGCATCCGTTCGTCGAACTGCGGCTGCTCACGCACAACAACCTCGTCGATCTCGCGGCCCGACGTGCCGACGCTGATGATCCAGGGCGGCGCGGATCTGTGTGACGAACCCGCTTCGTCGGAAGGGCAGCAGTCGTGCTTCACCGGCGGTTATCGGCGCATTGTGCTCGACGATGCCGGACACTTTCCGCCGCGCGAAGCTCCGCCGCGCGAAGCGCCCGATGCAGTCGCGGATGCAGTGATCGCGCATCTACGTTGAATGGCGCGTGCCGCAGCGCAACGAACGGGTCAATACGGATCGTCCGGCACGTCGAACAGCGCGTCGTCCACCGCGAGTTCGATCGAGCATGCCCTTTGCAGTGCGGGAGGGTCCTGCTCTTCCTCGAAGCGTCGCCGCACGACCATCCGCAGACGTTCCTGCACGGTCAGACGCTTCGCCGTTTCGAGCGCGGCGTAACGCTCGACCTGCTCGCGACGCAGGCGCAGCGTCACGACGCAGCGCGCGTCGAGCGTGGTGTCGCGCGTCGATTCGACGACCCACGACAGTTGCAGATAAACGATGTCGCCTTCGTCGTAGCTGCTCGACGCGGGCGTCTTCGGCGTTTCGAACAGGCTCGCGAGCGCGAGCTGGATTTCCTCGATGCGCTGCCGCAGGTCGATTCCTGTCGTCGTCATGTCGGCTCCGATGATGAACAAGGATTCCTGCGATGCAGCAAGCGACGTTCCGCGAGCGGCACGCTGCCCGCAAACCCTCAAGTTTCCTCGCGTGGATACCGATAACCTGAATAGCCTGTCTTGACGCTGCTTCATGGCGGCGACGTCAGGTTTCCCGGCGCCCCCGGTTTTGCCGACCGCTGTCCAGCGGCGTGCAAGCGCCGGTCCGCGATGTCGAATCGACGGACCGGCGACACGGTACGTGCCGGCCGCTAAATCGTTTCGTGCAGCAACCGCACCGATGGTCCGCGCCGTCGCGTGAGGTCACTCGCAGGTGTTCAAGTGGCGGAAGGCATCAAGACGACATTCACGTTACCTAGGGGCCGGCTGGCCAACTGGCTGCTGTACCCCGGGCGCGACACGCCGCACGAAATCCGCGTCGCGCTCGCGTCCACGCTGTTCGGCACGCTGCCGATCTTTCTCGGCGGCGTGTTCAATACGATCGCGGTGGCGGCGGTGCTGGAGCACCGCCATCCGACGCTGCCGTTCCAGGCGTGGCTCGCCGCCGAGATCATCGTCTGCCTGCTGCGCCTCGTCGTGCTGATCCTCGCGCATCGGCGCGCGCGGTACGGCAAGCCCACGCTGACCGACGCGCATGTGCTGCTCGCGCCGCTGTGGGGCGCGACGGTCGGCTACGGCGCGCTCGTCAGCGCGTTCAGCGGCGACTGGATTGCGTCGACGCTGTCGTTCCTGTCCGCGGCCGCGATGGTCGGCGGCATCTGCTTTCGCAACTTCGCCGCGCCGCGGCTCGTCGCGGTGATGATTTTCCTGTCGCTCGGGCCGTGCTGCGTCGGCGCGATCGTCGCCGGCGAGCCGGTGCTGTGGCTCACGCTCGTGCAGATTCCGTTCTATCTGTTCGCGATGAGCGCGGCCGCGTGGCGGCTGAACGGCATGCTGATCTCGACGATGGAGTCCGAACGCGAGCACGACCGCCGCGCGAGCCACGACGGGCTCACCGGCCTGCTGAACCGCGAAGGGCTGTTCCTGGCCGCGCGTCCGCAGCCGGCGAGGGCCGCGCGGATTCGCGCGGGCATGCCGCTCTATTACCTGGACCTCGACGGCTTCAAGGCGGTGAACGACGCGTACGGCCACGAATTCGGCGACCGGCTGCTGGTCGAAGTCGCCACGCGCCTGAAGGACCTGGCCGGACCGAACGCGCTCGTCGCACGGATGGGCGGCGACGAGTTCGTGATCGTCGGCGACGCGCCGGCCGGCAGCGACGCATCGCGCTTCGCCGCGTGCATGAACGCCGAGATCGAGCGGCCGTTCGACCTCGCGCCGAACGTGACGGTGAAGATCGGCGCGAGCATCGGTTATGCGTCGGTGACCGCCGAGGGCAACGCGATCGACACCGTGCTCGGCTCCGCCGACGCCGCGATGTACGAGGCGAAGCGCAACCGCAAGGAGCGCGCGGCTGCGGCAGAGCGCGCGCCCGCATGGACGCCGCCGGAAGATTACGGCGACCTGAATCCGTCGGGCGTCACCGCGTGACGACCGACGCTGCGTTGCCCGCCACGGGCCGCGCGACGTAGCCGATCGCGCGACGACGCATGCGCCGTCACGCGGCGCGCACGTCGCCGTTCATCGCGCCGTTCGCGACTTCGTTGATGTCCGGCGTGTCGAGGATCGCCTTGGGCGCGCCATGACGCGCGATCTCCAGCATCGCCTTGCCGATCGATGCGGTCGATGAGACCTGCTTCGGTATCAGCAGCCTCAACAGCGGAAAGAGCGGCGCGAACGCGACGTAGAACAGGTGGTAAAGCGGCGTTTTCGAGCGTGCGCCGTAAAGCGGCTGGATCACCCCCGGCCGGAACACGCAGACGCTCGCGAACGGCATCGCGAGCAGCGCGTTCTCCGTGCGGCCGCGCACGCGCGCCCACATCCGCGGGCCGCCGCCAGTGCTGTCCGCACCCGCGCCCGACACGTACACGAACTTCGCGCGCGGATTCGCGCGGACCAGCGCCCGCGCGGCCGCGAGCGTGATGTCGAACGTGACGCGCACGTAGTCGGCCTCGTCCTTGCCGATCGACGACATGCCGAGGCAGAAGAAACAGGCGTCGATGTCGCGCAGCTCGTCTTCGAGCGCGCGGTAGTCGAGCAGGTCGGACTGCACGATCTCGCGCAGCTTCGGATGCTGGACGCCGCTCGCGCGACGGCCGATCGTCACCACGCGCGCGACGTCGTCCGCGAGCAGGCATTCGCGCAGCACGCCCTGGCCGACCATCCCGGTCGCGCCGAACAACAGCACGTTCATCATTTTCAATCGTCCTTGATCGGGGCCGCCCCTCCGGATGGAACGGCGGCCCGGCTTCGTGCGCCGGCGGCCGGCGCTTAGTTGGCCGGGAACGGCGGGATCGGCGCGGCGTGCGCGAAGTCGGTCGATTCGCTGACCGCGCGCCAGCGCGCGCCTTCCGCCGCACGCGCCGCGTCGCCTTCGCCCGCGTAATGGACCGCATCGCTGCCCATCAGCAGATGCATCGGCGGCGCGTCGTGCGCGGCGAGTCGCAGGATCACCTGCGCGACCTTCGCCGGATCGCTGGCTTCGTTGCCGACGTACTGCGTCAGCATGTCGAGCAGCACGCCGACGCTCGGCTCGTAATCGGCCATCGGCCGGGTGACCGAGCCGCGCGCGCGGGTACCCCAGTTCGTGCGCATGCCGCCCGGCTCGATCACGCAGACCTTCACCCCGAACGGCGCGACCTCGCGCGCGATCACCTCGCTGAAGCCGCCGACCGCCCACTTCGCCGCCTGATACGCGGCCAGCCCCGGCGTGCCGATGCGCCCGCCGACCGACGAGATCTGGAAGAGGTGGCCCGAGCGCTGCGCGCGCAGCACCGGCAGCGCCGCGCGCGTCACGTTGACTACCCCGTAGAAGTTCGTGTCGATCTGCGCGCGGAAATCGTCCGGGGCAGCTTCCTCGAACGCCGCGACGTGGCCGTAACCCGCGTTGTTCACGACGACGTCGAGCCGGCCGAACGCGTCGGTCGCCGTGCGGACGGCCGCGTGCGCCGCGTCGGCGTCGGTCACGTCGAGTGCGACCGCGCGCACCTGCTGTTCGCCGTAGCGTTGGACGAGCGGGGCGAGCGCGTGCGGGTCGCGCGCGCTCGCGATCACGCGATGGCCGGCCGCGAGCGCCGCTTCCGCGATGTCGCGGCCGAGGCCGCCCGCGCTGCCGGTGATGAGCCAGACTTGAGACATGCTGAGACTCCTTGAAATCGAATGACGGTTATAAAAATGAGCAAGTAATCGCTCAATATTGGCACGTGAAAAAACCGGCGTTCAGCCGCCGGCGATCGCGTTCCAGAATGCTTCGAAGCCGGCGGCGCGATAGCGGTCTGCGTCGTCGGGGTAGTGTGCGACGAAGTCCATCGTCGTTTCGGCCAGCGAATTCATGATCGCGCCGACGAACGGCGCCGGATAGTCGCGCAGCTTGCCGAGCGCGGCGGCCTCCTGGATGGCGGCGCTGATCGGCGCGAATGCGTCGCTGCCGGTCTTGCGGCTGGCGTCGGTGATGCGCTCGGACAGCGTGAGCCGCGCCATCGCGCGGCGCTCGGCGGGGCGCGAGATGCCCCAGTCGACGTAGGCGTTCCACGCGTGATGGGCGCGCTCGCGCAGGGGGGCGTCGAGGGGGTAACCGTGCAGCATCACGTCGCGCAGGCCGCTTTTCAGGTCGAGATAGAGCTGGTTCAGCAGGTCGTCCTTGTTCGCGAAGTACGTGAACAGCGTGCCCTCCGCGACGCGCGCTTCCTTCGCGATGCGCGCGGTGGTCGCGCTGCCGCCTTGCTCGGCGATCACGCGGGCGGCGGCGGCGAGGATGGCGTTGCGTTTGTCGTCGCTTTTGGGGCGGGCCATGCTTTTAGCTTCGGGGAATGAATGAGTGGCTGCTCATTTTAGGTTGGGGTGGGGGATTGTGCAAGGGAGAGATTGGCGACAGAGGGGAGACCGTCGTTAGGCGGATGTTGTATTGAGGGGAAGGCAGAGAACGGCCATGAAGGGACATTCGACATTCGCCCCTAATTCGTTGACAATTCCAATTGAACGCAAGCTAACGGCCATGATTGACGGCCTTCCAAACACTACGTTCAACGGACGCGAGCTACCTATGCGTATTTGGGCACCGACACGGACCTCCCTTGATGGCCGAGGCACAAGCCAAGGCACGACCAGGAAGGTCGAGATCGAACAGCTTAACGACGGAAGCTTTTTGCTGATGCGGTACGAATCCGTAGAAGCGTCATTTCCGACCTCGGATCATTGGTATGCCTCACTCGAAGAGGCATACGACGAGTGCCATCACGCTTACGGCATCAATCCCGATGATTGGCTCCAACGGTGACCAATTCGCTCGGGGTGTGTAACGTACACATTCGTGGATGAGCGTCCGCTGTGAGTTGCGCTATTTCTCGCTTGAAAGCCAAACTGCAACGCCCATAAAGATAAGAGCAGCACATAAGAACCAGAAGCGCAGCTTGTGCATGCGTGATCTCTGGTCATATGTGGAACTTGATAGGCATAGCGCCATAGCAATGCAAGAAAGCGCAGCAGGATATACGGCTGAGTGACGAAATATGGTCTGATCGCCCGGGATACGCCCGACCAGGATAATCTTCCCCACCAATGCGCCGATAGCGCCGTAAAGAGCGACAAGGCTAGGGATGATGTATCGAAAGATGATTGTGGATGGTCGTGGAATTATCATCAAGTATGGGGGGCGACTGCCTGTTTGCTCCTTCGGATTATGATTCAAAATCGACTCCGAACGTCAGCTTTCGAGAAAGCCGACCGTCTCTTATGAGTCGTTTGATGCCAGATGCATGAACGGTCGCGCGCACGGTGATCGACCCGTTCGGCCGTCGGGCGCTAGTCGGCCATCATGGGACGGTCGCGGGAAACCTCTCTCGGGCGTTCTGGCGACGGTAGTAGCCTGAAAGCGGCCGCTCGCCGGAATCTCGGCCGCGACATTCAAGCGTCATCGGCCAAATCTTCAACGATTTTCGCAATCATGGGGCGCGCAAAGGCCTCAACCGCATCCGTGCCAGGTTGACCGACCTCACCTGCGTCAAAGGCTAGATAGACTTCATTAAAGAACGAGGGCCACGATTCCTCGCCCAGTGAGATGAAATCGTCATACACAAAGCCGACTACGGCGATCGCGAGCGCGTCGCAAAACCCGAAGGAGAATTGACCTTTGTGAAAGCCGATCGCGAGATGCCGAGCTAGCACGTCATATGCGTCACGCCTTGTCGCTCCGACGATCTCGGTCCAGCGCTCCATGTCAGCTTCCGAAACAAGTCGACCCGGGCCGGTCTCAGCATAGCGAGATTGCAGCTCCGCGATAAACGTGGCTTGTGATTCCGGTGGAGCGGGGTGACGGTCGCCGCTCATTGCTGAAGGAAGGCCGCGATGGCGCGAATCAGGTCTTCAACGTGGACCAGTTCGGCTTCCGAGATATCCTCTCGACAGTTTGCTCGGAGTCCGCGTAAGGCTTCGTAGAGGTTACCCCAGTCGTCCGTCAACCCGTTGGTTAGCGGCCATGCGCTCAGTAGATGCCGTAAAGGGCGTGCAGAGCGGCGTTCGCACCAAATATCGAACAGTTGCGCGCATCCAGCGTTGATGTCGTCAGCGGTCATCGGTTAGTCTTCGGCCGGTATAGTCGATGAAGCATCAATGATGCCCCATCTCGAATGACCGTTTGCAGGTATGCAGAATCGCGGGCGGTTCGTGATGTTAGCCAGTCGCCAGGATCAGCCAACGGATGACCGCTCAGCGGTCGATAGCCGCCGTCCGGTCCGCCAGGCTGCGGAGGACCGGTTTGGGTCGGACAGCGACATCCCTGCGGAGCCGAGTGGCCAAGACGACATCGTCGGTCGGGATGCGGCCAATAGTTGCCATTCGCCACCTCCGTCACCGTGACATTCGAACGGCGGCTTACCACCGAAACGTGTCACCCGCGCCGTTCAGTCCTTCATATCCGGCGCTCAGATCCGGGATCGGCATGTTCGTCAGGATGATCAACGAGGTCTTCAGCATTCAGGCTACAGTCCCCACGCTTGAAGATGTCCAATCCATTCGTTAAAGGCAGGACATTTTTCTCGAATTGCATCGATACCAATGGCCTCGGCAATCAGCGGTCCATGCTCTGTTTTCGAATAAGTGCCTGCCGGAAAAATCCCCAAAATGCGTTTGGAGGGTGCGGTTTCCGGACTGTTGTTGATGGATTCAGGGCTTGGAAATGCCTGCACCACAGCAGTCAACGCCTCTTTTGCCTCGTTGCTCCAACCGTCTTCTACCCATTCAAAGGCAGTCGGGTCCGTGAATAAAAGGCCCTCAAACTCATGCATCTGCACATAAGGAAGTACAAATCGCGGATCATAGCCCGTAGTTCTGGCTGCGATTGCCGCACGAATGTCGGCTTCCAAAAGGGTGCGATTACGACCCTGCCTGTCTTGAAATCCGTAAAAATCGACCAACGTGGTTATTCGATCTGTGGCGTGATACTCGTGCGAGATGAATCTCACCAGACGCTCCACGGTGACGCGGCCGCCTCGATGGTTTCCTGACGGAGCGCGCAACAGGCTCGGATACGCGTCCACATTACTACCGATAAGGTAGGGGTTAAGGCAACTATTGACAAACTCAACTTCCGTCTGTCCTTCGCAAACGATGCAGACTCGAATCATCCCGCCCCTCCGACGGTCTCCTTCAACCAGATATCGGAGAGCTGGTATTCGTCATCCAACCATTCTTGGTATTTCTCACGCGGAAGATTGCGTAGCACCGTCTCGCCGTCGTTAGCACTGGCAACGATGATGTTTTCCAAGTCAAAGCAGTCCACCATATAGGGCGATTGCGTGGCGATGAAAATTTGACGTGTCTTCGATAGGCGCTTCAGCATTTCCGCGACCAAAGTGATCGCGTGAGGATGCAGGCCGAGCTCGGGCTCGTCGAAAAACATCACGTCTGGCAGGCGATTGGTAGGTAGGTTGAGTAGCGTCAATAAGCAGAACAGGCGTAACGACCCATCAGATGTCAGGTGCGAACCAAAGATCTTGTCACTGTTTTTACCCAACCAGCGGAGCAAAACCTTACCCGCTTCTGGCTCCAGCACAAACTCCTTGAAGGTTGGAAGTACTCGTTGAATCTGCCGTGTGATTAGGTGGTAACGCTTAGAATCCGTGGTTTGCAAGTCGAGGAGCACTGCGGCTAGGTTGCCACCATCCGAACGAAGTCGAAACGATTCAGTCACATCCCATCGATTGTGAATCGATGCATTCGCAGATGTATCATGAAATTGATAGGTCGAGCACTGGCGAAGTAGGTTGCAAATGGTCTTTGCTGTCTTGCTTTTTTGATCGGGCAGTTTAGATTCCTTCCCGATTTCAACCAACTCGGTCCACTTGGCTCCGCTCGCAAGACCCAACGGCGCAAAGCGATAGGCCTCGTTCATCACCATCAGTGTGTCGCCTGCCGACAGATGCGTCAGATCGAAACGAAAATCGTTGCTGCCTGCCGCTGTCTCGAGCCGGATCTCTGCGTGAATGCGCGGTGTCTTACGAGATCCCATGAACAACTGATCGTCACCACCACCGTGTCGCACTACGAATTCCTGCAACTTCTCTGATTTGAGCATCCAGCTCAACATTTCAAAGAATCGAATCAGTGTGGATTTTCCTGAACCGTTGGCACCAATCAACACTGCTAGCTGCGGGAGCTCAAGATTTTCGATATTTCGAAGACTACGAAAACCCTCGATCGTGACCGACCGGATTCGATTGGTCTTAGAGGGATTCGGGGCGGTCATTCAAGCTTTCTCCGTAAAGGATATACATTGCAGGAGTTCCAGTTTGATCTGAAGCATTTTCAACACGAGCGAACGGCGTTCTTCTAGGGAAGCGTATCGGACTTGGCCTATACCGAGACGTTACGAGTTGAAAGTTAGGGCCATAGCGATGCCGCAAAGACGGCTTTGCCTCTCCAGTGCGCAAGATTTGCTCAATATTTAAGCAAGTCCTCGTCGCTAGCGAGAGTCCGGCAGGCTCCTAGGCACAGTATGCCGTGCCATACAGAGCCCCGTCTGAATATGCAAACCGTCCTATCGTTCCTGCCCCGACGGGGCCTAATCTATCATGAGAGGTCAGCAAGTGAGTACTTTGCGCGGCTGCTATGCTGCTGTCCGCGATGGTCGCTGGTCGCCAGCCGCCTTCCAGGCTCGCAACTGATGGCCACCGTGCAAGAACAGGTTTGGATGGTTGAATCGGGAGAACGAAAGCGCTGGACGTCCCAGATGGTCCGTATCTCGAATATCTGGATCGCAGTATTTTGGACGACTCTGGCCGACAAGCGGCGAGTAACTCCGCGTGAACGAATGGCGGCTGCACACCCGAGAGTGGCCGGACGGAGCGCATGAGCTTGGACGGCAGAAACGGGTCGATCCGAGCCGGTCGCCGTCGGACTCAGTTCGGCCAGGAACGGACCTTGGCGGGGGCTCATAGGTTGACTGACCTGACGGATCATGTAGCCAAACGGCAAGTGAGTTCTCTTATCCTAGAGGCAAGGAGAACTTGATGAAGAAGCGCCACACCGACGAACAGATCATCCGCATCCTGCGGGAAGCCGAGAGCCGCGAGGAGGCGGTGAAGGATCTGTGCAAACGGCACAACATCACGGAACAGACGTTCTACCGCTGGCGAAACAGGTTCGGCGGCATGGATGTCGCCGAGGCCCGGCGTCTCAAAGAACTGGAATCGGAAAACGATCGGCTCAAACGCCTGATTGCCGAGCAACTGCTGGTGATCGACGGGCTGAAGGAGTTCAGCCGAAAAAAATGAGCACCCCGACGGGCCGGCGCGAAGCGCTGGAAGTCCTGACCCGCCGGGGGGTGTCACAACGCAAGGCATGTCGTTACCTGGGGCTGAGTCGCCGGGTGCCGGCCTATACGCCCAGACAGCCGGAGAAAGACCGGCTTCTGGGGGAGCAGTTGATCGCGGCGTCCCAGGAAGTGCCGCGCTTTGGGTATCGCCGTATCTCGGCGTGGCTGTCGCTGGGCGAATCGCGCGTGCGCCGGATGTGGCGTGCGCTGAAGCTGAACATCCCGAAGCGACGGCCGCGTCGACGACGTTGCGGCAGCGATATCCGCCTGCCTGGCGCGACAAAGCCAAATTCGGTCTGGAGTTACGACTTCGTCCACGATCAACTGGTCGACGGCCGTGTCTTGAAGATGCTGTGCGTGATCGACGAGTACACCCGGGAATGCCTGGCAATCGAGGTCGGTGCCAGCCTGCGTTCGCAGGACGTGATTCTGGTGCTGTCGAGGCTGATGCGGCTGTATGGAAAGCCGGCATTCATCCGGTCGGACAACGGCGCGGAATTTACCGCCGCCCGGGGTCATGCGCTGGCTGCGTGACGCCTCGATTGGCCCGGCCTTCATCGCGCCGGGCAGCCCTTGGCAGAATGGCTTCGTCGAAAGCTTCAACGGCAAACTGCGCGACGAACTGCTGAATCGCGAATGGTTCCGCAGCCGCGTCGAGGCGAAAATGCTCATCGAGCAATGGCGTCAGTTCTACAACGAGAGGCGGCCACATAGCGCTCATCGTTACCAACCTCCAGCCACGGTCCGTCGAGCCTGGCTGGAGTCCGATAATATCGACATGCGACTCACTGCCTGACTGGCTACAAAATCCCGCCGCAGGTCACCATTTGCATGAGGCACTGATCGACCCGGAAGTGACGTTCGCTTCTTCCATCCTGGGCATTCACCACGCAATACCAAACCCCACCAGCTTCAGATTTGAGGCGCAGCACCCATGACACGCCATTCCGAAAAGCGAAACTAACCCTTGCGCGCAATGCGCTTAATTATCAGCGCCCGCTTTCCTACGCTTGTAATTCGCTTCGTTTAAATCAAAATTCCAGTCCAATCTAGGAGGAGCAGATCATGAGCAAGGCAAGCAGCACATTAATCGCGGCTGTCGCCGCACTCGCGCTGTCGGGCGGGGTCTACGCGCAGAGCCACAACACGCTGGCAACCCCGAGCGTCGTGTCGCCCGCCGCCGTGTCGCCGGCCACTGCAACGAGCGGCTACGGCACGCCTGGCGCCAGCAACTCGGACAGCGGCACGAGCGCCGGGTCCGCGAACCCGGGCCTGCAGCAAACCACGAACACCGGCTCGACGCCCAATGCCAGCGCTTACGGGGTCAACAACACGCTGGCAACCCCAAGCACCGTGTCGCCGGCCGGCAAATAACAGCAATTAGTCACGCCCGACGCGCAAGCACAAAACGAGCAAACCCTCGTTCACCAGCCGTCGCAAGAAAAGCCGCTGCCCTCACGGACAGCGGCTTTTCATTTCTCCCAAAGCGCTTCCCGACTTCAAAACCCCGCGGCCAATCCATCCCTCCGGCTATCGCTGGCCGCAACATATCCCCGCTCCGGCTCGTCACGATCGAGCCGCCAGACAAATTGCCCCGATCCAAAATCCATATACGGATCGTCGATCGACTTGATCGTATGCCCGCATTCCGCGAGCGCCTTCGCGCAGTCCGCATCGAGCGTCGCCTCGACGTCCAGCGTGAAGTCGCGGTTCACCTTCCAGCGCGGCGCGTCGCACGCGGCCTGCGGCTGCTGCCCGTAATCGAGCATCCGCACGACGGTCTGCAGATGCCCCTGGGGCTGCATGTCGCCGCCCATCACGCCGAAACTCATCACCGCTTCCTGGCGGCCTTCGACGCGCTGCGTGAGGAACGCGGGAATGATCGTGTGGAACGGCCGCTTGCCGCCCTCGACGACATTCGGCGAGCGCGGGTCCATCGAAAAACCGCAGCCGCGGTTCTGCAACGCGATTCCCATTCCCGGCACGACGACGCCCGACCCGAAGCCCATGTAATTCGACTGGATGAAGCTGACCATCATCCCGCGTTCGTCGGCCGCGGACAGGTAGATCGTGCCGCCGGCCTTCGGCATCCCGAAGCCGAAGTGGGTCGCACGGCGCGGGTCGATCAGCTTCGCGCGCTGCGCCAGGTACGCAGGGTCGAGCATCTGTTCGGGCGTCACGTCCATCGAGCGCGGGTCCGCGACGTAGCGGTACACGTCCGCGAACGCGAGCTTCATCGCCTCGATCTGCAGATGCTGTGACTCGACGCCGTCGAGCGGCAGCGCGCCGAGGTCGAAGTGTTCGAGAATGCCGAGCGCGATCAGCGCGGCGATCCCCTGACCGTTCGGCGGAATCTCGTGGACGGTGTAGCCGCGGTAGTCCTGTCCGATCGGCTCGACCCAGTCCGCGCGGTAGTGGCGCAGGTCGTCGGCGGTCATCGCGCCGCCGCCTTCGCGCGCGAACGCGGCGATGCGCTCGGCGATCTCGCCTTCGTAGTACGCGCGCGGGCCGTGCTCGGCGAGCAGGCGCAGCGTTCTGGCGTGGCCGGGCAGGCGCACGAGTTCGCTCACCTCGGGCGCGCGGCCGTTCGGCATGAACGTGTCCGCGAAACCGGGCTGGTTGCGCAGTTCGGGAACGGCGGCGGCCCACTTGCGCGCGACGACGCTCGCGAGCGCATGGCCGCGCTCGGCGATCTCGATGGCCGGCTCCAGCAGGTCCGCGAACGGCAGCGTGCCGAACTTCGCGTGCAGCGCCTCCCAGCCGGCGATCACGCCGGGCACGGTCACGGCGTCCCAGCCGCGCACGGGCTGCTTCGCGATGCCGTTCGCGTCCTCGCCGTGGCGGCGGCGAAAATAGTCGACGTTCCACGCGGCGGGCGCGACGCCGGACGCGTTCAGGCCGTGCAGCTTCGCGCCGTCCCACACGAGCGCGAACGCGTCGCCGCCGAGGCCGCACGACACCGGCTCGACGACGGTGATCGCGGCGGCGGCGGCGAGGGCGGCGTCGATGGCGTTGCCGCCTTTCCACAGCATCCGCAGGCCGGCCTGCGCGGCAAGCGGGTGCGAGGTCGAAACGACGTTGCGCGCGAACACCGGCAGACGCGGTGTCGGGTAGGGGTTCTGCCAGTCGAAGCGGGTCATGGTGTTTTTGAAAATGCGAAAGGGGAAAGTGTACGGGCGGCGCGGGAGCCGGGCGTCACGACTCGCGCGGATCGAGCGCGTCGCGCAGGCCGTCGCCGAGCAGGTTGAAGCCGAGCACGGCGACGAAAATCGCGATGCCGGGGAAAATCGACATCCACGGCGCCTGGCTCACGAAGTCCTTCGCGGTGTTCAGCATGGAGCCCCACGACGGCGCGGGCGGCAGCTGGCCGAGGCCGAGAAACGACAGGCTGGCTTCCGCGATGATCGCCATCGCGACGGTGAGGCTCGCCTGCACGATGATCGGCGGCAGCACGTTCGGCAGCACGTAGCGCACGACGATCCGGTAGTGGCCGAGGCCGATCGCGCGCGCGCCCTCGACGTATTCCTCGGCCTTCACGCTGATGGCCTGCGCGCGCGTCAGGCGCACGAAACGCGGCATCGCGGAGATGCCGATCGCGGCCATCGCGTTCGTCAGGCTCGGGCCGAGAAACGCGGCGAGCGCGATCGCGAGGATCAGGAACGGGATCGACAGCAGCGCGTCCGCGAGTCGCGACACGACGCCGTCGACGAGGCCGCCGAAATACCCGGCCGCGAGCCCGAGCGGCACGCCGATCGCGACGGCGATGCCGACCGACACGACGCCCGCGAGCAACGACGCGCGCGCCCCCCACAAAAGCCGCGTGAGCACGTCGCGGCCGAGTTCGTCGGTGCCGAACCAGTGCGCGGCGGACGGCGCCTGGCGCACGGTCATGAAACTCGCCTGCACGGGGTCGTACGGCGACAGCCACGGCGCGAGCAGCGCGGCCGCGATCACGAGCAGCACGATGATCGCGCCGGCCACGGCGGCGCGGTTGCGCAGGAAGCGGGCGAGGCCGCGCCGGCGTCGGCGCGGCGGCGCTTCGCTGTCGGCCGGCGAAGCGGGGCGCGGCGCAAGAGGAGTGGAGGGAGTAGCCATCAACTGCGCCTCAGGCGGGGATTGAGCAGGATGTACAGCACGTCGGCGGCGAGGTTCACGACGATGAACGACAGCGCGGTGACGAGCACGACGCCTTGCACGACGGCGTAGTCGCGGTTGAACACCGCATCGACGACGAGCTTGCCGAAGCCCGGAATCGTGAACACCTGCTCGGTCAGCACCGCGCCGGCGAGCAGTTCGCCGAACAGCAGCGCGAGCACGGTGACGATGGGGATCAGCGCGTTGCGAAACGCGTGCCGCACGATCACCGTGCCGCGCAGCAGGCCTTTCGCGCGCGCGGTGCGGATGTAGTCGGCGCGCAGCACGGACAGCATCGCGCTGCGCGTATGGCGCATCAGTTGCGCGCCGAGCGCCGCGCCGAGCACGAACGCGGGCATCAGCATGGTCTTGATCGACAGCCACAGGTCGTCGGTCGGCGGCACGTAGCCGGACGACGGCAGCAGGTGCCAGCGCACCGACACGATGAAGATCAGCATGATGCCGAGCCAGAAGTTCGGGATCGACATGCCGGACAGCGCGAGCACGTTCGCGCCGTAGTCGAGCGCGCTGCCGCGATGCGCGGCCGACACGATGCCGGCCGGAATGCCGATGCCGAGCGCGAACACCATCGCCATCACCGCGAGTTGCAGCGTGACCGGCAGCTTCTGCGCGATCAGCGTCGTGACCGGCACGTCGGTGCGCAGCGACGCGCCGAGGTCGCCGTGCGCGACGTCGCGCACCCACAGCAGGTATTGCACCGGCACCGGCTCGTCGAGGTGATACTTCGCGCGCAGCGTCGCGATCACCTGCGCGTCCTGCTCCTCGCCGGCCATCGCGAGCACCGGGTCGCCGGGCAGCAGCTTCTGCAGCCCGAAGATCAGCATCGACACGAGGATCAGCGTCGGCACGGCCACCAGCAGACGGTTCGCGAACACGCGCAGCATGGCGTCAGCCCTTCACGCTGACGCCGCGCAGCCGGATCAGCCCGTCCGGATACGGCGTGAAGCCCTGCACTTTCTTCGACAGCGCGAACGGCCACGGCTGCGCGTACAGGTAGACGATCGGGTCGTCGTCCGCGAGCACCTTCGCGGCGGCGTCGTACAACGGCTTGCGCGTGGCGACGTCGGGCTTCACGCGCGCGTCGTTCAGCAGCCGGTCCACGTCCGCGTTGCAGTAGTGGCCGTAGTTCAGGTTGCCCGCGCAGGTGTTGAACTGGTGCAGGTTGCCGTCCGGATCGACGCGGCCCGACCAGCCGAGGAACATCGCCTCGAAGTCGCCGTTGTGCGCGGCGTTCAGCGCCGCTGCGTAATCGGTCGGGCGCAGCTTCAGGTTGATGCCAGCTTCCGACAGCATCGCTTGGAGCATCTGCGCGATCTGGCTCGCGACGGTGTTGTTGCCGAACGTGAACTCGACGTCCAGATGCTCGTGGCCGGCGGCCTTCAGCAGCGCCTTCGCCTTCGCGACGTCGCGATGCGTGAACGGCAGCGCGGCGTCGTAATACGGGCTCGACTTCGGCAGCGCCTGGTTGGCCGGCACGAAGATGCCCGCGCCGATCACCTGGTTGATCGCGTCGCGGTCGATCGCGAGTTCGAACGCCTGGCGCACGCGCTTGTCCTTCAGCGGAGTGTTGCCGCGCGGGCCGTTGCCGACGTTGAACGTCACGTTGTAGAAACCGAGGCCGCTCAGCGACACGAAGGTCAGGTTCGCGTCCTGGCGGACCGCGTTCACGTCGGACGGCGCGAGCCGCTCCAGCATGTCGAGCGAGCCGGCGCGCAGGTTCGCGAGCCGCACGGTGCTGTCCGGGATCGGCTGGAAGATCACGCGCTGCACCGGGTAATGCGCGGCGTCCCAGTAGCCGTCGAATTTCTCCAGCACGATGCGGTCGTTCTGCACGCGCTGCACGAATTTGTACGGACCGGAGCAGACCGGATGCGTCGCGACGCCGGCCGCGTCGGCCAGCGTGTTCGGCGCGAGCATCATCCCGGCGCGGTCGGACAGCGTCGCGAGCAGCGCGGCGTCCGGCGCCTTCAGCGCGATCGCGACGGTGTACGGATCGACGACGTCCACGTGATCGACCGACGCGAGTTCGCTCTTGCGGTTGCTGGTCGGCAGCGTGCGGTAGCGGTCGAGGTTCGCTTTCACGGCCGCCGCGTTGAACGGCTCGCCGTCCTGGAACTTCACGCCCTGGCGCAGCTTGAACGTCAGCGTCTTGCCGTCCGCGCTGGTGGTCCACGAGGTCGCGAGCATCGGCACGAACTTCAGGTCCGGGCCGATGTCGACGAGCGCGTTGCACAGCGACGCGAACACGATCCGGTCGACGACCTGCGCGCTGCGCGCCGGGTCGAGCGAGCCGACGTCCTCCTGCAGGCCGATGCGCAGCGTCTGCGCGGGCGCCTGCGCGAACGCGGGGGTCGTGGCGGCGGCGCCGATCGTGACGGCGGCGGCGATCATCAGGGTTCGCATGCGGGGTTTCCTTCGTGGGCGGATTCGGGAGGCGGGGTATCGGGTCATCGTGCGGGGCCGGCCTGCCGCTCGCGATACAGCGCGAGCCGTTCGGCGAGCTTCGCACCGGGGCTTGCGGCCAGCGGCGCGCCGCTGCCGGCGTGCTGGATCTCGCGCCAGAAGTGGCACGCGACCTGGCGGCCTGCGGGCAGCGTCTCGGTCGGCGGGCGCGCTTCGCGGCACAGCGGCTTCGCGTGCGGGCAGCGTGGATGGAAGCGGCAGCCGGGCGGCGGCGCGGTCGGGCTCGGCAGGTCGCCGGTCAGCGTCGCGCGTTCGCGGCGCGCATCGGGCCGGCTCGCGGGCACCGCGCGCAGCAGCGCCTGGGTGTACGGATGCAGCGGCGTGTCGAACAGGTCGTCCACGCGCGCGTGCTCGACGATCTCGCCGAGATACATCACGACGACGCGGTCGCTCATATGGCGGATCACCGCGAGGTCGTGCGAGATCATCACGAGCGTGAGGCCCAGTTGCGCCTTCAACTGTTCGAGCAGATTGATGACCTGCGCCTGCACCGACACGTCGAGCGCGGACACCGGCTCGTCGCCGACGATCAGCGTCGGCTCGCCGGCGAGCGCGCGCGCGATGCCGATACGCTGCCGCTGGCCGCCGGAGAACTCGTGCGGATAACGGTCCGCATACGCGGGTTGCAGGCCGACCGTGCGCAGCAGCTGCGCGACGCGCTCGCGTTTCTCCGCGCCGCGCGCGAGGCCGTGCAGCGCGATCGGCTCGCCGACGATCTGCTCGACGGTCATGCCGGGATTCAGCGACGCGAACGGGTCCTGGAAGATGATCTGCATGTCGCGCCGCAGCCGGCGCAGCGGTTCGCCGGACAGGTGCGTGATGTCCTTGCCGCGAAACAGCACGCGGCCGTCGGTCGGCTCGATCAGGCGCAGCAGCAGGCGGCCGAGCGTGGACTTGCCGCAGCCGGACTCGCCGACGATCGCGAAGGTCTCGCGCTGGCGGACCGCGAACGACACGTCGTTGACCGCGTGGACGAGCGGCGTGCGCGCGAACAGATGGCGCTCGCCGCCGAAGCGTTTCGTCAGCGCGCGCGCTTCGACGACGACCGGCGCGGCCGCTGGAGTCGGCGCGGTCTCGGCGGACGACGCGGGCAGGGCAAGCGGCTGGTTCATGCGGCCGCCTGTTGCGCGGCGTCGCGCGCATGGAGTTCGACCGGCGCGTACCAGCACGCGACGCGATGCGTATCCGTTGCGTCGCCGACCGGCCGCTGCGGCGGCGCTTCGTCGACGCAGCGGGGCGCGGCGAACGGGCAGCGCGGCGCGAAGCGGCAGCCGCGCGGCATCCGCTCCGGCGACGGCACCGCGCCCGCGATCGTCGCGAGCGCGCCTTCGCGTTTGCCGGTCGACGGAATCGCGCCCATCAGCCCGATCGTGTACGGATGCTGCGGATCGTCGAACAGCTCGCGCGCGGTGCCGTATTCGACGATGCGGCCCGCGTACATCACCGCGACGTGGTCCGCGACTTCCGCGACGACGCCGAGGTCGTGCGTAATCAACACCATCGCGGTGCCGGTCTCCGCCTGGAGGTTGCGGATCAGCGCGAGCACCTGCGCCTGGATCGTCACGTCGAGCGCGGTCGTCGGCTCGTCCGCGATCAGCAGGCGCGGGCGGTTCGCGAGCGCCATCGCGATCATCACGCGCTGGCGCATGCCGCCGGACAGTTCGTGCGGATACATGTCGAGCCGCGCCTCGGGAGCGGGAATCCGCACGCGCTTCATCATGTCGAGCGCCTCGGCGCGCGCGGCGGCGCGCGTCACGTCGCGATGGCGGCGGATCGTTTCCGCGATCTGCTCGCCGACCGTGTACGCCGGGTTCAGCGACGTCATCGGCTCCTGGAAGATCATCGACAGCCGGTTGCCGCGCAGGTCCGCGAGTTCGCGTTCGGTCAGCCTGAACAGGTCGCGTTCGTCGAAACGCGCGACGCCGGACACGCGGATCGCGGGCGGGCTCGGCAGCAGCCCCATCAGCGACAGCGACGTGACGCTCTTGCCGCAGCCGGACTCGCCGACGATGCACAGCGTCTCGCCTTCGTGAACCGCGAACGACACGTCGTCCACGAGGTTCGGCAGGTCGGCCGCGCGCGAGAACTTCAGCGAGAACCGTTCGACGGTCAGCACGGGGCGGCGCGTGGCGGGGCTCATGCGGGGGAACTCCACTTCGAAATCGTCATCCGGGCGGGGCCTGGTCGGCTTCGGGAACCCGATTATCGAATGCGTGGAAGGCCAGGAAATATTAATATTTCTTTTCCATATACAAGTTTTTCTTGAGTGAAAAATGACGATCCCGACGTTGCGGATGCTGAAGACGTTTCAGGCGGTCGCGCGGACCGGCTCGTTCGCGTCCGCCGCGGAAAAGGTCGCGCTGACCCAGGCGGCGGTGAGCCTCCAGATGCGCGGTCTCGAACAGGCGCTCGGCCGCCAGTTGTTCGACCGCCGCGCGCGCCAGGTCGCGCTGACGCGCGCGGGCCGCGACATCCAGCCGAAGGTCGAGCAGATTCTCGAACTGCTGGCCGAACTCGGCGTCGCGCCGGCCGACTCGATGGTCGGGCCGGTGACGATCGGCGCGGTGGTGTCGGTGATCGGCGCGCTGTCGCTGGTGGTCGCCCGGCTGAAGGCCGCGCATCCGCAGCTCGACGTGCGGCTCGTGTCGGCGCGTTCGGACGAACTCGCCGGGATGGTGGACGCGGGGGAGGTGGATATCGCGGCGGTCGTCGCGCGGCCTGGCGCGACGCTGCCGGACACGCTGCGCTGGACCACGCTGTACACGGAGCCGCTGATGCTGGTGACGAGCCGCGAGATCATGGACACCGACCCGCAGCGCATCCTCGGCAACCACGGTTTCCTGCGCTTCGACCGGCGCGTGCCGACCGGCCGCGTGGTCGAGCAGGCGCTCGACCACGCAGGCCTCGACGTGAACGAATATCTGGAGTTGAACTCGATCGAGACGATCGTCGCGCTGGTGCGCGAGAACGTCGGCGTGACGGTGCTGCCGGTGCTGCACGGCGGCAACTGGCGCAACGATCCGGCGCTGCGCGTGCTGCCGATCGCGAACCCGCCGATGCTGCGCACGGTCGGGATGATCCAGCGCACCACCTACGACCGGCCCGGCATCACGCAGGCGATCATCGACACGCTGCACGGTGCATGACGCCGATGGGCATCGGCCGCCAGGTCCGCGATGAAACCCGCAGCAGGGCGGCCGATGCGCTGGACGTCAGTCCTTGTCGACCGATGCGCGATAGATCTCGTCGACCGCTTCCGCGAGCGCCGCGTCGAATTCGTCGTCGCTCATCGACTTCTTCAGGTCGTTGATCAGCGCGCGCGAGAAGCTCGCGATCATCCCGTGGTTGAGCTTCAGCCGCTCGCATGCGTCGCTGCGCGTATAGCCGCCGGACAGCGCGACCACGCGCAGCACGCGCGGATGCTCGATCAACGGCTGGTAGAAGTCCACGACGTCCGGGATCGTCAGCTTGACCATCACCTGGCGCGACTCGGGCAGCGCGTCGAGCCCCTTCAGCAGTTCCGAACGCAGCGTCGCTTCGGCGCCGGCCTTGTCCGGCGTGTCGATCGACACTTCCGGTTCGAGGATCGGCATCAGCCCGTGTCCGTCGATCTGCTGCGCGTATTCGAACTGCTGGCGCACGACGGCCGCGATGCCGTCCGATGCGTTGTGGCCGATCACCGAGCGCATCTTCGTGCCGAACACGCCGAGCTTCGCCGCGCGGTCGAGCAGCGGATCGAGGCCGGGGATCGGCTTCATCAGCCGCACGCCGTTCGCTTCCGGCTCCAGCCCCTTGTCCACTTTCAGGAACGGCACGACGCCGCGCGCTTCCCACAGGAACGACGGCACCGGCTTGCCCTGCGCGCTGCCGTCCATGGTCGCCTCGAAGAGAATCGCGCCGATGATCCGTTCGCCGGTGAACGCGGGCGCGCTGATGATCCGCACGCGCATCTCGTGCATCAGCCTGAACATTTCGGCGTCGCCGCTATATGCGCTGTCGGCAATGCCGTATTGCCTGAGCGCGCCCGGCGTCGAGCCGCCGCTCTGGTCCAGCGCCGCGATGAATCCCGGCTTTTCGCGAATCTGCGCAAGCATTCCGTCTTGGTTCACGACCGTTGCCCTCCTTCAAAAGAACCGACATCGCACCAGAACACCACTCGTCGAAACTTTTTGCATCCGGTTCAGCGTAGCCGCGTTGCGCGGCATCGCGATGACGACGCGCGTTGCATCGCGCTGCTTCGTGTCGCGGCCGGCCTGTGCGGTATGGACGGGGTATGCGGCACGGCCGCGACCGCTGGCATAGAATGGACCGCCGCGGAGGTGCAGACTGCATCCACCGCATCCGCCGATCTGCGCGCATCGCAAGTTCGATGCCGCACCGCCTACGGAGCCGCTCATGAGCGCCGCATCAGCAGCAGAGGTTACCATTCCACGCGAAATCTGGCTGATCCGGCACGGCGAAACCGAATGGAGCCGTTCGGGACAGCACACCGGCCGCACCGACGTTCCGTTGACGGAGCGCGGCCGCGCCCAGGCGCGCGCGCTCGCGCCGGTGCTTGCCGCGCAGCATTTCGACGCGGTGCTGTCCAGCCCGCTGACGCGCGCGCTCGACACGTGCCGCCTCGCGGGTCTCGGCGACGCGGCCGAACCCGAGCCGGCGCTGCTCGAATGGGACTACGGGCAATACGAAGGACTGACGACGCCGCAGATCCGCGCGCAGCAGCCGGGCTGGACGGTGTGGAGCGCGCCGGTTCCGCAAGGCGAGAGTCTCGAACAGGTGCAGGCGCGCGCGCAGTCGCTGGTCGGCCGCCTGCTCGCGATGCCGGGGCGCGTCGCGTTGTTCTCGCACGCGCATTTCCTGCGCGCGCTCGCCGGCTGCTGGATCGGCGACGCGGCCGCGCTCGGCGCGCACTTCTATCTGGATACCGCGTCGATCAGCATCCTCGGCTTCGACCGCGAGCATCGCGCGATCCGGCAATGGAACCGCGTGCCGGAGTCGTGTCAGCAGGTTTAGCGTTCAGAGGCGCGCGCGATCGGCCAGGCCAGCAGGGCCACGGGCTCGAACCGCGCATGCCATGCCTACGCGCCCGCCCCGGGCGCGGCCCGCTTCGCGAACAGACACAGCATCTCGTACATCAACGTAGCGGCGACGAGCGCGGTATTGCCGGTCTGATCGTAAGGCGGCGACACCTCCACCACGTCGCCGCCGATCCAGTTCAGCCCGTCTAGCCCGCGCAGCAGCGCGAGCGTTTCGCGCGTCAACAGCCCGCCGATCTCCGGCGTGCCGGTGCCGGGCGTAAAGACCGGATCGAGTCCGTCCACGTCGAGCGACAGATACACCGGACCGTCGCCGACCACGCGCCGCGCTTCCGCCGCGATCGCGGCCGGCCCGAGCGCGTCGAACTCCTCGATGAACACGACGCGCATCCCGTGATCGAGCGAATAACGCCAGCCTTCGTCCGAATTCTGCGCGCCGCGTATGCCGATCTGGATCGTGCGCGTCGGGTCGAGCAGGCCCGCCTCGACCGCGCGGCGGAACGGCGCGCCGTGCGTGAATTTCGAGCCCTTGAACGCATCCCACGTGTCGGTGTGCGCGTCGATGTGGACGAGCGCGATCGGCTTCTGCGGCGCGATCGCCTGGAAGATCGGATAGGTTACCGAATGATCGCCGCCCGCCGCGAGCACGATCTTGCCTGCGCGATAGAGCGGCTCGAAGAAGCGGCGGATGTCGTCGTGCGCGCGTTCGAGGTGGTACAGGTCGTCGAACGGCACGTCGCCGACGTCCGCGACCCGGCACGCCTCGAACGGATTGAAGCGCGTCACGTGATGGATCGCGCGCATCATCGTCGACATGTTGCGGATCTCGCGCGGGCCGAAGCGCGCGCCGGGCCGCGCGGTCACGCCGCCGTCGAACGGCACGCCGGCAAGCGCGATGTCGAACGCGGCCGGGTCGGTCGCATACGGCACGCGCATGAAGGTCGGGATGCCGCTGAAGCGCGGCAACTGCATCTGGCTGACGTCGGTTCCGGTCATGGCGGTCAAGGTAGGGCCTCGCGCGAAATCGCTAGAAAGTGGGCGGCGTGTTGATCCACAGCACGCGCGTCGTGCATTCGCCCGGGTTGCGGTAGCTGTGCGGCTCGGTGCTCGGGAAGTAGAACGAGTCGCCGGCCTGCAACCGGTAGCACTGGTCGCCGAGCGTCAGTTCGAGTTCGCCTTCGAGCACGTAGCCGAGTTCCTCGCCGATGTGGCTGATCTGCTCGTCGCTGCGCGCGAGCGGTTCGAGCACGTGGATGTCGCCTTGCAGAAGCTGGCCGGGACCGGGGACGATCAGCCGTTCAAGCATGATCGCCGGGGCCGGCCGGCCGCCTTTCGCCGCGCGCGCCTGCACGGCCGGAAAACGCACCGACGGCCGCTCGCTCGCGCGCTGCACCGGCGTGACGTCCGCGCCGGGGCCGGACACGAGTGTCGCGATGTTGGTGTCGAGCGCGAGCGCGATCCGGTGCAGCGTCGCGAGCGACGGCGTCGCGTGGCCGCCTTCGACCTTCGACAGCAGGCTCTCCGAGCAGCCCGCCTGTTCGGCGAGCGCCTTCAGCGTCAGTTGCTGCACCATCCGCGCGTGCCGCAGCCGCGAGCCGAGCGCGTCCGCGTCGAGCGGCGGCGCGGACGCGGCGATGGACGACGCAGCGGACGGCCTGCCGGGCTTGCGCGAAGGGGACGGGGAGCGGGCCGGGCCGGCCGCGGCGGCGCGGGTTGCGCCGCCCGACGACAAAGGTTTTCTGGAAGCCACCGTGCGGGTTCTTTGGTCTAGGAGTGGGAGGAGACGGCCGGGTCGAGCACCGTAAACTCGACGTCGAGCGGATTCAGTGCGTTGATCGGAATGATATCTTGCGGGCACGCCGACATCACGACCACGCAGTCGATCGCCGCCTTGATGTCCACATAGTCGCCGGCCTTCGACACCGGCGGCAGCCACTCGACCGAGTAGTCGGGCTTCACCGGAATGTTCATCCACAGGTTGAACGGCTGCGGCACTTCGCGCGTGCGCAGGCCGATCGCCTTCAGCGCGAGGCGCAGGTTGTCCGCGCAGTTGTCGTGGTAGCCCTCGACGCCGAGGTTGCGATAGCGGTACAGGTCGCACGCGGCCATCAGCGTGTCGTGCACGCCCGGCGACGTGTCCGCGACCAGTTCCGCGATCGGCCGGCGGTGGTTCGTGACGAGCGGATCGCCCGGCTGCGGGATGATCCGGTCGATATACGCGCGCGTGTGTTCGAACGACAGGAACTCGTTCAGATGCTCCGCGTTGAAGATCCACGTGTCGCAGACCTGGGTGCCGTGCGGATTCGCGATGCGAATGGTCTGGCCGGCCTTCACGCGGACCGCGCGGCCGTGCCGGGCCGGCACCGTGTAGGTCTTGCCCAGCACGGGCGTGCCGTCGGCCGAGATCGGCTCGCGCAGGGTGGCGTTCAGGCCGGTTTCGAGGCCGTTGTCGTCGGCGGCGGCCGGGGCGGCGATTGCGTTCATCGTGACTCCTTGTTCAGTCGTTGCAGAGTTGAGTGACGCAATGGGCGAGCGCGCGCGCGCCCATTGCAAGGTGATGCGGGCCGGTGAATTCGGCCGGGTTGTGGCTGATGCCGTCGCGGCTCGGCACGAACAGCATCGCGGTCGGGCAATGGCGCGCGACGTACATCGCGTCGTGAAACGCGCCGGACGTGAGCCGCAGCGCGCGCGCATCGAGCGCCGCGCACGCGGCGTCGAGCGTCGCGAGCACGGTGGCGTCGAAACGCACCGGCGCGTGCGAAAACAGCGGTTCGACGCGCGCGCGGCGGCGCAACGCGCAGTCCGCGATCTGGCGATCGAACGCGTCGAGCACCGCCGCGTCCGGGTGGCGGAAATCGACGCTGAACGTGACCGCCGACGGAATCGTGTTGATCGCGTTCGGCGATACGCTCCAGCGGCCGAAGGTGATGCGCGTGTCGTCGCCGCCGAGCGCATGCGCGAGCGCGTCGATCTCCGCGCGCAGCGCGATGGCGAGCGTCATCGCATCGCGGCGCACGTTCATCGGCGTCGTGCCGGCATGGGCGGCGACGCCGTCGCAATGGAGCGCGTACCAGCGCACGCCCTGGATGCCGGTCACGACGCCGAGCGGCACGTCCGCGTTTTCGAGCAGCGGGCCTTGCTCGATGTGCAGTTCGACGAACGCATGGGCGGGCGTTGCCGCGTGATCGCGCAGCGGCAGATCGGGGAACGCGCGGCGCTGCGCGTCGAGCGCTTCGCGCAGCGTGACGCCCGCTGCATCCGTCGCGTCGAGATAAGCCGCGAGCCGCGACGGCTCGACGAACGCGCTCGATCCCATCGCGCCCGGCGTGAAGCGGGTGCCTTCCTCGTTGGTCCAGACCACGACTTCGAGCGGACGGCGCGTGCGGATGCCGGCGTCGGCGAGCGCCGCGAGACATTCGATGCCCGCGAGCACGCCGTAACAGCCGTCGAGTTTGCCGCCGGTCGGCTGCGTGTCGATGTGGCTGCCGGTCATCACCGGCGCGAGGTTCTCTGTGCCGGCGCGGTGGAAAAACAGATTCGCGCACGCGTCGGTGCTGACCGTGCAGCCGAGCGCGCGGGCGCGGTCGATCAGATGGCGGCGCGCGTCGAGATCGACGGCGGACAGCGCGGGCCGGTCCACGCCGCCGTCGCCGCGCGCGCCGAACGACGCGAGCGTGTCGACCGACGCGAGCAGGCGGTCGGCATCGACGTGTTCGCTCGCGCGCCATGCGTCGCTGGGGGAAAGTCGAAGGCCGTTCATCGCGCGGCTCCGAGCGGGTCCGAAGCGGCGGCGGCCGAAGCAGCGGGGCTCGCCGTAGCGAACGTCAGGCTGCGGTCGAACCACGGCTTCAGAAACTGTTGCAGGCGCGGCGTGCGCGTGTTGCCGAACAGTTGCGCGGGCGGTCCGGCCTCGACGATCTGGCCGGCTTCCATGAACACCACCTTGTCCGAAATCTTCGCGGCGAAGCTCATCTCGTGCGTGACCATCACCATCGTCATGCCGTCCTGCGCGAGCGAGCGGATCACGGTCAGCACTTCCTCGACCAGCTCCGGGTCGAGCGCGGAGGTCGGTTCGTCGAGCAGCATCACTTCCGGCTCGATCGCGAGCGCGCGCGCAATGCCGACGCGCTGCTGCTGGCCGCCGCTCAACCGGCCCGGATAGACGTCCGCCTTGTGTTCGAGACCGACGCGAGCGAGCGCCGCATGCGCTTTCCTGCGGGCATCCGCGCGCGCGATCTTCTTCGCGAGCACGAGCGGCGCGGCGACGTTGTCGAGCACCGTCATGTGCGGCCACAGGTTGAACTGCTGGAACACCATCGCGACCGGCCGGCGCACTTCCGCGATGCTCGCGTCGCTGTCGCGATCGCGCGGCGTGCGGCCCGCGGACCGGTAGCCGAGCAGTTGCCCCTTGATCCACACTTCGCCTTCGTCGTAGGCCTCAAGGAAGTTCATGCAGCGCAGCGCGGTGGTCTTGCCGGAGCCGGACGGGCCGATCAGCGTGACGATCTCGCCGCGCATCACGTCGAGGTCGATGCCCTTCAGCACGCGGGTCGTGCCGTACGACTTGCCGACGGCGCGCAACTGGAGAATCGGGAGAGTGCTCATGAGGTCTTTCGCAGGAACGGGATCATCGCCGTCACGCGCTGCGCGAGCAGCGACACGGCCTGGGTCAGCAGCCAGTAGCTCGCGATCAGCAGCGCGTACGGGCCGATGTACGTGTACGTGGACGCGACGATGTCGCTCGCGGTCATCGTCAGTTCGGGGACCGTGATGATCGACGCGACCGCGCTTTCCTTGATCGTGAGGATCGTCTGGTTGGCGAGCAGCGGCACCGCGAACGCGACGGCCTGCGGCAGTTCGATCGCGCGGAACGCGGCCCAGCGGCCGATGCCGAACGCGTCGGCCGCTTCGAGCTGGCCGCGCGGCACGCTCGCCCACGCGGCGCGGAAAATCTCCGCGAAATACGCGCTCGAATAGATCGCGAGCGACACGACCGTCGCTTCGACGGCGGTCATCGTCACGCCGAGCGCGGGCAGCCCGAAGTACACGATCACGAGTTGCGACAGATACGGCATGCCGCGGATCAGCCACACGAACGCCGCATACGGCACCGCGAACGCGCGGGCGAAGCGCAGCCGCAGCGCGTTCAGCGCGAAGCCGCCGAGCATGCCGAGCAACGCGGCGAGCACGCTCACTTCGAGCGTGACGACGAGCGCGGCCGCGAAGCGGGGGACGAGGGCGAGCAGGGTGTCCATCGGGGGCGCTCCGTCGTCAGGCGCGCCGCGCGGCGCGGCGCGCGTAGCAGTGGCCGGCGACCGACAGCAGCGTCGTGATCGCCAGATAAAAGAGGGCCGCGAGCGAGTACACCTCCAGCGGCCGGTAGCTCGACGACGACAGTTGCTGGCCGACGCGCATCAGGTCCGTCACCGAGATCACCGACACGACCGCCGACGCCTTCACGATGTCGATCATCTCGGACACGAGCGCCGGCAGCGTCGCGCGCACCACCTGCGGCACCTCGACGTGCCACAACACCTGCTGGCGCGTCAGGTTGAACGTCTGTGCGGCCTCGATCTGGCCGCGCGGAATCGCGCGGAAACCGGCCGCGAGGATCTGCGACTGGTACGCGGCCGTGTTCAGCGACAGCCCGACCGCCGCCGCGACGACGCCGGGCAGGTCGATGCCGAGCGCGGACGGCACGTAATAGAACACCAGCAGTTGCGCGAGCACCGGCGTGCCGCGAAACACGCTGACGTACACGCGCGCCGCGCCGGCGAGCCCGCGGCTCTTGCCGACCGACATCGTGTACACGAAGATCCCCGCGAAAAAGCCGCAGCAGACAGCGAGCGCGGACAGCCACAGCGTCGTCAGCGCGCCTTGCAGCAGTTGCGGCGCGTAGCCGGCGCAGCGCGCGAGCAGGTCGGGAGCGTTCATGTCGTCGGGCCGTGGGGTGACGGTTGTCTGATCAGATCGACGGAGCCGGCAGCTCGGTCGGCACGTCCATCGTCGAGCCGAACCACTTCTGCTGCAGCTTCTTCATCGTGCCGTCCTGGTTCGCGCGCGCGATGCCGTCGCTGAACAGCTTCAGCAGGCTCGCGCTGTCCGCGTCCTTGCGCACGACCCACGCGAAATAGCTCTTCGGGCCGATCGTCTGCGGCAGCACCGCGAACACGCCGGGGCGCGACTTCATCAGCGGCCCGAGGTTCGCGAGCGACTGCGCGACCGCGTCGAGGCGGCCGACCGCGAGGTCCGCATACGCTTCGTCGAACGCGACGTACTGCTTGATCTGCTTGAGGCCGGGGCCGCCCGCGTCCTTCAGCTTCTTGTCGAGCGCGATCAGCGCCTGCAATTGCGCCGAGCCGGTCTGCGAGCCGACGATCTTGCCGTTCAGGTCGTCCGGCGACTTGATCGACGTTTCGTTGCTCCGCAGCAGCACGCCGGTCGTCGCGTCCGCGACCGGCAGCGTGAACGCGAAGTGGCTCGCGCGGTCCTTGTTCACGGTCACGGCGGTCACGACGATGTCGAAGCGTTTCGCGTCGAGGCCGGGCAGCAGGCCCTGGAACGGCAGGTCGAGCTGCTTCACCTTCACGTCGGGCAGCGACTTCAGCACGTAGGCCATCAGGTCGGCGTCGTATCCGACGATCTTGCCGTTGTCCACGTATTCGAACGGCGCGTAACGCGCCTCGGTGGCGATCGTGATTTCCTTGTTCGCGTTGATGCGTCCGAGCAGATCGCTGCCTTGCGACCAGCCGGGCGCGGACGCGACGAGCGCGAGCGCGCCGGCCAGTGACAGGACCAGATTGCGGAGAGGCTTGTGCATGATGCTCCCTTGTAGCGTGAGGCCGTGATTGAAAGGTACTGGAGTTTTATTCAAGTAACTTGAATGAGGTTCACTAAGCATGAGGCGTGCCAGCGGCGCACGGCCGGTTTTGCGTGGCTTTGCGTTGCGGGAATGCACCGTCGGCGTGAGCGCGGACGTGCGCTGCACCGATCGCGATGCGCGCTGCACCTTCGCGGTGAGGCTGGCAGGACTGACGACGCGGAAGCGGTTCGCCGTCGAACCGGCGTTGGCGGGTGGGCTGGTGGGTGCGGCTTCAGCCCGCCGCGCAACGATGCCGCGCTTGATACATGTCAACCGTGCAATGACGGCCGGCGGGATGATGGGAGAACCTGTCGGGCTTTCGCCGCGCGTCCGGACGACGCGCGCCCCGGCGGACCACGCGTGCCGCGAATGCGGCGGCGATCAACGGGAGGAAGGGAAAATGATCCGCTCGCCTTACAGGATCGGGGCCGCGACGATCGCGGTGTTCATCACGCTCGGCGGATTGATGGCATCGGTGCACGGGCTGCTGTACGACAGCCATCCGTCGTTTCGTTATGGCGTCGCCGCGCTGATCGTCGGCATCGCCGGACTCGTGATGATGCTGAATCCGTCGCACGACGATCACGGGACGCCGTGACGGCGGGTTTCGAAATCGCTCGCGCGGCGAGCGGCGAGGTTCGGGCCGCGGCCGCGCTGCTGGAATCGATGACGCCCGATCGTTTCATCGAGGCCGCACGTTCGCCGTCCGGCTCGCTGCGTTCACACGGCGCGGCTGCGCGCCGTCACTCCTGCTCCGTGCGCGCCGCCGCCTGCGCGGACGCTTCGTCATCGGCCGACCATCCGCCGCCCAGCGCCAGATAAAGCCGCACGGTCGCGAGCGCGTCGTCGGTCTGCGTCTGCACCAGTTCGTCCTCGCGCTGCAACGCGTCGATGCGGGCGTCGAGCACGTCCTGGAGCGTGCGCTGGCCCGCTTCGTACAGCCGCTTCGCCCGCTGTGCGTTGTCGCGCGCGACGTCGAGCGTCGCGGTCATTCGCTCGGCTCGACGGTCGAGTCCGTGCCGGATGCCGTACGCGCTGTCCACTTCTTCGAGCGTTTGCAGCAGCGTCTTGTCGTGCTGCGCGAGCGCGCGTTGCAGCCGCGCGTCGTTCGCGTCGATATTCGAACGCAGGCGTCCCGCGTTGAAGATCGGCAGATCCGCGCCGATGCCGATCAATCCGCCGGTGCCGCTCAACGCCGGCAGCCCTTCGAGCCGCACGCGCCCGTCGAGTCCGGCGAACGTCAGGTAGAAGCGCGGCAGCAGCTCCGCCTTCGCGCTGCCGAGCCGCGCGGCCTGCGCGCGGACGAGCGTGGCGGCCGCGCGCACGTCCGGCCGGCGCTCCAGCACCGTGGACGGCAACTCGCCCGCCGGCGCGGGCGGCACGTAGAACGGGCCGGGCTGGGCCAGCGGCGCGGCCTGCTGCGCGGGGCGGCCGGTCAGCACCGCGAGCCGCCGCACGCGCGCGTCGATCTGGCTCGACAGCGCGGGGCGCAGCGCTTCGCGCGCGGCGATCTGCTCGCGCACCCGCATCACGTCGTAGCGCGTCGCGTCGCCCGCGCGGAACCGCGCGTCCGCGTAGCGTTCCAGTTCGTGCAGCGTCGTCAGGCTGCGCTCGACGAGGTCGAGCCGGCGTTGCAGCCCGCGCGCTTCCGCATAGTTCTGCGCGACGTCGCCGACGATCGCGAGCCGCGTGCCGCGCAACGACTCCTGCGCGGCGTCCGCGAGCAGCCCGGCGGCTTCGGCGTCGCTTGCGCGGCGGCCGAACAGGTCGACTTCCCACGCGGCGGTGACGCCGCCCGCATACGAGGTCAGGTCGGGCGCGTCGTCCGGCGCAGGGCTGCGCAGGTCGCCGAATCCGTAAGCGCCGCCCGCCCGCGCGGACAGCGTCGGATAACGAAGCGATTCCGCCATCGCGGCGATCGCCCGCGCCTCGCGCACGCGCGCGGTCGCGATCCGCAGGTCGGTGTTCGCGGCGAGCGCATCGTCGATGTATTGCGTGAGCACCGGGTCCTGCCATTGCCGCCACCAGTGCGCGAGATCGGTTGGCGCGCCGTTGCCGGGCGGCGCCTGCTGGAACCCGGCGGGAATCTCGCGCTGCGGCGGCAGGTCGACCTTCACGACCGACGAGCACGCCGACAGCAGCACGGCGGCGAGCGAAACCGTCACGGTCGCGCGCCGGATCGTCGAGCCGTGGCGCGCGCGATGCGACGCGGTTTCGTGGCGGTCTTTCGGTGCGGGAAAAAGCGGAGTCATCGACGGGTCACCCTTGGCGGGCCAGCATGGAGCGAAAGCGCGTCAGCGCGAGCGCGAGAAAAAGCGCGCCGGCCGCCGCGATGCCCGCCAGCTGCGGCCACACGACGTCCACGCCGGCGGCGCGGAACAGCACGGCCTGGGTCAGCGTGACGAACTGCGTGGTCGGCAGCAACTGCACGAGCGGCTGCATCGCGGCGGGCATGCTCTGCACCGGCGTCGCCGCGCCGGACAGCAGGTACGCGACCGCATAGGTCGGCACCGCGAGCAGCCCGAACTGCGGCATCGACGGCGCGAGCGTCGCGAGCAGCATCCCGAGCGCGGTCACCGAGAACAGATACAGCGCGGTGCTGAACGCGAACAGCGCGAGCGAGCCTTCGAGCGGCACCCGCAGCCAGCCTTCGACGACCGCGCCGAGCGACAGCAGCGACACCACGAAGATCACCGCGCCGTTGGCGGCGATCTTTGCGGCCGCGATCTCGCTCGCGCGCACCGGCATCACCAGCAGATGCTCGATCGTGCCGTGCTCGCGCTCGCGGATCACCGCCGCGCCGACGAGGATGATCGACAGCACGGTGATGTTCATCACGATCTGCATCGTCGACGTGAACCAGAACGACTCGGTGTTCGGATTGAACAGCACGCGCACGACCGGCTCCGCCGGCAGTTGCGCGGCGGCGGCTTCGCGCGCGTGCAGGAACGCGAGCGTTTCGTTCATGAAGATCTGTTGCAGATACGCGCTGCCGAGGCCGGCCTGGGTCATCGCGGTCGCATCCACCAGCACCTGCACGGCGGGCGCGCGTCCGGCCAGCACGTCCGCCTCGAAGCGCGGCGGAATCTCGATCGCGAAGATGTAGCGGCCGCGGTCCAGTTCGCGATCGACGTCGCGGCGGTCCACGTCGACGGGCGGCTTGAAGTAGGGCGGCAGGATCGCCGCGCGCAATTGCCGCGACAGGTCCGAGCGGTCGCCGTCCACGAACGCGACCGACGCGTTCGACACCTCCGCCTTGATCCATTTCGCGACCGAATAGATCGCGAACGTGAACGCGAACGCGATCAGCACCATCAGCGTGGCGTCGCGCGCGAGACTCGCGATCTCCTTGCGGGCGAGGCGCGCGACGTTCTTCAGCCATTGCGTCATCGGCTACGCCTCCTGTTTCGGCAACAGGCAGCACGCGCCCGCCAGATACACGAGCGCGAAGCCGGCCAGCGCCGCGTACATCGCGCCGAAGCTCGCCGCGCCGAGCCCCTTCGTGAAGCTGCCGAGGCTCACCAGCTGGAACCACGACGACGGAAAACCGAGGCCGACCCAGTAGCTGCTGCCGGTCAGCGTCGACACCGGATACAGCAGCCCGGAAAAGTTCACCGACGGGATCAGGCACAGGATCGCGGTGCCGAAGATCGCGGCCACCTGCGAGCGCACGAACGTCGAGATCAGCAGGCCGAGCCCGGTCGCCGCGAACACGAACAGCAGCGCGCCGATCGACAGCGCGGCGAACGAGCCCTTCAGCGGCACGCCGAGCACCGTGATCGCGAGCGCGACCAACAGCAGGTAACTGACCATCGCGAGCACGACGTACGGCAACTGCTTGCCGATCAGGTATTCGCCGACCCGCGCCGGCGACGCATACAGGTTCGTGATCGAGCCCATCTCCTTCTCGCGCACGACGCCGAGCGCGGTCAGCATCGTCGGGATCAGGATCAGCGCGAGCATGATCGTGCCGGGCGTGATCGCGTAGATGCTGCGGAACTGCTCGTTGTACACGAAGCGCGTCTCGATCGACATCGGCAGCGCGGCCGGCGCGACGCCGTCGGCGCGCATCTGCTTCTGCGCGTAGTCGAGCAGCACCGCGTTCACGTAGGTGCTGATCGTCGCGCCGGGAAACGGGCTGGAGCCGTCGATGTAGAACGACAGTTCGGGCCGGCGGCCGGCCAGCAGGTCGCGGCCGAAGTCCGGCGGAATCTCGACGACCAGTTGCACCTGCGATGCCTGCAGACGATGGCGCGCGTCGTTGTCGCCGAGCGCGTCGCGGGTCGGCACGAAGTAGCGCGAGCCGGCGAACTGCTCGATCACGTCGCGGCTCGCGAGCGTGCGGTCGCGGTCGAGCGCCGCGAAGCGCACGTTCTCGACGTCGAACGACACGCTCAACGACGCGGCGAACAGCAGCACCACCGGGCCGAGCAGCGCGAACGCGAGCCGCAGCCGGTCGCGCGCCAGTTCGACCGACTCGCGCAGCGCGAACGCCCAGATGCGCGACAGCGCGCCGGTGGATGCGGCTCCGGGCGTCGTCGTTGCGGCCGGCGGCGGCTCGGACCCGGGCGGCGCGTTGGCTGGAGCGTTGGTTTCCAGCACCGCTTCGAGACACGCGACGAACGCGTCTTCGAGCGTATCCGCGTGCTGCTGCGCGCGCAGTTCGTCGGGGCTGCCGACCGCGAGCACGCGCCCGCGATGCATGAACGAGATCCGGTCGCAGCGCGCGGCCTCGTTCATGAAGTGCGTCGAGATGAAGATCGTCACGCGCCCGTCGCGCGACAGATGAATCAGGTGACGCCAGAACATGTCGCGCGCGCCGGGATCGACGCCCGACGTCGGCTCGTCGAGGATCAGCACCTCGGGGCCGTGCAGGCACGCGGCGGCGAGCTGCAGCCGCTGCCGGATGCCGAGCGACAGCGACGCGGGCTGCTCGTGCGCATACGGCTCCAGTTCGAAGCCGGTCAGCGACCGCTCGACCGCGGCGTGCGCGGCTTCGCCCTCCAGCCGGAACAGCCGCGCGTGCAGGTCGAGGTTCTGCCGCACGGTCAGTTCCTCGTACAGCGAGAACGACTGCGACATGTAGCCGACCTTCATCCGCGTGTTCATGTCGGCTGCGTCGACGGGCTTGCCGAGCAGTGTCGCGGCGCCGCTCGTCGCGTCGAGCAGGCCGGTCAGCATCTTCATCGTCGTCGTCTTGCCGCAGCCGTTCGAGCCGAGGAAGCCGAAGATCTCGCCGCGCCCGATCCGGAAACTCACGTGATCGACCGCGACGAAGTCGCCGAAGCGGCGCGTCAGCCCTTCGGCCTCGATCGCGGCGGGGCCGTCGTCGCGCGTATACGGCGGAATCACGAGCGGCTCGGTCGAGCCGCGCCGCGCGGGCGGCAGCAGCGACACGTACGCCTGTTCGAGATCGTGCGTGCCGGCGCGCGCGAGCACGGCCGCCGTGCGGTCGTTCACGAGCACGCGGCCGCCGTCCATCGCGACCAGATGCTCGAAACGCTGCGCCTCGTCCATGTACGCGGTCGCGACGATCACGGTCATGCCGGCGCGCTCCGCGCGCAGCGCGTCGACGAGCGTCCAGAACTGGCGGCGCGACAGCGGATCGACGCCGGTGGTCGGCTCGTCGAGGATCAGCAGGTCCGGGTCGCGCACCAGCGCGCAGCACAGCCCGAGCTTCTGCTTCATCCCGCCGGACAGCTTGCCGGCCGGGCGGTCCGGAAACGGCGCGAGGCCGGTCGCGTCGAGCAGGCGGCGGATGCGCATCGCGCGCGCGTTCGCGTCGAAACCGAACAGGCGGCCGAAAAAATCGACGTTTTCGTAGACCGACAGCGTCGGATACAGGTTGCGGCCGAGCCCCTGCGGCATGAACGCGATGCGCGGCAGCCTTGCTTCGCGTTCGGCGCGCACGCGCAGGTTCGCGCCAAGCACCGACAACTCGCCGTGCTGGATGCGCTTCACGCCGGCCAGCAGGCCGAGCAGCGTCGATTTGCCGACGCCGTCCGGGCCGATCAGCCCGATCGTCGTGCGGGACGGCAGCGTCAGCGACACGGCGTCGAGCGCGAGGATCGAACCGTAGCGATGCGTCACGTCCGTGACGCGGATCGCGTCGTCGTCCGTCATCGCGCGTCTCCGCGCAGCGCGAGTTCGGGCGGCCACGGCCGCGACGAGTCGAGCCGGACGTAACCTTCGCCGGTCATGCCCGCCTTGAGCCGCGGCGCGAGACGGCGCGCAGCGTCGGGCGGCAGTTGCAGCTTGATCCGGTACATCAGCTTCGCACGCTCGTTGCCGGTCTCGACGTATTTCGGCGTGAACTGCGCGTCGCTCGACACGTAGCCGATGCGCGCGTCGATCGGCTCGTCCGGGAACGCGTCGAGCACGATGCGCGCGTCCGCGTCGATCGCCAGCTTGCCGGCCTGCGGGCCGGGCAGGAACAGCGTGAAGTAGATGTCCTCGGGATTGAGCATCGTCGCGACGCGCCCGCCCGCCGGCAGCACCGCGCCGGTTTCGATCACGCGGTATTCGACGCGGCCGGCTATCGGCGCGCGGATCGTCATTTCCGCGAGCACCGCGTCGATCCGCGCGACCTCGGCGTCGGCCTGCGCGACCGCCGCGCGCGCTTCGTCGAGCGCGGCGCGCGCGGCGTTCTGCGTCGCCAGCGCGCCGTCGAGCGCGAAGCGATAACGCTGAAGCTCGACCGCCGACACCTGGCCGTCGGCGAACAGCTTCGACGATTCGGTCCAGTCGAGCCGCGCGCGTTTTTCGCGTGCGCCGCTCGCGTCGATGTCGGCCTGCGCGCGGGTCGCGGCATCGGCGGCGCGCGTCCGGGCCGCCTGCGCGGAGCTGCGTTGCGCCTGAAGCTCGGCGTCGTCCTCGCGCGCGATGACCGCATCGGCCGTCAGCAGGTCGCCTTCGCGAACCGGCAGGTCGATCACCCGTCCCGCGTATTTGACGGCGACGTCCACGCGCGCCATTTCGAGCCGCCCGTTCGCGTGCGCGAGGTCGTCGCGCGGCGCGCGGCTACGGCTGATTTCCCAGCCGATGCCGATGGCGATCAAGGCAACGGCCACGATCGCGGCGATCGTCCAAACGTGCTTTTTCTTCATGGTTTTCTTCATTGCTGACCCGTCGGGCGCATCTCGCGCGAACCTTCGTTCACTGCTTCGCTTCGGCATGCGGATGCGGGGTTGCGCGTGGTCGTCTGTCGTGGCGTCCGGACGTTTTTTCGCGACGCCGTCGCTTCATTGCGAGACTTGGGCGCCCGGGAATCATAAGACGCCGACCGGACGAAATTGGCAGGCAGGCCGGATATGCCGCGCGGCCCGACCGCGCGCGAGAGGCGGGCATGGGCGGGGCAGGTGCGCCAACGCGCGACGGTCTGGATTAATCAAGGGAATATGAATTGATTTGTTATTCGACTATCGGCAAGACGAGTCGGCGTTTTTTCCCGATTTTTTCCCGATTAAAAGGGATTAACGGAACAAGCCCGCACGTCGATTCGACTCGCCGGTCCGGTTCGTCCGCATGCGGCGGCGTTTCTAATGCGACATCAACACCGGCACGGTCATCAGGTCGAACATCGTCTGCGTCGCGCCGCCCAGCACCATTTCCTGCCAGCGCGTGTGGCCGTACGCGCCGGTCACGATCAGGTCGTAGCCGCCGCGCGTCGCATACGAGAGCAGCGCGTCGCCGGCTGTCTCGTCCAGGTTCCGGCCGAACTCCACCAGGTCGAGGTTCGTCACGCGATGCCGCGCGAGCGCGGCGGCGACGTCGTCGCACGACATCGCCGCATGCGGCGCCTCCACCGCGCCGGACACGCCCGCGATCGTCACCCGCGCGGCGCGCGCGAGCAGCGGCATCGCGTCGTGCAGCGCGCGCGCCGATTCGCGGCTGCCGTTCCAGCCGATCAGCACGCGCTCGCCGACCGTCGCGAACTCGCCCTCGTTCGGCACGACGAGCACCGGCGTGCCGGCCGACATCACGACCGTCTCCGGAAAACGCTCGGCGACATACGCCTCCGGATCGCCGGGATCGCTCTGGCCGACGATCACGAGGTCCGCCGCGCGCGCGTGCTGCACGACATGCTCGACCGGATCGTCCGACGCGTCGCGCCAGTTGCCCGGCACCTGGCTCTGCGCGAGTTCGGCGCGGAACAGCCGCTCGATCGCGTCGCGGTGTTCATCGTGCAGCTGGCGGTGCTGCTCGAAATAGTCGGCGGTGCCGGCCATCACGTAGAAGCCGCGCGGGTCGGGCGAGAACGTCGCGAACAGGCCGTCGAGATGCGAGCCGAACGTGCGCGCGAGCCGCAGCGCGATCGACAGGCGAACGCGCGAGCGCGCGCTCGCATCGAGGTGGACCAGCAGGGTCTTGTAGCTCATCGCGAAGTCTCCATTGGTCGGTGATGCCGCGGGTGCATCCGCACCGCGGCCAGGCGTCGGGGTGCTTCGAGTCTAGAAATGACGTCGGCCGCACGCTTGATGCAAATCAACAGAGCGGCGGTGGCGGCGCGCCGGCAACGTTCTCGCGCACCAGCCCGTCGCGGCGCGCAGGCGAGCGTCGTGCCGGCGATCGTCAACGATCACGGACGACGACGGTCGGCCGCGCGGCACAGCGAGTCCGCGATGCGAGCCGTTTGAGTCAGGTCAATCGGGCACGACAAGACGCTTTCTACATTGAACGCGGTGGCCGTCCGGCGAACGGATCGTCGGGCGGCGCTGATCGTTCCGTCCGCGCGCGGCGCGGACGCTTCTTCCAGGAGGAATCGCAATGAGCAATCTGACGCGGTATGACCCGTTCTCGATCGACCCGGTATCGGATCTTTTCAACGGGCTGTTTCGGCCGCTGCGCGGCGGTCCAGGCGGCGCGGGCGGCGACGAGAATCCGCTCGCGTCGATCCGGATCGACGTGACCGAGAACGACGGCGCGTACACGGTGAAGGCCGAACTGCCGGGCGTCGCGAAGGAAAACATCGACGTGCAGATCGACGGCAATGTCGTGTCGATCCGCGCGAAGGTCGAGCGCAACGAGGAGAAGAAGGAGGGCGAGCGGGTGCTGCGCCGCGAACGCTACAGCGGCGCGTTCAGCCGCGTGTTCTCGCTGGCGACGGACGTCGATCAGGCGGCCGCCACCGCGCAGTACAACGACGGCGTGCTGTCGCTGACGCTGCCGAAAAAAGCGCCGGCCGAGCAGAAGCGGCTGACGATCGGTTAACGCCAGCCGAGGCGTGTCGCGGCGCGCAGGGCCGCTCGCCGCGACACGGCCGGCCACGGCGCACACGGCGCAGCGCAACAGCCTGCGCCGTTTTTTTGGGCAAGCGCGATGCATCGTGGAACCGATGCGGCCGACCGAGGCACGACGGCCGGCGATCGAAACACGCTTGATCGACATCAAGCCCGGAGCAAGGTCGTGAGCGATGCTGACGGAACGGATCGGCGTGTCCGCCACGCGCGGCGCGCCGCGATTTCTCCGCAGGTCCACCGGAGCCGCCAGATGAATCCCGAGGCCATGACTGTTTCTCGCACGCATCGCACGCCGCCGTATCCGCGCGTGTTCGCGGTGATCGACGACGTGACCGGACTCGCGCCGCTGGTCGAATGCGCGGCGGGCTGGGCGGGCATCGCGGCCGATGGGGGCAACGCGGCGCGCGTGCGCGTCGCCGCGCTGGCCGGCCGGCCGATGCCGTCGGACGCGACCCCGCACCGGCCGCGGGACGGCCTGTGCGGCACCGCATTGCTGATCGCCGCGTTGGAGACCGCGCGCGACGCGCTCGAAGCGCGCGGCCTCGACGTGGACATGGAACTGCTCGGCGCGGAACCCGACGGCGCGCCGCAGACCGTCGCGCTGGCCCACGCCGCGCGCCGCTGGAATACGCGGTTGCTGATCGGCGGCCCGGACGGCGCCGCGCCGCTCGCGGACGCGGCCGGCTGCCCGGTGCTCGTGCTGCCGCGCGCGCCGGTCGGCGGCGCGAGCCGCACGCCGCCGCAGCGCGTGTTCGTCGCGAGCGACGGCAGCGACGCGTCGGCCGATGCGGTCCGCGAAGTCGCGCGGATCGTCGCGCCGGGGACCGCGGTGCGGGTCGGCTACGTCGCGTGCGAGCCGCAGGCGGGCGCGCATCCGGCGGATTACGACGCGGTCGTGCTGCCGGCCGAACATACCGGCGACGACGTCGCGCACGCCATCGTGCAGGCCGCGCTGCAATGGCGCGCGGATCTGCTGGTGGTCGGCACGCACGGCGGCCATCCGGGCGCGCGCTGGCGGTTCGCGAGCGTCGCCGCGCAGATCGCGCGGCGCAGTCCGCTGCCGCTGCTGATCGTGCCGCGCGCCACGCCCGCAGCGTCCCGCCGTTGATCGCGGCGGACCTTTTCCCCAACGACGAACGGCAACGAGGAGCGCCATCGCGATGGACAAGAAGCTGGACCTGACCGGAATCGTGCTGTTCGCGAGCCTCGCGCTGATCATCGGACTGCAGTTGCTGTCGCTCAGGTCGTCGACGCCGCAGATTGCGTACAGCGATTTCCAGAAACTGCTCGACGAACGCCAGATCGACGACCTGACGATCAGCCCGACGCTAATCACCGGCGGGCTGCGTTCGTCCGACGCGCACGGCTTGCTGCCGGCGTCCGACGCGGCCGCGATCTCGGCCGAGGGCGCGCCGTACCGCTTCACGACGCTGCGCGTCGCGGACGACGGCCTGGCCGCGCGGCTCACGGCGGCCGGCGTCCGCTATCGCGGCGCGACCGACGGCGGCTGGTCGGACTCCTTGCTCGGCTGGCTCGCGCCGCTTCTCGTGTTCGGCCTGCTGTGGGGCTTCATGATGCGGCGCGGCGGCGGCGCGCGCGACTATACCGGCATCGGCAAGAGCAAGCCGCGCGTGTACATGCAGAAGGAGACCGGCACCACCTTCGACGACATCGCCGGCATCGACGAGGCGAAAGCCGAGCTTCAGCAACTCGTGTCGTTCCTGTGCCATCCCGAACGCTACCGGCGGCTCGGCGGCAAGATCCCGAAAGGCGCGCTGATCGTCGGCGCGCCCGGCACCGGCAAGACGCTGCTCGCGAAGGCCGTGGCCGGCGAGGCGGGCGTGCCGTTCTTCACCGTCAGCGGGTCCGCGTTCGTCGAGATGTTCGTCGGCGTCGGCGCGGCGCGCGTGCGCGACCTGTTCGAGCAGGCGCAGCAGAAAGCGCCGTGCATCGTGTTCATCGACGAACTCGACGCGCTCGGCAAGGTGCGGGGCGCGTCGCCGCTGTCCGGCAACGACGAGCGCGAGCAGACGCTGAACCAGTTGCTGGTCGAGATGGACGGCTTCCAGGCGAATACCGGCGTCATCATCCTTGCGGCCACGAACCGGCCGGAGATTCTCGATCCGGCGCTGCTGCGTCCCGGCCGCTTCGACCGGCACATCGTGATCGACCGGCCCGACCTGACCGGCCGCCGCCAGATTCTCGACGTGCATACGCGCCGCGTGAAGCTCGCGCCGGACGTCGATCTGGCCGAACTTGCCGCGCGCACGCCGGGTTTCGTCGGCGCGGACCTTGCGAACATCGTGAACGAAGCCGCGCTGCACGCCGCCGAGGCGGACCGGCCGGCGGTCACGATGGCCGACTTCGACGAGGCGATCGACTGCGCGATGGCCGGCGCCGAGCGCAAGAGCCGCGTAATGAACGAGCAGGAGAAACTGACGATCGCGTATCACGAAGCCGGCCATGCGCTCGTCGCGCAGAGCCGCGCGAACTGCGATCCGGTGAAGAAGGTGTCGATCATTCCGCGCGGCGTCGCGGCGCTCGGTTATACGCAGCAGGTGCCGACCGAGGATCGCTACGTGCTGCGGCGAAGCGAACTGCTCGACCGGCTCGATACGCTGCTCGGCGGGCGGGTGGCGGAGGAACTGGTGTTCGGCGATGCGTCGACCGGCGCGGAGAACGACCTGGAGCGCGCGACCGCGATGGCCTGGCACATGGTCGCGCGTTACGGGATGAGCGAGCGGCTCGGGCTCGTCACCTGCGCGGACGGCGACGGGCAGCCGGGCGCGTTCGTGCCGGCCGGCTACAGCGTGCGCTGCGGGCCGCAGACGGCGCAACGGATCGACGACGAGGTGCGCCGGCTGCTGGACGATGCGCGGGCGAGGGTGGCGAGCACGCTGAGCGAGCGGCGAGCGGCGCTCGACCGGGTCGCGCGGCGGCTGCTCGAATGCGAAGTGCTCGATCATGACACGCTGGTTGCGTTGATCGATGGGACGGAGGAGACGGCCGCGCGGGCGATGCCGGTCGTTGCGGTCGCCGGGAAAAATGCCGAAGCGCTGGTGCCGGCTGTGACGTCCGGTGCGCCGCAGCCGGTTGCGGACGGGGCGGCTTCGTAACGGGGCGGCGTGTCGTAGAAGCATGTCCTGGGAGCGAACCATAGAGTTCGCACAGTGCCCACAATAAATCAATTATTTAGTGAATCGTTCACGCAGTCGAAAGCGGTCCCCGAGTCACCGTCAGTGTGAAATATTCGACCCGCACTTCTGCGCCAACCGAACTGGAAAACGAGGCGATCTTCTTTCGCGGCCAGTCGCTGCCCCAAGGGTGCGCCTCCTCTAGCGCACTGACGGCGGATGTGTATTCGGCGGAATTGAAGTCATCAAGAATTTTCAATCGATAGACTATGTTCTCTGCGGCAAAGCCATTCGCCAGACAGCGCGACGCGCCTTCGAATACCAGTTGCGCCTGATCTGCCCTTGTTGTCGCCGTGCAAGACAATAGCAACGGTTTTCATCCCGGCTTCGACAGCGATTCCGACGAGAAACCAATCGCGAAATGAGGGGTATTGTTTCATTGTGGCTTCCCGTTAGGGGTTCCAGGGGCTGAAGGGAACGACATAATCACCCGAATCACGTCCGCCAAGTCCTCAATTATGGGCGTGAGCCTGGCCACGATGAATCAGGGCGGCTCTCTCGCGTCACGCCTGAAATCACGCACGGCGCGATGTGGTTTCCGATAACCCAGAACTCCGAATAACGAATTCCACCGATACCGCCAAAGCACCGCCCACCTCCACCCCCGCCACTTGACGCACGTCAATCGATCCACCGCTTTGCCCCGTACAGTGGCCTGCATCGCACGGACGTTCACTCCGGAATCCACACCCATGGCCTTACACGATCTGCGCACGAAGATCGCAATCGCGCTCGCACTGCTGCTCGCGCTGACCGCGGCCGGCGGTTACGCGGCGCTGCGCCTGCCGTCGCTGTTCGGCGCGCGGCACGCCGGTCCCGCGCCGATCGACGTGTCCGGCAACATCGAGGCGCACGAGAGCATGCTGAGCGTCACGCAGGTGCAGGCGCCGATCGTCTATCTGCCGTTCGACGAAGGCGCGCGCGTCGCGCGCGGCACGGTGCTCGCGCGCGTGGACGACCGCCTGTACCGCCGCCAGGTCGACATCGACCAGGCGAACCTCGACGTGCAGCTCGCGCAGGTCGATGCGAGCCGCAGCAATCTCGTGGCCGTCGAGCACAGCGTCGTCAGCGACCGTTTCGATCTGTCGGAGAAGCGGCTCGACGCGTCGCGCGCCGACGTGCTGGCCGCGCATCAGGCGGTTTCGCAGCAGAGCAGCGACCTCGCGCGCACCGCCGAGCGCCAGTCCGCCGCGACGCTCGCGCACGACGTCGCCCTCGTCGCCGCCGCGCGCAACAACGTCGCGCTGGCGCTGGCGAACGTCGAGGCGGCGCGCGCGCGTCTGCGCCAGGACGAGACGATGCTGTCGTACACCGAACTGCGCGCGCCGTTCGACGGCGTGATCGCGGTGCGCGAAGCGGAACTCGGTCAACTGGCCGGCCCCGGCGTCGCGATCATGACGCTCGACGAACTCGACCACGTGTGGCTGCGCGCGTACGTGAACGAGCCGGACATCGGCCGCATCCGGCTCGGCGAGGCGGTGGACGTGCGCACCGACGCGTATCCGTCGAAGGTCTATCGCGGCCGCATCAGCTTCGTGTCGCCGCAGGCCGAGTTCACGCCGAAGACCGTCGAGACCCATGCGGAACGAGTGACGCTGGTCTACCGCATCCGCATCGACATCGACAACCCGACCCACGAACTGCTGCCCGGCATGCCGGCCGACGCGTCGATGACCCCGCTCGCGAGCGGCCGATGAGCGCCGCGGCGAACAGCGACGCCGATACGGCCAATACGCCCGCCGCGGCGATCGTGGTGGAGAGCGTCGCGCGCCGCTTCGGCAGACTCGAAGCCGTGCGCGGCGTGAGCGTCACGATCGCCCGCGGCGAAATCTTCGGGCTGGTCGGCCCGGACGGCGCGGGCAAGACGACGCTGATGCGGATGCTCGCCGGCGTGCTGCGGCCGGACGCGGGCCGCATCGTGCTCGAAGGCATCGACGTGGCCGCCGATCCCGAGCGCGCGAAGACGTCGCTCAGCTACATGCCGCAGCGTTTCGGGCTGTATGAGGACCTGACCGTCGCGGAAAACGTGTTCTTCTACGGCGAACTGTTCGAGGTGCCGCGCGACCGCTATCGCACGCGCTCCGCCGAACTGCTCGACGCGGCAGGTCTCGCGCCGTTCCGGCGGCGGCTCGCGGGCCAGTTGTCGGGCGGGATGAAGCAGAAGCTCGGGCTCGTCTGCGCGCTGATCCATACGCCGAAGGTGCTGCTGCTCGACGAGCCGACGACCGGCGTCGATCCGGTGTCGCGCCGCGACTTCTGGGCGATCCTGTACCGGCTGCGCGAGGAAGGCGTGACGATCGTGATGTCCACCGCGTACATGGACGAGGCGGAACGCTGTTCGCGGCTCGCGCTGCTGTACGGCGGCGCGGTGCGCGAATGCGATACGCCGGCGCGGCTGAAGGCGCGGATGCCCGGCGCGCTGCTGGCCGTACAGGCGGACCGTCCGCGCGACGCGTATGCGGCGCTCGACGGCTTGCCCGGCGTGCTCGGCCTGCTGCTGATGGGCGACCGCGTGCACGTGCGCGTCGACGACGCCGCGCGGCGCACGCCGGAAGTGGCGGCGCGATTGAACGAACGAGGCGTCGCGGGCGTGTCGATCGCGACGGTCGAGCCGGGCATCGAGGACGTGTTCGTCGCGCTGATCGGGGAGGCCGCATGAGCGCGAATCGGCGCGATCCGGCCTCCGTGAATGCGGCGGACGGGCAGCCGCCGGAAGGCCCGGTCGTCGTCACGTCCGGCCTCACGAAACGCTTCGGCAGCTTCACGGCGGTGGACCGGCTCGACCTGTCGATCGCGCGCGGCGAGGTGGTCGGTTTCATCGGCCCGAACGGCGCGGGCAAGTCCACGACGATCCGGCTGCTGTGCGGGCTGCTCGCGCCGAGCGCGGGCAGCGCGACGGTCGCCGGCTTCGACGTCGGCACGCAGCCCGAGGCGGTGCGCGCGCACATCGGCTACATGTCGCAGAAGTTCTCGCTGTACGGCGACCTGACGTGCCGCGAGAACCTGCGGTTTTTCGCGGGCATCTATCGCGTGCCGCGCGACGTGCTCGACGAGCGGATGGCGTTTGCGATCTCGATGGCCGGCCTCGAAGGCCGCGAGGACGCGCTGGTCGGCACGCTCGCGGGCGGCTGGCGGCAGCGGCTCGCGCTCGGCTGCGCGATCCTGCACCGGCCGCCGGTGCTGTTCCTCGACGAGCCGACGTCGGGCGTCGAACCGCAGGCGCGGCGGCGCTTCTGGGACCTGATCCATCGCCTGGCCGGTGACGGCGTGACGGTGCTCGTGTCCACCCACTACATGGACGAGGCCGAATACTGCAACCGCATCGCGCTGATCGACGCGGGGCGGCTGATCGCGATCGGCAGCCCCGGCGAACTGCGCGCGCAGCAACTGGGCGGCACGCTGTTCGAGTGCGCGTGTCCCGCGCCGGGCGAGGCGGTCGCCGCGCTGCGCGGCCAGCCGGGCGTGCTCGACGCGTCGATCTTCGGCGACCGGCTGCACGTGCTGGTCGCAAACGGCGGGGCTGACACGATCGTGCAGGCGCTCGCGCGCGCGGGCATCGACGCGCAGCCGCCGCTCGAAATCCGCCCGAGCCTCGAAGACGTGTTCGTGCAACTGGTCGAGCGCACCGAGCGCGCGCGGAGCGCCGCATGAGCCTGCGCCGGCTGATCGCGATGGCGTACAAGGAGACGCTGCAGATCTGGCGCGACCCGCGCAGCCTGGCGATCGCGCTGCTGATGCCGATGATGCAGATGGCGCTGCTCGGTTACGGCGTGAGCCTCGACATCCGCCACGTGCCGCTGTGCGTGCACGACGAGGAGCGCAGCCAGGCGAGCCGCGAACTGGTCGAACGGTTCGTCGCGTCCGGCTGGTTCTCGGCGGTGCGGCTCGCCGGCAGCGAGCGCGACGTGCGCGCCGCGCTCGACCGCCGCGAATGCAGCGGCGTCGTCACGATTCCGGTCGACTTCTCGCGCACGCTCGCGCGCACCGGCAACGCGACCGTGCAGACCGTGTTCGACGCGAGCGACACCAACACGACCAACATCGCGACCGGCTACGCGCAGGGCGTGATCGCGCAGACGACCGCCGACTTCGGTACGCGGTGGGCGCAGGCGCATGGACTTCAGCCGCAGACCTTCGGCGCGGTCGATATCGAATCGCGGGTCTGGTACAACGAGGGGCTCGACAGCCGCAACTTCATCATTCCGGGCGTCGTCGCGGTGATCCTCGCGCTGGTCGGCGCGCAGCTCACGTCGCTGACCGTCGCGCGCGAATGGGAGCGCGGCACGATGGAACAGTTGATCTCGACGCCGGTGAAGCCGCTCGAAGTGATGTTCGGCAAGCTCGCGCCATACTTCGCGATCGGCTTCGCGAACGCCGCGTTCTGCCTCCTCGTCACCGTGTACTGGTTCGGCGTGCCGTTTCGCGGCAGCGTGCTGACGCTGCTCGCGATCACCGCGCTGTTCACGCTGGTCGTGCTCGGCATCGGTTATCTGATGTCGGTGCGGATTCGCAGCCAGCTCGGCGCGAGCCAGATCGCGCTGCTGCTGACGATGATGCCGACCACGATGCTGTCCGGCTACACGTTCGCGATCGAGCAGATGCCGAAGCCGGTGCAGGCGGTCACGTTCCTCGTCTACGCGCGTTATTACGTGACGATGCTGCGCGCGGTGTTCCTGAAGGGCAGCCCGCTCGCGGACATCGGCTGGCCGTTCGCGGCGCTCGCGCTGTATGCGGCCGTGATCGTGTGGCTCAGCGTGCGCGCGTTCCGCAAGCACCTCGACTGACCGGACGCGACCATGTTCGAACGCGTGCACGCGATGCTGGTGAAGGAGTTCCTCGAACTGCGCCGCGACCGCTGGGCGATGTTCCGGCTCGTCGTGCCGCTCGCGATCCAGGTGCTGGTGTACGGCTACGCGGCGACCTTCACCGTGAACCACGTGCCGACCGCCGTGCTCGACCTCGACCACAGCGCCGCGAGTCGCGAGCTGGTGTCGCACTTCGTCGCGACCGGCCGCTTCGACGTGATCGACGCGGCGCACTCGCAGCGCGAACTCGGCCGCGACGTGGACACCGGCCGCGCGAGCGTCGCGGTCGTGATCCACGCGGGTTTCGCGCAGTATCTGCAGAACGGCCGGCGCGCGCCGTTGCAGGTGATCGTGGACGGCACCAACTCGAACACCGCGCTGATCGCGCTCGGCTACGTGAACCAGGTGGTCGCGCAGTTCCAGGCCGACTGGGCGCGCGAAGCGTGGCCGCGCGACGCGGGCGCCGCGCCGCCCGCGCTTGCGGTCGCGCTGCACGAGCGGCCGTGGTTCAACCCGGGCATCGACGACCGCTGGTTCTTCATCCCGGGCGTGGTCGGCACGCTGACGCTGATCCAGGTCGTGAGCCTGACCGCGTTCGCGGTGGTGCGCGAACGCGAGGTCGGCACGCTCGAACAGATCATGGTGAGTCCGATCCGGCCGGTCGAATTCATCCTCGGCAAGACCGTGCCGTTTTTCCTGATCGGGCTGGGCGACGTCGCGATCGTGACCGCGATCGGCATCGGCTGGTTTCGCGTGCCGTTCGTCGGCAACTGGCTCGTGATGCTCGCGGCCGTCACGCTGTTCCTGCTCGCGACGCTCGGCATCGGCCTGCTGCTGTCGACGTTTTCGCGCACGCAGCAGCAGGCGTTCGCGCTGAACTTCTTTCTCGTGAATCCGCTGTTCATCCTGTCGGGTTTCGCGTTTCCGATCGACGCGATGCCGCGCGTGCTGCAATGGCTGACGTTCGCGAACCCGCTGCGTTATTTCCTCGTCGTGCTGCGCGACGAGTTCCTGAAGGGCGTCGGCATCGGCGTGCTGTGGCCGCAGTTCGCCGGGCTCGCGGTGCTCAGCGTCGTGATGCTCGGCGCGAGCGTGCTGCGGTTCCGCAAGTCGCTGGATTGAGCGCGGCGTCCGCGGGCGCTTGACGTGAATCAAGCGGTTAACGGCGAGCCATAGCACCCTCGCCGTATGGACCGCGACGGCCGTGAAGGCGCGCGGCGCGGACGGCACAACGAACCAGGAGAAAGCGATGGACTGGCTGGCGGAGTTCTTCAGGCAAAAGACGGCGACGATCAACCTGTCGTTGTGGGCGTATCCGCCGCTCGCGCTCGGGCCGGACGGTCCGGTCGCGCCGCAGGGGTACTGCCTGCCGTATCCGGGCGTGCCGCTCGCATATGTGCCGGCTTCGACGGTCGAGCGCGACGGCGCGACGTGGACGCTGCCCGCGCATTACCGGACGAGCGGGCCGCTCGTCACGCATATTGCCGGGCCAGGCGACAACGGCGGCGGCGCGCCGGCGCTGTTCCGCTCGGTCGCGATCTATGCGCCGTCGCCCTTGAACGAGCACGCGCTGGTCCGCATCAACGACACGTTTGCGTTCGTGCCGCTCTTTTCGGCCGACGGCGCGCCGGGGTTCACCGGCACGAGCTTCGGTGAAACCGGACTCGATGCGCTGCCGCCGTCGATGAAGCTGCCGTGGACGTTCGATGGCTACGTGACGATCTGAACGACGACAACGACAAAACCACAGGGAACCCGATGACCGGCATCGTCACCGTGACGTTGAATCCCGCGATCGACGTCGCAACGTCCGTCGCGCAGGTGACCGACACGCACAAGCTGCGCTGCGCGTGTGCGCGGCGCGACCCGGGCGGCGGCGGGATCAACGTCGCGCGCGTGATCCGGCGGCTCGGCGGCGACTGCGTGGCGCTGTATCTCGCGGGCGGCGCGGTCGGGCAGATGCTGCAACGGATGCTCGACGCGGAACAGGTGCGCAGCGCGTGCATCGGGATCGCCGGCGACACGCGCGAGAACTTTTCGGTGCGAGAGACGACGACCGGCCGCGAATATCGCTTCGTGCTGCCGGGGCCGGTCGTCGGCGCGGACGAATGGGAGCGGGTGCTGCGCCACGTCGAGTCGCTCGATCCGCCGCCCCGTTATCTGGTGCTGAGCGGCAGCCTGCCGCCGGGCTTGCCCGACGACGCGTATGCGAACCTCGCACGGATCGCCCGCGCGCGCGGCGCGCGCGTGGTGCTCGACACGTCCGGCCCCGCGCTGAAGAAAGCGTTGAACGAACGCGTATTCCTCGTGAAGCCGAGCCTGAGCGAACTGCGCGAGCTGACCGGCGCGCCGCTCGAAACGGAGGACGAATGGCGCGGCGCGGCCGCGCGGATCGTTCGCGACGGACGCGCGGAAGTCGTCGCGCTGACGCTCGGCGAACGCGGCGCGATGGTCGTCGCGGCCGGCCTCACGCTGCGCGCGGATGCGCTGCCGATGGCGGTGTCCAGCGCGATCGGCGCGGGCGACAGCTTTGTCGGCGCGATGGTGTGGGCGCTCGATCGGGGCGATGCGCTCGACGTCGCGTTCCGTCATGCGGTCGCGGCCGCGTCCGCGACGCTGCTCGCGCAAGGCACCGCGTTGTGCCGGCCCGACGATCAGCAGCGGCTGTATCGGGTGCTTCAGGACCAGCCGCTGCACGACAGCCGGGCCGGCCCCACTCCGGCGACGCTCTGCGTGGAAGCCAGCCCGCGGCTGTAAGTCCCTCTTCAAAGCGTATCCGGCGATACCGCGTTACCGCATGCGCGACGCTCGTTGTGCAAACGGGCCACGCTTCTGCTTCGGACATCGACGCACACCGATGTCCGGCTGGATCGTCGCGCATCTGTTAGCTCCGCTTCATACGCTGTGCAGCGCGCGCCGCTTACCGGCGCGCGGCGCGGCCGTTACGCTTCGTTCATGGCGCGCCGCGTCCCGTGGCGCGCACGAGCGGAACCCTCATGGCGAAGCTGATCGCGAGGTATCGGCATCCGGACGATCCGGCTGCATTCGACCACCACTACTTCAACGTGCACGTGCCGCTCGCGCGCCAGTTGCCGGGGCTGACCGGCTACGAGGTCAATCGCGGCGACGTGGGTGGCGGCGCATGGCATCTCGTCGCGATCCTGACGTTCCGCTCGTTCGACGCGATGACGGCCGCGCTCGAATCGGAGATCGGCCACGCGGCGCACCATGACCTCGCGAATTTCGCGGGCGCGGGCGTCGAAGCGATCGCGTTCGACACGCAGGCCGCGTGAGCGACGGCCGCCACCATTCAACATCGGGCCATGCAACGCGATGCGTGTTCGGCCCGTTCCTTCGAGGAGTCCACGATGAGCAACGAACAGCCGTTCAAACGGGTGTGGCTAATTACCGGCGCGGCGCGCGGCCTGGGCGCACAGATTGCCGGCGCGGCGCTCGCGGACGGCAACGCGGTGATCGCGGCCGGCCGCAATACGGCGGCGATCGTCGAACGCTTCGGCGACAACCCGGCGGTATTGCCGGTGAAGCTGGACGTGACCGACGAAGCGCGGGCCCGCGCGGCGGCCCAAGCGGGGCTTGCCCGTTTCGGCCGCATCGACGTGCTGGTGAACAACGCGGGTTTCGGGCTGCTCGGCGCGGTCGAGGAGTCGAGCGACGCCGAAGCGCGGCGCATGTACGACACGAACGTGTTCGGCCTGTTGAACGTCACGCGCGCGGTGCTGCCGGCGATGCGCGCGCGGCGCTCGGGGCATGTTATCAACGTGTCGTCGATCGGCGGCTTTCGCGCGTCGGCGGGGTTCGGCGTGTACTGCTCGACGAAGTTCGCCGTCGAGGGGCTGACCGAGGCGCTGCACGCGGAACTGGCGCCGCTCGGCATTCACGCGACGGTGATCGAGCCGGGTTACTTCCGCACCGAGTTTCTCGATGCGTCGTCGCTCGTCGTGTCGCCGAACGTGATCGCGGATTACGCGGCGACCTCGGGCGCGACCCGCGAGCGGGCGGCGGGATTGAACCGTCAGCAGCCGGGCGATCCGGCGAAACTCGCGGCGGCGCTGGTGACGCTGGTGGACAGCAACGAGCCGCCGCTGCGGCTGCCGCTCGGCAACGATACGCTGGACGCGATTGCGCGGAAGCTCGCTTTTGTCGCGACGGAGACCGATGCGTGGAAGGCGCTGGCTTCCTCTACGGGGTTTGCGGGGTAGGGGCGATGACGCGACGCGTGGGTCGATGTAACGCCGACGCGTCGTTTGAAGCCGTGCGGTTTTCGTTGCGAGGCCGTGCCGTCGCAGGCATTCCCAACCGGGTTTGACGGCCGATACGTGCGCCTTGTGCGCAGACGTATCGCGCATCGCGCCGAACACGATGCGACGAACGGCGCGACAGGGTCCGACCATCCGCATCCACAGCCGCATAAAAAAACGCGACGCCCTCCGAAGCAGCCATCGGCCGCGCCATCGGGCGTCGCGTCATCCGTCAATACGACGGGCGATCAGCGCCGTTCAACCTTCCGGAAAGTCCGCGCCCGCCGACACCGTCTCCCAGCCGTCGAAATCGCGCTTCAACGCATCGAGCTTGAGCCGCGCGTTCGCGAGCGCGGCCTTGCCGAGCAGCAGGCGCAGCGGCGGGTTCTCGCTCTCGACCGTCTTCACGATCGCGTCGGCCGCGCGCACCGGGTCGCCCGGCTGTTTGCCGCTATAGCCGCGGATCATGTCGGTGCGGGCCTTCGCGGTGTTCGCGTAGTCGTCGATCGTCTGCGGCGCCTGGTTCGCGGAACGGCCCGCCCAGTCGGTGCGGAACGGACCCGGCTCCACGACCAGCACCTTGATGCCGAGCGGCGCGAGTTCCTGCGACAGCGACTCGGACAACGCCTCCACGGCGAACTTCGTCGCGTTGTAGAAGCTGAGCGCCGGGAACGCGATGATCCCGCCGACCGACGAGATGTTCACGATCGTGCCCGAACGCTGCTTGCGCATCTGCGGCAGCACCGCGCGGGTCATGTCCGCGAGGCCCCACACGTTGATGTCGAACATCGTGCGGACTTCGTCGCGCTCGCTTTCCTCGAACGAGCCGAAGTAGCCGATGCCCGCGTTGTTCACGAGCACGTCGATGCGGCCGAAGCGTTCGATTGCCGCGCGCGTCGCGGCCTCGATCTGCGCGGCCTTCATCACGTCGAGTTCGAGCACGAGCGCGAGGTCCGCGTACTCGTTCGCGAGATCGGCGAGCGTGGACGGATTGCGCGCGGTAATGACGGTCGGGTAGCCGAGGCTCAGCGTCTTGCGCGCGATCTCGCGGCCGAAACCGGTCGAGCAGCCGGTGATGAACCAGACGGGCTTGTCGTTCTGCGTAGCCATGAGTGCTCCTGTTTTCTGTGAACTGCATGAAGCGCGGATGCGCGGCGGCCGGCAAACGGAATACGGCCGCCGCGTCGCGCGGGATCTCGTGATTGTGGCGGTGCGCGGTCCTTCGCGCATCCCCCTGTGCGTGCATACCTTTTTAAGCGGTACTGCAAGCGGACGGCGTAAATCGTTTCAAGCGGGCTTTATGCGGGCCTCCAGCCGGCTTCACGCGGCGCCCGCCGTGTCGTGCTCGTAGCGCGGTGCGCCGTTCGGCCGCGCGCCTGGCGACGCCGCATGCAGCGAGTCGGCGGCAAGCGGTCCTTCCGCTAACCGGCCGTCCGCGAAATGCAGCACGCGGTCCGCGAAGCGCGCGGCCGACGGCCGGTGCGTGATGAACAGGCAGGTGCGCCCGGCGAGCCGTTCGCGCAGGCCCGCGAGCACCGCCTGTTCGGTGTGCGCGTCGAGCGCGGACGTCGCTTCGTCGAGCACGACGATCGGCGCGTCCGCGAGCAAGGCGCGCGCGAGCGCGATGCGCTGCCGCTGGCCGCCGGACAGCTTCACGCCGCGCTCGCCGACCATCGTGTCGTAACCGTCCGGCAACGCCGCGATGAAACGATCCGCATGCGCGGCCCGCGCGGCGTCCTCGACTTCCGCGCGGCTCGCATCGGGCCTCGCATACGCGATGTTGTCGAACACCGTGCGATGGAACAGGTCCGGCTGCTGCGCGGCGACCGCGATCGCGCCGCGCAATGCGTTCAGCGGCACCGTCGCCGTATCGACGCCGTCGATCGCGATGCGGCCGTGGTGCGGCTCGTACAGCCGTTGCAGCAGTTTCACCAGCGTCGATTTGCCGGTGCCGCTCGGCCCCATCACCGCGACGATCTCGCCGGGCTCGATCGACACGTTCAGATGCTCGCAGATCGCGCGCTTCGCGCCCGGATACGCGAAACCGACGTCGTCGAACACGATCCGGCCGCGCGTGAACGGCGATTCGTCGTTCATCGGCGCGACGTCTTCCGATCGTTCGTGCCGCAGCGCGACCGCATCGGATACGTCGTCGAAACCGCGCTGCAACTGCCGCACGTTCTCGCCGACGTTGCGCAGATAACCGCTCATCACGAGAAACGACGTGATCGCAAACGCGATGTCGCCCGCGTCGGCGCGCGCGTGGGTCCATGCGTTCAGCATCGCGGCGGAAAGCCCGGCGAGCAGCGCGAGCAGACACAGGTTCTGCAGCAGCCCCATGTCGATGAAACGGTTCCACGTGACGAGGATCGACGCGCGCCACGCGGCGGTCGCTTCGGCGATCCGCGCCGCTTCGCGAGGCTCGGCCGCGAAACTCTTGACCGCGCCGTTCGCGCCGAGCGAGTCGTTCAGCATGCCGCTCAACAGCCCGTCGCGCCGGTTCGACAGAAGATTCGCGGGCCGCACGTAGCGCACCGTGAGCAGCACGCTGCCGGTCACGAACACGCAGACGACGCCGAGCGCGACGAGGCCCGCAACCGGCTCGCGCCAGCACAGCGCGACGCACAGGCCGACCAGCACGACGAGCGACGGCACGAGCCAGATCGTGAATGCGTCCGTCACCGCGTCGTAGCCCCACATCGCGCGGACGACGCGCCGGATCGTCTCGCCGCCCGCGTGGTTCGCGTGCCATTCGGCGGGCGCGGCCTGCAGGCGGCCGAACACCTCGTTCGTCATCGCCTCCATGTTGAACGCGGCGATCCGCGCCCACAGCCGGAACGCGACGTTGCGGACGATCGCATACGCTGCGAACAGCAGCAGGTAGGCGCGCCAGGCGAGCCATGCGCGCGGCGCGTCGGCGGGCAGCGGCGCGACCGCCGCGATCAGCCGCGACGACGCCATCGGCAGCGACAGGTCGAGGCCGGTCCATACGAGCGTCAGCACGCACGCGAGTGCGAACGTGCGCCGGCGTTTCATCCAGAACGACCAGACGAACGCGAGCACCTCGCGGTTGGTGACGGAGCCGGGCGCGGCGCCGGGTTGCGGGTTAAAGAACGTCATTGTCGGGTGGCGGCGCGCGGCATGAAATGCCTGCGCCGGGGTCTTGCGTGGGTTCCTGTGGGAGCGACGAAGGCGGTTTCGGCGCGCGCGCTACGGGGCGGCCTGCCCGAAAAAACCTTTCATTTGCGTTATTGTCGCGAGACGCGGGCAAACAGCGATGCGCCGATGCGAGCCGCAGTATCGCATCCGCGCGCGAGCGGGAGCGAACAGATTTGCTTCAAAGCGTGTTAAGCGCCGTTGCATAGGCAGCGCGGGCCGGATCGATTACCGTGCGCTTCGGCCGGCTGCCGGTGGGGCGGCCGCGCGAATTTCGACAGCAACCATCTTGCATGGGATCGGCGTAAGCGGAGTAAGCGCTGAAGCGCTAACCCCGATCGACAGGAGCATCGAGCGATGACGAAACAGGACAACCCGGCTCGCGGGCCGGCGCCGGACGACGACGCGGCCCCGTCCGCCGGCGAACACGGCGCGCGCAGCGGCATGTCGCGGCGGCGCTTCTTGCAGTCGGCCGGCGCATCGGGCCTCGCGGCGGCGGGCGGCGGCCTCGTGCCGGCCGCATCCGCACAGGCAGCGGACGCGCCGCCGGCGGACACCGCTGCGGCCGCCGACACGGCCGCGCGCGACGGTTATCCGGTGCGGCTCATGGTGAACGGCGTCGAACGCCGGCTGCGCGTCGCGCCGAATGCGATCCTGCTTGACGTGCTGCGCGACGAACTCCAACTGACCGGCACGAAAAAGGGCTGCGACCACGGCCAGTGCGGCGCGTGCACGGTGCACGTGAACGGCGTGTCGGTGAACTCGTGCCTGTCGCTCGCGGTGATGCACGACGGCGACGCCGTGACGACCGTCGAGGGGCTGTCGCGCAACGGCCGCCTGCATCCGGTGCAGCAGGCGTTCTGGGATCACGACGCGTACCAGTGCGGCTACTGCACCGCCGGCCAGATGATGAGCGCGGCCGCGGTGATCGCGGACACGCGCATCCCCGCCGACGACCATTCGCTGCGCGAAGCGATGAGCGGCAATATCTGCCGCTGCGGCGCGTACAAAAACATCGTCGCGGCGATCCAGCAGGCGCGCGGCACGACGCGGAGGGCCGGCTGATGCGAACCTTCGACTACGTCCGCGCGACCGGCATCGACCACGCGCTCGCCGCGTTCGCGGCTCCTCCGCCCGGCGGTGACGCGGTGTTCCTCGCGGGCGGCACGACGCTGCTCGACCTGATGAAACTCGACGTGATGCGCCCGGCGCGGGTCGTCGACATTCACCGGCTCGGCCTCGACCGCATCGACGTGCTCGACGACGGCCGCGTGCGCGTCGGCGCGATGGTCACGAACACGGATCTCGCGCGCAACGAGTCCATCCGCCGCGCGTATCCGGTGCTGTCGCAGGCGCTGCTGTCCGGCGCGAGCACGCAGCTGCGCAACAAGGCGACGACGGCCGGCAACCTCATGCAGCGCGTGCGCTGCGGGTACTTCCGCGACGGCGTGTCCGCGTGCAACAAGCGCGAACCCGGCTCGGGCTGCGCGGCGGTCGGCGGCGCGAACCGCAACGTGCATGCCGTGCTCGGCGGCTCGGACCAGTGTTTCGCCGCGCATCCGTCCGACATGTGCGTCGCGATGGCCGCGATCGGCGCGACGATCCGCGTGCAGGGGCCGAGCGGCGAGCGCGACATCGCGTTCGGCGATTTCCATCTGCTGCCCGGCGCGACGCCGTGGAAGGAACACGCGCTCGCGGACGGCGAAATCATCACGCACGTGACGCTCGACGCGCCGCTCGCGCACGGCCGCTCCGCGTATCTGAAGCTGCGCGACCGCGCGTCGTATCAGTTCGCGCTCGCATCGAGCGCGGCGATTCTCGTGGTCGACGGCGGCACGATCCGCGATGCGCGGCTCGCGCTCGGCGGCGTCGCGACGAAACCGTGGCGCGCGACGAACGCCGAAGCGGCGCTGAAGGGCCAGCCGGCCACCGTCGAAACGTTTCAGCGCGCGGCGGCGGTCGCGTTCGACGGCGCGCGCTCCTATGGACAGAACGGCTTCAAGATCGCGCTGGGCCAACAGGCGATCGTGCGCAACCTGTCGTCGCTCGCCGGCTGAGGGAAACATGAACATGAATGAACCGACTACCCCGCAAAGCGTCGGGCAATCGCTGCGGCGCGTCGACGGCCGGCTGAAGGTGACCGGCGCGGCCCTCTACACGGCGGACCGCAACCCGCCCGGCATGGTGTACGCATACGGCGTGTTCAGCACGGTCGCGAGCGGCCGCGTGCTGCGCATCGACACGACCGACGCGCGCCGCGTGCCCGGCGTGATCGACATCTTTCATCACGAGCATTTCCCGCGCCTTTATCGCGCGCCGCGCTCCGCGATCTCGCCGGCCACGATCCTCACGTCGACCGTCACCGACGAAAGCCGGCTGCCGTTCGAGGACGCGACCGTTCGCTACGCGGGCCAGTTCGTCGCGCTCGTCGTCGCGGACACGTTCGAGCACGCGCGCGAAGCCGCGTTCCGCGTGCACGTCGACTACGCGACGAACAAGGCGCTCGCCGGGCTCGACCAGGGGCTCGCGGCCGGCGAGCCGCGCGACGGCGGGCGCGGCCATTCGCGCGGCGACCCGCAGCCCGCCTTCGACGGCGCGCCGCACCGGATCGACCTCGCGTACCGCACGCCGGTCGAAACGCACAACCCGATGGAACTGCACGCGAGCGTCGCGTCGTGGCAGGGCGATTCGCTGCATCTGTACGAGGCGTCGCAGGGTGTAACGGTTCACCGCAACACGATCGCGCGCGTGTTCGGCCTCACGCCGGAACAGGTGACGGTCGAAGCGCCGTTCATCGGCTCCGGGTTCGGCAGCAAGCTGTTCATGTGGCCGCATTCGGTCGCCGCGAGCGCGGCGTCGCGCGCGGTCGGGCGTCCGGTGAAACTGGTCGTGCCGCGCGCGCAGATGTTCACGACGACCGGCCATAGGCCGGAAACGTTACAACGGCTGCGCCTGTCCGCCGACGCGGACGGCAGGCTCACGTCGCTGCGGCACGAGTCGGTGAACACGACGTCGTTCACCGACCAGTACACCGAGAACTGCGGAGGCGTGTCGCGTTCGCTGTACTCGTGTCCGAACGTGCTGGTCAGTCATCGCACGATCCAGGTGAACCACGGCTCGCCGACGTCGATGCGCGCGCCGGGCGCGGCGCCCGGACTTTTTGCGCTCGAATCCGCGATCGACGAACTCGCGGAGCAGGCCGGCATGGACCCGATGCAGTTCCGGCTGCTGAACATTTCGACGCGCGACGAGGCGGCGAACCTGCCGTGGTCGAGCAACCATCTGCGCGAAGCGATCGGGCAGGGCGCAGAGCGGTTCGGCTGGGCGCGGCGCGACCCGCGCATCGGCGCGATGCGCGACGGCCACGAGGTGATCGGCTACGGGATGGCCGCGTGCAACTGGGACGCGTACCGCACGCCGGCCGAGGCGCGCGTGCAGTTGCGCGACGACGGCACCGCATCGGTCACGTGCGCGATCCAGGACATCGGCACCGGCACGTACACGATCGCCGCGCAGGTCGTCGCGGAACTGACCGGGCTGCCGGTCGAGCGGATCGAGGTGAAGCTGGGCGACTCGTCGTTCCCGGCCGCGCCGGTATCCGGCGGATCGTGGGCGACCGCGAGCGTGATGCCGGCGATCGCGGAGGCGACCCGCAACGCGATCGCGCAACTGCGCACGTTCGCGACCGCGAGCAATGCGATCTTCGCGGGCGACAAGCCGGAGTCGATCCGCTTCGAGCAGGGCCGTCTGATCAGCGGCGCGCGCCCGGTGGATTTCGCCGCGGTGCTGAAAGCGCAGCGGCTCGCGAACGCGGAAGGCTACGCGCACACGCAGGGCGCGCCGACCGGCCAGTATTCGTTCCGCTCGTTCGGCGCGCATTTCGTCGAGGTGCGCTGGGACCCGGGCATCTCGCATCTGCGCGTCGCGCGCGTGGTCAGCGCGATCGACGTCGGCCGCGTCGTCAACCCGCTGACCGCGCGCAACCAGGTCGAAGGCGCGGTCGTGATGGGCGTCGGGATGGCGTTGTTCGAGGCGACCGAATACGACTCGCGCACCGGCGTGCCGGCGAACAACAACTACGCGGAATATCCGGTGCCGGTGCATGCGGACCAGCCGGACATCGACGTGATCCTGCTCGACTATCCGGACTTCGCGCTGAACGAGTTCGGCGCGCGCGGGATCGGCGAGATCGGCATCACCGGCCTCGCGGCGGCGGTCGCGAACGCGGTGCATCACGCAACCGGCAAGCGGATTCGCGATCTGCCCATCACGCTCGACAAGCTGATCGACGTCGAGCATCCGTTCAGCGCGTGACGGGCGTGCGGCGGCGATCCAATGGAAACGTCGCCGCGCATCGAAGCCGCGTTACATGCTTGTGCTTCGAAGAAGCCCCGCGCCGGATCGTGAACGTCCTCGCGCCGCGCGAGCGGCCGGGATATCAACCCGTCAGCAGATCGGCTTCCGGATGCGCGGGCGTCCACTCCTCGCGCAGGAAGTCGATCAGCGCGCGCAGCTTCGCCGGCACGCGGCGGCGCGACGCGTAATACAGCGTGAAGCCGGGCAGCGGCGGACTCCAGTCCGCGAGCAGCCGCACGAGCCGGCCCTGTTCGACGAGGCGCTCGACGTAGCCGTTGATCATGTAGACGATCCCGATGCCGTCGAGCGCCGCCTGCACGAGCGCCGCCGAATCGTTGACGATCAACTGGCCGTTCACCGCGAGGTCGATTGCTTCGCCATCCTTGCTGAACGACCAGCGTTCGATCTGGCCGCTCGTGCGGTGGCGGAACGACACGCACTCGTGGTTCATCAACTCGCGCGGATGCGCGGGCGTGCCGCGCCGCTGCAGATAGTCGGGCGCCGCGAGTATCCATGCGGCGATCGGCGGCCCGACCTTCACCGCGACCATGTCGCGCTCGACGAGATCGCCGAACCGGATGCCCGCGTCGAAGCCGCGCCCGACGATATCGACGAGCGTGTTGTCGATGCACAGGTCGATGCGGATATCGGGGTAACGGTCGAGGAAGCGGCGCAGCACCGGCTGCATCACGATCATCTGCCCGGCGCGCGCGACGTTGATGCGCAGCACGCCGGCAGGCCGCTCGGCGGCGGAGCCGAGTTCCTCGGACGCGAGGACCAGTTCGCGCACGGCCGGGCCGATCCGTTCGAAATACGTTTCGCCTGCTTCGGTGAGGCTGACGCCGCGCGTGTTGCGGTTGAACAGCGCGAGGCCGGTCCGGCGTTCGAGATTGCGGATCGCCTGGCTGACCGCGGAAGGGGACACGCCGAGCTTGATCGCCGCGGCGGAGAAGCCTTTTTCTTCGGCGACCGCGATGAACGTCGCGATGCCGTCGAGATAATCCTGTTGCATGCGGGCACTCCGGAATGCAGATGTGCCGGGCCGGAGTCCGGCGGTTCGGCTGAAGTTGCGCGTCGGATGATAGCAGCTATGGCTGCGATGCCGCGCGGGGCTTACTTTCCGGTAGGTCGCTTACTTTCTCGTGCGTTCTTGCTGCGCGAGCGGGGCGCGCGGACAATCTCCGGACTGTCGTTTGTTACGAATCTGCCACGAGGACCCATGCGAAATGAGCGTGCCGCTACCCGAATCCATCACCGCGTTTTTTCATGCGAGCAACGACGGCACCGCAGCCGCGCCGCTGAAAAACGCGTTCACCGCAAACGCGGCCGTCGTTGACGAACACCAGACCCATCAGGGTTACGAAGCGATCGAAGCGTGGCTGGCCGATGCGCAGCGCAAATACGCGTACACGGTCGAGCCGCTGTCCGCGACGACGGACGGCGACACCATCACCGTGCTCGCGCGCTGCGCCGGCAACTTTCCGGGCAGCCCGGTGCAGCTCGAACACGTGTTCAAACTGTCCGGCGACCGCATCGCACGCCTGGAGATCCGCTGATGACGACTCGACTCGAACTGGCGGGCAAACGCGCGCTGATTACCGCCGGAACGAAGGGAATCGGCCATGCGGTGGTCGAACGGTTCCGCGAACTCGGCGCGACCGTGTTGACGACCGCGCGTTCGCAGCCCGCAACCATGCCCGATGAGATGTTCGTCGCGGCCGACCTGACCACCGTCGAGGGCTGCGAAGCGACGGCGCGGGCGGTGAACGACCGGCTCGGCGGCGTGGATATCGTCGTGCACGTGCTCGGCGGATCGTCCGCGCCCGCCGGCGGCTTCGCGGCTTTGAGCGACGCCGAATGGCAAAAGGAATTGAACCTGAACCTGTTCCCGGCCGTGCGGCTCGATCGCGCGCTGCTGCCCGGCATGCTCGCGCAACGCGCGGGCGTGATCGTCCACGTGACGTCGATCCAGCACCGGATGCCGCTGCCCGAATCGACGACCGCGTATGCGGCGGCGAAGGCCGCGTTGTCCACGTACAGCAAGAGCCTGTCGAAAGAGGTGACGCCGCAGGGCGTGCGCGTGGTGCGCGTCTGTCCGGGCTGGGTGGAAACCGACGCGGCGGTCGCGCTCGCGCAGCGTCTCGCGGACGACGCCGGCACCGACTATGAAGGCGGCAAGCAGATCATCATGAACGCGCTCGGCGGCATTCCGCTCGGCCGTCCGGCGAAACCCGCCGAAGTCGCGGACCTGATCGCGTTCGTCGCGTCGCCGCGCGCGTCCGCGATCAGCGGCGTCGAATACGTGATCGACGGCGGAACGGTGCCGACCGCTTGACGCCGCGCGCGGAAATCGTTTCAACCGGCGGATAAACCCGGCATCGCGTCAAAACGCGCCCGCGAAAACGGGCGCGCTCGACCTCAGATGAACGTAAAGACCTGCTCGCGCGGCAAACGGGACTTCGGAAGCGCGGCGTTGAAATCCTGCTCGCTGCGATAACCGAACGACGCCAGCACGACGCTCGTCAGGCCGCGTTCGCGCAGCCCCAGTTCGAGGTCGAGCGCGCGGGCGTCGAAGCCTTCCATCGGCGTCGCGTCGATGCCGAGCATCGCCGCGCCGAGCAGCAGGCCGCCGAGCGCGAGGTACACCTGCTTCTCCATCCACTGCGGGATGTCGCGCTGTTCGTAGCGATGGATGTCCACGTACGAGCGGCGGCTCTTGTCCTGCCCGGCCTTCGCGCCTTCGATCCGGAAGCGGCCGTCGCGCTCTTCCTGCGCGAGGATCGCGGCCAGATGCGCGTCGTCGATGTCGCTGTGCATGCACAGCGCGATCACGTGCGACGCGTTCAGCACCTTCGGCTCGTTGTACGCGAACGCGCCGGTGGTCGCCTTCGCGATCCGCGCGCGGCCCTCGGGCGTCGATGCGACGACGTAGTGCCACGGCTGCGAGTTCACGGACGACGGGCTTTGATGCAGCACCGACAGCAGCGCGTCGATCTGCTCCTGCGGCAGCGGGCGGCCGCCCTCGAAGGCCTTGACGGTGTGGCGCGCGTGAACGGCATCGGACAGGTTCATGACTGACTCCTTGTTTGAGAGGTAAAAAAAAACGGAATGCGGGCGGTTCAGCGCGTCGGCGCGGGCGGCGCGTCGATGCGCACGCGAAACAGCGCATACGGCTTGCGGCGCAGGTCCTTGCCGCCGTGGAAGCCGGGCTGCCGGTGCAACTGGTTCGCGGTGAAGTACAGGTAGCCGTCGGGGCCGACGGACAGCGTGTCGGGCCACAGCACGCGCGGGTCGTGCACGATCGTCGTCCAGCCGCCGTGCGGCGCGAGCCGGCGGATCGAATCGTGTTCGTAGTCGCCCGCGTACACCGCGCCGTTCGCGTCGGATTCGAGGCCGTCCGATGCGCCTTTTTCGCCGAGGTCCTTCACCGCGGCCGCGAGTTGCGGCTCGCTGACCGACGCGTCGCGCAGCAGCGCGGTCGGCACTGCGTACAGATGGCGGCTCGACAGCGGGCAGTAGTAGAGCGTCTTGCCGTCCGGCGACAACGCGATGCCGTCCGACGCGACGACGAACGGTTTCGTGTTGCCCTTCGCGTCGCGCTGCATCAGCGCGTCGCCTTCGACGACCGGCACGAACGACGTATCGGCGGACGTGGACGGATCACCGGTCAGCCGCCGCATCGCGCTGCCGGTATCGAGGTCGATCACGATGATGCCGCCGACGCCGCTCAGCGACGAGTCCGTCACGTACGCGACGCCGGCCCGGCCGAGGCGGAAGTCGAAGCGCACGTCGTCCACGTAGGTCTGCGCGCGCATCACGTTGGCCGGGAACACCACCGTCTTCACGATCCGGTTGGTCTTCAGGTCGATCGCGACCAGCTTCGCGCCGCCTTCGACCGGGCTCGAAAAGTTTGGCGCGGCGGTGTCGAGCACCCACACGCGGCCCTGGCCGTCCGCGACCACGCTCTGCACGCTCAGGAAGTGATCGGCCGGATGCCGGTCGTCCGCGCGGTTCACCGCGGCGTCCGGATACGGCACGACCTTGCCGTCGCGCAATTCGCCGACCGTGAACGGCACGTCGTCGCCCCAGCGCGGGAAGTTCACGAAGATGCGGCCGGTTTCGGTCACCGTCACGCCGGTCGGCATCGGGCCGTCGAAGGTCGCGACCGTTTCCAGCGCGCCGTATGCGCGCTCGGCCGCGAGCGGCGCGGCATTGCCTTGCGCGGCGAAGCTGCTCGCGGCGGACGCCATGGCGGCGAGTGCGAACGCGAGGGTCCGCGCGCGCCGCGCGAAGCGCGCGGGCGACCCCGACGCGTTGAAATGCGAATCAGGCATGATTTGTCCTGTCGGGGCGCGGCGCGCCGCAGCGCGGCCGCGGGTTGTCCGAACCGGTTTCGCCGCCGCGCTCAGAAGCCTTCGAGCACGATCTTGCCGCGCGAGCGGCCGCTTTCGATCAGCGCATGCGCGCGGCGCAGGTTGTCCGCGTCGATCCGGCCGAAGTGCTCGCCGGTCGTCGTGCGCAGCGTGCCCGCGTCGATCAGCGCGGCGACGCGCTCCAGGATCTCGTGCTGGCGGATCATGTCCGGCGTCTCGAACAGCGAGCGCGTGAACATCAGCTCCCAGTGCAGCGACACCGCCTTGCGCTTCAGCGGCACCGCGTCGAGCGTGTCGGGGTCGTCGATCACGCCGAGCCGGCCCTGCGGCGCGAGCGCCTCGACGATCTGCGGATAGTGGCTGTCGGTCTGCGTGAGGCTCGCGACGTAACGCACGCTCGGCACGCCGAGCGCGCGCAGCCCTTCGAGCAGCGGCCGCGAATGGTCGATCACGTCGTGCGCGCCGAGCGCCTCGACCCATGCGCGCGTTTCCGGACGCGACGCGGTGCCGATCACGCGCAGCTTCGTCAGCTGGCTTGCCAGTTGCGTGAGCATCGAGCCGACGCCGCCGGCCGCGCCGACGATCAGCAGCGCATCGCCTGCGCCGCCGCCCTCGGTGACGCCGAGCCGGTCGAACAGCAGTTCCCACGCGGTCAGCGACGTGAGCGGCAGCGCGGCGGCGTCCGCGTCGGAGAGCGACGACGGTTTGCGGCCCGCGATGCGTTCGTCGACGAGCCCGTATTCCGCATATGCGCCCGGCCGCGCGATCGAGCCCGCGTAGAACACGTCGTCGCCCGGCTTGAACATCGACACGTCCGCGCCGACCGCCTCGACCGTGCCGACCGCGTCCCAGCCGAGCACGCGCGGCTTGTCGGTCGGCGAGCCGGCGCGGACCTTCGTGTCGACCGGGTTGACCGCGATCGCGCGGATCTTCACGAGCAGGTCGCGCGGACCCGGCTCGGGTTTCGGCAACTGCGTTTCGAACAGCGACTGCGGGTTGTCCGCGGCGAGGCCGTGCTGCGTGTACACGATGGCTTTCATGCTGGGCTCCATGCGTTGGGGTTCGGTAACGGCCGTGGCCGGGAAGCGGAAAGAAGCGGCCGGCCGTCGGGCATGGACAGCATCATCGGTTCTGCGCGGCTTTCGAAAAACCGGGACAATCGGGCAGGACTTTCACTGCAGGAATGAAAATGATCCGATTCGACGACCTTGCGCTGTTCGCGAGAACCGCGGCGCTCGGCAGCTTCTCGAACGCGGCGCGCGAGGCCGGACTGCTGCCGGGGCAGGTCAGCGCCGCGATCCAGCGGCTGGAGCGCGAACTGGACATCCGCCTGTTCGCGCGCTCGACCCGCAGCCTGCGGCTCACGGCCGAGGGGGAGCAGTACCTGCCGTACGCGGAGGAAGTGCTGTCGACGCTGAAGGAGGGGCGCGAGCGCCTGCACGGCGAGCGCCATGCGCTGCAGGGGACGCTGAAGATCGCCGCGCCGTCCGACCTCGGGCGCAACGTGCTGCTGCCGTGGATCACCGGGTTCCGCGAAGCGCATCCGAAGCTGGTGCTGAAGCTGTTCCTGTCGGACCACGTGGCCGACGTGTTCCGCGACCCGGTCGACATCGCGATCCGCTACGGCGTGGCCGGCAACGCGAGTTACGTCGAACTGCCGCTCGCGGCGAACAACCGGCGCGTGCTGGTCGCGTCGCCGCGGTATCTGGAGCAGCACGGCCGGCCGGCGACGCTCGACGAACTGGTGATGCACCAGTGCCTGCCGTTTTTTCTCGGCGGGCGCGTGTACGACCGCTGGGCGTTTCCGGCGAGCGGCGTGCGCCGCACGGTGACGGTGAAGGGCGCGCTGCTGTGCGACGACGCGGACATCGCGCGGCGCTGGGCCGTCGATGGGCGCGGGATCGCGTACAAGTCGTGGATCGACGTGTGCGACGACGTGGTCGCGGGGCGGCTCGAAGTGCTGCTGCCGGACCAGCCGGGCGAGGTCGCGCCGCTGAATCTCGTCTGTCCGCATCGGCGGCAGTTCTCGCCGGCGGTGCGTTATCTGCATGCGGCGCTGCGCGAGCGGATTCTCGCGATGACCGCCGCGATGCGCGAGCATGCGGCGTTTCAGGACGCGTAAGCGAAGGAGCGGGCGAGGGCGCTTGCGGCCGTTCGGGGCAAGCGCCGCGCAGCCGCCAAGCGTGCCCAGCGAAACGCCGACGCCCTGCGCGACAGCGACGCGACGCAGCCATGTCGCCGCGCGCGGCGGATTGCGGCGACGGCGTAACGGCGCGCGGCGGCATGACGGCCCGCCGCGCGCAGCGGCGTTCGCGCGCGCCGGTCAGAACAGCTGGCGCAGTTGCAGCGAGCCGGTCTGCGACACGAAGTGCGAACCGGCCTGCAGGTCGTAACGCGCGGTGAGGCTCAGATTGTTCGCGCGCAGCAGCGTGACACCGAGTTGCAGGTTCGCGAGGTCCGACACCGGCGACGCGCCGACCGTCGTGAACGCCGTTTCGCCGACCGGGTCCGCCGCGAAACGCGCGCCGGTGACGGCGCGGTCGTGGTCGTACTCGTGGGTCCACTGCACCTTCAGGTACGGAATGATGTCGCCGTAGCGGCTCGTGAAGCCCTTTTCGAGCTTCACGCCCGCGTTGCTGCGCACCGACGTGCTGTGCGACGCATCGACCGCGAGCGCCGCGCCGTTGCCGCCGCTCTCGGTGTACGCGTTCTGGTGCAGGTAGCTGTACGCGAGGCTGACGAGCGGCGTCAGCGTGAAGCCGCCGAGCGCGAGCGGGTAGCCGAACTCGGCGCTCGCCGCGTACTGCTGGCCGTTGAACTGGCCGTTCGCGGCGCCCGAGAAGCCGTCGAAGCCGATTTCGCGGGTCGAGTCATAGCGTTGCAGCGTGACGCTCGCCGCGAGGTTCACGTACCACGGCTCGCCGCTGTAGCTCGCGTAGCCGATCAGGCCGTAGCCGTTCACGCGCGTCGAGTCGCCCGCGCTGTCGTCGGTGTTGTTGACGGCGGTGTTCGTGTAGCTGAACGCGCCGCCCGCGCGCCAGCGTTCGCCGAACGCGCGGTCCGCGCCGACCAGCAGGCCGCCGTAGTTCGCGCTGTAGCCGTCCACGTTGTCGTCGATCCCCTGGCTCGCGTGGCCGCCGAAACCCTGGCCCCATACGCCCCAGCCCGGACCCGCGTCGCCGGTTGCGATGCCGGTCGCGCCGGCCGCCTGCGCGACGCGCAGGCTGTCCGCGTGCGACGTGGCCACGTTCATCGCGTCGAACGTCGGCGCGGCCGCCGCGCGGCTCGACGACAACTGCGCGGCCGGCGCGAGCTGCGCGCCCGCGCGCGTCGCTTCGCTCTTCGTGCCGAGACTGAGCGCGGTCGCCGCGTTGAACAGGTTCAGCAGCGCCGGGCTCACGCCCGAGTAGTGCGACAGCCCGGACAGCGACGCCGAGGCGTTCGGCGTCGTCGCGAGATTGCCCGCCGGCTGGCCGGCGAGGTTCACGACGAGGTCGCTGCGGCCGTTCACGCTGACCTGCTGGCCGAACAGCAGGCCGTCGAAACCCGCCGCCGAGTAGTTCAGCGTGCCGGCGTTGTAGTCCGTGCCGCTGGCCGACGCGTCCGCGACGACGAACCGCTGGCCCGCCGCGAACCCGTAGCTGCCGGTCTTCACGAGCGACACCGACGAGCCGGCGTCCATCGTCGCGCTACCGGCCACGACGAGGCGGCCGTAGCCGCTGTCGGCGCCCGCGTTGCCGGTCGCGACCGCGTTGTTGCCGACGCCGATGCGCAGCGTCGCGTCCGCGCTCTGGCTGTAATTGCCGCCGACCGACAGCGTGCCGCCGCCGCTGCCCGGCGCGACCGCGCCCTGGTTCGCGACGTTGCCGGCGATCGTGCCGTAGCCCGCGAGCGTCGCGCCCGCGTTCACCTGCACGTCGCCGGTCAGCGACGCGTGCGAGCCCGCCGCGCTGCCGACCTGCAGCGTGCCGGCCGACACGAGCGTGCCGCCCGAATAGGTGTTCGCGCCGTCCAGCACCAGCGTGCCGGTGCCGGTCTTGGCGACGCCGAAGACGGCGCCCGCCGCGTTGCCCGCTTCGCCGATCGCGCCGGCCTGGGTCGCGACGTCCGAGCCGTCCACTTCGAACGCCGTATTGCTGCCGAGCTTCACCGCGTTCGCGACGTCGACGCCGTTGCGGTAGCCGACCGTCGCGCCGTCGAGCGTGTTCAGCGTGCCGGTGCCGAGCGCGCTGCTGTTCGCGAGTACGAGCGTGCCGCCGTCGAGCGTGGTGTCGCCGGCATAGCTGTTCGCGCCGGACAGCACGACCGTGCCCGCGCCGATCGCCACGCTCGCGAAGTTCGAGATCGAGCCGCCATAGCTGAACGTGCCGCCGGCGCCCGGCACGATCGTCAGCGTGCTGGTGCCGGTGCCGCCGGAGATGTCGCCGTTGATGGCCGCCGCGCCGCCGAGAATCTGCAGGCTGCTGTTGCCGCTGCCGAGATCGACCGCCTTGCCGCTCGCGTCCGCGGTGATCGTGCCGTAGTCGATCACCGTCGCGTCGTTCGCGCCGGTGTTGACGGCCGCGGCCGTCGCGCCGCCGCCTTCGAGCACGCCGCCCGCGAGGTTCGTGATCGTCAGCGAGAACGGGCTGGCCGCGCCGGTCACCGCGATCGCGGAGTCGCTGTCGCCCCGGATGAGCCCGCTGTTCACGATCGACGTGTTGCCGTAGATGCCCTGGACCGCAATCGGGTCGCCGCTCGTCGGGTCCTTGTCGAGGCCCGCGAGCGTGATGCCGCGGCCGGTGCCGCTGTTGGCCGTGCCGTCCGCGTTGGTGGCCGAGTTCTTGCCCTCGATCACGCCGCTGTTCACGATCGTGCCGCCGCCGACCGTCACGCCTTCGCTGACGTCGTCGTACGAGTGCGTCGATACGATCGTGCCGGTGTTCGTCAGGTTCACGAGGCCGTCCACATCCACGCCGTCGCCGTCGGCCGTCACGCCGTTGCCGGAGATCGTGCCGTGGTTCACGATCGTCACGACCTCGTTCGCGTTGAAGCCGTCCACGTTGATGCCCGAGCCGTTGTCACCCTGGATCGTGCCGCCCTTGTTGTTCGTCACGTTCAGGATGAAGGTGCCGTCGGTCGTCACGTCCGAATTGCCGCCGGTAATGCCGTGGCGCGCGCCTTCGATGAGGCCGGTGCCGGCGGTGGTCGCGGTGCCGGTCGTCGCGTTGACGATCGTGATGCCGCTGTTGCTCTGCGCGTCGACGCCGTCGCTCGAACTGTCGCTGCCCGGCAGGTTCATCGAGCGGATCGTGCCGTCGTTGTACACGAAGCCGTTCACGCCGGGACGCACCGCGTCGGCCTCGGTCGCGAGAATCTGGCCGGTCGCGTAGTTGTACAGCACGTTGCTGCCCTTGGTGATCGCGTTGAAGTCGATCGCCTGCGCGCCGCCCGCCGACACGTTGTTCGAGATCAGCGTGCCGGAGTTGTAGAACGTGACGTTGCTGTCCTTCTTGTTCATCTGTATCACGTCGTCGTCGGTCGATTCGATCGTCGCGCCCGCGTTGTTCGTGACCGTCAGCGTGAGGCCGCCGGTGTTGTCGCGGATCGCGCGGCCGGTGCCGGTCTGCTCGATGGTGCCGCTGTTGGTGATCGTCGCGTCGCCGGTCACGGTGATCGCCACCGAGTCGTCGGACACGTTCAGCGTGCCGCCCGCGTTCACGACGCCGCTCGAACCGCCGTCGCCGAGCGTCTGCGCGTTCGTGTTCGTCTGGCCGTCGGTCACGGTGAACGATGTCGGAGCGGACTTCGCGGCCGCGTAGTTCTGGGCGAATACGGTGAGGGTGCCGAGCACGGCGAGGAGAATCTGTTTTTTCTTCATCGGTCTGTCGTAGCGTGCGGTCGCAGGCAGCGCCGCAGTCGTTCGTTATCGGCCATGCGCGGGGGAAGGCGGGCGGACACGCGTCCTGCCGCATCGCGCGCGGTAAGGGAATCGCAAGGGCGCAGCGCGGATGCCGCTGCGTGACGCAGGTTGCCGCCGGTGGGCGGAGAGGACGACCGCCGATTGTGTGCCGCCGGTGTGACAGGATTGTTAACGTTTGGCAGCGCCTGGGATCGGGGAGGGCGCGCGGCCGCCCGGATTGCCGCGCGCGTCGCCTCGACCGCGGAGGACGACGAAGCGATTCTTCACACCCATGCAGGCACGCAAGCGTCTGTACGCGCCGAACGTGCGCCGGCCCGCATTGCCGCGCAGGTTCGCGCGGCCGCGCGCGGCGAACCGGCTATCATGGCCACGGCTCTGCGCGCGGCGGACAGCGCGGGCGCAGACGTTTCCACGCGATCGGGAGACGGTATGAGTCGGAACGTGGTCGATTTCGCACGCCGCATCCGGCGCAGCGAGGGCTTCAAGTCTCTGGTCGCGACGCCGGGGCGGCTCGCGATCCGCGCGCAGCAGCGCCTGAACCACGGCGTGTTCTCGATCGAGATCCGCGAGATTTCCGGTTTTTTCTCGGTGCTGCAGATGGTGCTGTTCGTGTTGATGTACTGCGACGAAAAGCATCTGTTTCCCGACATCTCCGCGCGCGGGAAGATCTACGGCGACCCGTCCGGCCGGACCGACTGGTTCGGCGCGCTGTTCGAGCCGGTCGGACGCGGCGCGGCCCCTTCGCCGGCGCGTAAGGTCAGGACCTCGAAGGTCGCGGACCTCGTCCATCTCGGCTTCCGGAAGCGTTACGAGCGGCGGCTCACGATCGACGACGCGAACCGGCTGTTCCTGTCGTATTACCGGCCTTCGGCGTCGGTGACGGAGGAGGTCGATGCGCTGTGCCGGTCGCTCGATATCGGCGCGACGACGCTCGGCGTCCACTTTCGCGGCACCGACAAGAAGCTCGAAGCGGTTCCGGTGTCGTGGCAGGATTTCTGCGCGCTCGTTGCGAGCGTGCTGCGCGAGAACCCGCAACTGACGAACGTGTTCGTGTCGAGCGACGAAGCCGCGTTCATCGACTACTTCACCGCGCAGCCGTTCGGCGTGCCGGTCCACGTGGCACCGGCGCGGCATCTGGCAAGCGGCGGCCTGCCGGTGCATTTCTCCGGGCATCCGGGCCTTGCGATCGCGCGCGAGGCGCTGGTCGCGTGCCTGCTGCTGTCGCGGTGCGGCTATCTGGTGAAAACGCCGTCGTATCTGTCCGGGTGGTCGAAAATCTTCAATCCGGCGTTGCCGGTCAGGCTCGCGTCGCCGCCGCGGCCCGACGCATTCTGGTTTCCGGACAGCCAGTTGTGGACCGAATCGGCATCCGCCGCCGCCGCGCAAGCGCCGGCGGCCGGCGAAGACGCATTCGCGAACGCGAGTCCGAACGGGGCTTGATTCCGCGCTGTTCCGACGGCCGGAGGCGCGCTGGAAAAGCGCCGGGCGTTGGGGCCGCGGCTGCGGCAGGTTGCCCGCGTGCACGGCCGCTTGCGGCGATCGACGCGATAATACGGCTTCCGCGTGGCCGAACCGGAATCGACTTGCCGCACCCGCATCGGGCGGGGTGCTTCAGCATCGAGGCCGAGGCCGCCGTTCCGTCGGAGGCGCACCGTGACGTTGGCGTTGAAGAAACTGCTCCTGATTCCGGTTCTGCTGATCGCGATCGCGCCGGGCATCGCGCGCAGCGCGCAGGTGGACGACCAGTCCGATCCGCAGGCGCTGATCCGCACCGCGACCCAGCAGGTGCTGGACGAAGTCCGCGAGCGGGCGATCGCGCCGACCGACATTCCGCGCATCCGCGCGGTCGTGAACCGGGACATCCTGCCGTATGTCGATTTCCGGCGCACGACGCAACTGTCGATGGGGCGCCACTGGCGCAGCGCGACGCCCGCGCAGCGGGACAAGGTGACCGAGCAGTTCCAGTTGCTGCTGATTCACCTTTATTCGGGCGCGCTCGCGCAACTGAAACCGGACCAGCAGATTCAATATCCGCCGATGCGCGTATCGGCGTCGGAGACGGACGTCGTCGTGCGGACCGTCGCGCTGGCGAACGGGAAACAGTACGAGATCGACTACCGGCTGTACCGGACGCCGGCGGGCTGGCGCGTATACGACCTGAACGTGCTGGGCGCGTGGCTGATCCAGACCTACCGGCAGCAGTTCAACGAGACGATCCAGCAGAGCGGCGTGGACGGGTTGATCCGGTTTCTCGTCCAGCGGAATACGGAACTGGCTGCCGGCGGGGGCAACGGCTGACGGGTTTCGTTGCCATGCCGGCCCGGCCGATCAGCCGGGATCAATCCGCGACGAGAAATTTCGAGCGGTCGGCCTCGTCCTTGATCCAGTTCGGCGGTTTGCCGCGTCCGGACCATTCCTTGCCGCTGACGGGATCGCGGTAGCGGGCCGGCGCCTTCGTTTTTTCGTCCGGCGCGTGGCCGCCGACCTCGGTCAGCGTGATTCGGTGAGCCTGCATCTTGCGGACTATCTCATCGAGCACGCTCAGCCGTTCTTCCTTGAACGCCTCTTCGAGCTGCGCATTGAGTTCGTCGCGCTGCGCGATCAATTCCTTGTAGCTGGCCATTGCGGTTGACTGTGATGGTCGGTTGGGTTGAGCGGGAGCGTTGGGAGTTTAACGCGTTCGGGGTGAGGTTTAGGGAGTTGATGAGGGAGCGGTGTTGCTTCTGATGTCTCCGCCAAGTTGAACCTGTCCACCTCGCGCATCGTCATCGTGATCGTCCCAGTCGCGTTCATCGCCGGCTCCCAGAGCGGATGTCCGGCGTTCAAACTACCTAAAACACGACATTTCTATTTAGCGGAAACCCGACATTTCTATTTGGGACCTACATCTGAAATGTTGATAATTTGTGTTATGTAAAATTAAGGAAATTGCCAAAACGATAAAACCTGACGGATTACGTTGGATTATCAACGAAAGCGCGGGTGGCAGACCAGAGCCCACCACCCGCTTCCCCCACGATTACTGCGCCAGCCGCGACTTCAACTCGCCGCCCATCGCCTTCATCGCCGCCTTCGTCGGCGCATCGTCAGCCAGCGCGTTCAGCAGACCGAAGTCGTGAATCGTGCCGTTGTACCGCGTGGTCGTCGCCTCGACGCCGGCGGCGTCGAGCTTGCGCCCATACGCTTCGCCCTCGTCACGCAGCACGTCGAACTGCGCGACCTGGATCAGCGCCGGCGGCAGCCCCTTCAGCTCCGACGCCGGCGCACGCAGCGGCGACGCGTAGATCTCGTTGCGCTGCTTGTCGCTCTTCGTGTACGCGTCCCAGAACCACTTCATCATCGGCCGCGTCAGGAAGTGTCCCTGCTGATACGCGTTGTACGAGCCGTCGTTGAAGTTGTGGTCGGTGACCGGCCACAGCAGCCCCTGGAAGCGGATCGCCGGGCCGCCCTTGTCCTTCGCCATCAGCGCGACCACCGTCGCCATGTTGCCGCCGACGCTGTTGCCGACCACCGCGAGCCGGCTGCCGTCCACGCCGATCTCGTCGCCGTGCGCCGCGACCCACTTCGTCGCCGCATACGCCTGATTGATCGCGACCGGATACTGCGCTTCCGGCGACGGCGTGTAGTTCACGAACACGGCCACCGCGCCCGACTGCACGACGAGGTCGCGCACCAGACGCTCGTGCGTCGGGAAGTCGCCGAGAATCCAGCCGCCGCCATGGAAGAACATGAACACCGGCAGCGTGCCCGTCGCGCCTTGCGGGCGGACGATCGTGACCGGCACGCTGAGGCCGTCCTGCTCGATCGTGCGGTTCGACACGTCGATGCCGGACAGGTCGACCTTCACGCCGTTCTGCGCGTCGGTCAGCACCTGGCGCGCCTTCACGGGCGGCAGCGTTTCGAGGCCGGGGCCTTTCTGGCTGTTCAGCGCGTCGAGCAGGTGCGTCGTCGCGGCGTCGGGCGTCGCGGGTGCCGCCGGGCCGGCGGCGAATGCGGCGGACGATGCGGCGACAGCGGCGGCGATGAGCAGGGGCTTCAGGACTTTCATGGCGAACTCTCTTATCTGGTCAGTACGTGAATGAAGGAATGGTTTGAGCGATGGCGAGCGGATCGACGGCTTAGACGAGCGTGAGCGTCACGTCGATGTTGTTGCGCGTCGCGTTCGAGTACGGGCACACGATGTGGGCCTTGTCGACCAGCGCCTGCGCGGCGTCGCGGTCCATGCCGGGCAGCGAGATCTTCAGTTCGACTTCGATGCCGAAGCCGGTCGGGATCGCGCCGATGCCGACGCTGCCGTTCACCGACACGTCCGCCGGAATCGCGACCTTGTCGCGGGCGGCGACGAACTTCATCGCGCCGAGGAAACACGCGCTGTAGCCGGCGGCGAACAGTTGCTCGGGGTTGGTGCCCGCCCCGCCCGCGCCGCCGAGTTCGCGCGGCGTGGTCAGCTTCAGTTCGAGGTTGCTTTCGGGCACGACGGCGCGGCCGTCACGGCCTCCGGTTGCGGTGGCGTTGGCGCGGTAGAGGACTTTGGCGATCGACATGACAGACTCCTTGGTTGAATAAATGACAGGGTTAAAGCGGTTGAAATCGAGGGAGTGGCAGAGGGATCAGCCGTGCGTATAGGACGGGATCTCGTGCGCGGCGCGGGCCTTCGCGAGATCCGCGCGGACTTCGGCGCGGGTCAATCCGGCCGATTCGACGACCTGGGCGGGCTGCGCCGGGTAATACGTCTGCGAGAAATCGGGCAGGCGGCTCGTATCGGCGCCGCGCAGATGCAGGCGCAGATGCGCACGCGCGCTGCCGTGGACGGTCGCGGCGGCGTGCGGCTGCACGTTCGCCGGCGGATAGTCGTGACCGCCGTCCGCGAACGCCGGTGCGGCAATCACGCTGGCGAGGACAAAGGCACCCATCAGCTTCTTGTTCATGATCGACTCCTTCCCAAAAGGGTATCTACTGCTAGATAGATGAAGCTTGCAAAAAAACGGGCGTAGTCGCCGCCCTTTCTGCCTGTCGTCTATCTATCACAAGATAGACGACGGGCCCCGATAAAAGGGCGGCGAACCGCCCTGCTTCCAAAACCGTTCAAACCACCGCGTCAGGTCGTCGTTTTCCAGACCGCCCCAACGTCTTCCAGCCGTGCCTTCGTATGAAACAGCCGGCTGGCGAGCACGCTGCCCTGAAACGCCGCATACATCGCGCGGGCTGCATTCTCCGGCTTGCCGTTCACCGCCAGCGTGCCTTCGCTCGCACCCTGCGCGAGCACCTTCGCGAGCCAGCTTTCGTTGGCCTTGAAGAACGCCTGCACTGCCTGCCGCACGTTGTCCGGCAGCGACTCGATGTCCGCGGCGAGCATCCCGCACAGACAGATCTGGTCGCCGTCGCCGAGCGTGCGGCCGAACAGCTTCGTGTACTTGCCGAGCTTCGCGTCGGCCGGCAGCGCCGGATCAATCGCGCCGAGCGCATCGAGGACGTCCTTGCTGTATTCGTTCACCGCTTCGAGCACCAGGTCGTCTTTCGACGGGAAGTAATAATGGATGCTCGACGTCTTCACACCAACCAGTTCGGACAGATCGCGGTAACTGAATCCGTTGTACCCGCGCATCATCATCAGCGTGATGGCGTGGTCGAGAATCTGTTCGCGGACGGTTGCTGTCGTTTCCATGAGTCGTACTTTATCTACTGGAAGATAGAGAGTCAAGGACTTTTTTCGAAATTCTCCGGGCGCGGCTGGGAGCGCGTCGTGTACGTTGTTCTTTCATTCCGCTTTCCGGCTCGCGTCCGGCACGCTCCGCCCGCGATGAAACCAGCCGTCCGATGCGAAAAAGGCCGGGCCGGCATATCGCTCGACCCGGCCCTTCAGCGCAAAAACAGCCCGCGCTACGTCAGTGCGAATGCCGCGGCTCGCCGCGCTCCGCGATCACCTTCAGATACAGCGTCGCCGGCTCCAGGCACCCGCCGGTGGACAACTGGCCGACGTTCTGCCGGTAAAGCTCCTGCCACGGCGTCTGCGACGGCGGCGCGGTAAACGTCGCGTGTTCGCGGCGGCGTTCGAGTTCCGCGTCGTCGATCAGCACGTCCACGCGGCGCTCGTTCAGGTTGACGCGAATCCGGTCGTTCGTGCGCAGCAGCGCAAGGCCGCCGCCGACCGCCGCTTCCGGCGACATGTTCAGGATCGACGGGCTCGCGGACGTGCCGCTCTGCCGCCCGTCGCCCATGCACGGCAGCGAGTCGATGCCGCGCTTGATCAGCTCGGACGGCGGCGCCATGTTCACGACCTCCGCGCTGCCCGGATAACCGACCGTGCCGGCGCCGCGAATCACGAGAATGCAGTGCTCGTCGATTTCGAGCGCCGGGTCGTTGATCCGCGCGCGGTAGTCCTCCGGCCCGTCGAACACGATCGCGCGCGCGTCGAACACGTTCTCCGCGCCCGGCTCGCTGAGATAGGTCTTACGGAACGCGTCGCCGACCACCGACATCTTCATGATCGCGCTGTCGAAGAAGTTGCCCGACAGCACCATGAAACCCGCGCCGTGCTTCAGCGGCGCGTCGTGCGGGCGGATCACGTCGTTGTCGGCGTCCGGCGCGGCCGACGCGATGTCGCCGACCGTGCGGCCCGACACCGTCAGACACTCGCGATGGATCAGCCCTGCCGCGTCGAGCTGCTTCACGATCGCCGGCACGCCGCCCGCGCGGTGGAAACTCTCGCCGAGGTATTCGCCGGCCGGCATGCAGTTCGCGAGCAGCGGCACCTGTTCGCCGACGCGCTGCCAGTCCGCGAGGCTCAGCTCGACGCCGATGTGCCGCGCGATCGCGATCAGATGCGGCGGGCAGTTCGTCGACGCGCCGAGCGCGGAGGCAACGACGATCGCGTTTTCGAACGCTTCGTGCGTCATGATCTGCGAGGGCCGCACGTCGTCGCGCACGAGGTCGCAAATCCGCTGGCCGGTCTTGTACGCCATCTGACCGCGTTCCCGATACGCGGCCGGAATGCTCGCGCAGCCGGGCAGCGACATGCCGAGCGCTTCCGCGAGACTGTTCATCGACAGCGCGGTGCCCATCGTGTTGCAGTGGCCGATCGACGGCGACGACGCCGTGGTCAGCTCCATGAAGCCTTCATAGTCGATCTCGCCGGTCGCGAGCAGGTTGCGCGCATGCCAGATCACCGTGCCGGAGCCGACGCGCTGGCCGTTGTACCAGCCGTCGAGCATCGGGCCGCCGGACAGCACGATCGCCGGCAGATCGACGGTCGCCGCCGCCATCAGGCATGCGGGCGTGGTCTTGTCGCAGCCGGTCGTCAGCACGACGCCGTCGAGGGGGAAGCCGTGCAGGATCTCGACGAGGCCGAGATACGCGAGGTTGCGGTCGAGCGCGGCGGTCGGCCGGCGGCTCTGCTCCGCGAGCGGATGCACCGGGAATTCCATCGGAATGCCGCCCGCGTCGCGGATGCCCGCCTTCACACGCTGCGCGAGTTCGAGGTGGTGACGGTTGCACGGCGCGAGATCGCTGCCGGTCTGCGCGATGCCGATGATCGGTCGGCCCGACTGCAGCTCCTCGCGCGTGAGGCCGTAGTTCATGAAACGCTCGACGTAGAGCGCGGTCATGTCCGCATGGGACGGATCGTCGAACCATTCCTGGCTGCGCAGCCGTCGCGGGGTGGGTTGAGACATCTCGCCTGCTCCTCCTAAAGATCGGCCGGCCTACTCTGATCGCGGCGCGCGCTCGCGAACGCGGCGCACCCGGCGGCAGGACCGTTACCGGTAACATTCCGACGATGTTAGCATGGCTCGGCGCGCAAACCCAAGGGTTTCGCGCGACGCGGTTGCGGTGGCCAGCGCGAAAAAAGAACCGTGCGAGTCCTGATGGATCCGCGAGACGCGCGAGATGCGCGAGATGCGCGTTACGCGCTCTCGCGCGACACGACCGTGTAGTCGATCCTGACGTTCCTCGGCGCGCGCGCGTCCGCGCCGTCGCCCTGCTCGCGCGCGGCCAGCGTCGCGAGCAGCGTTTCGCCAGTGCGCTCGCCGATCCCGTATGCGTCGACCGACACCGTCGTGATCGTCGGATGGCAGCAGCTCGCGACCTCGAAGTTGCCGAAGCCGGCGATCGCGAGATCGCCCGGCACCTTCAGCCCGCGCCGCTGGCATTCCATGATCGCGCCGAACGCGGACATGTCGCTCACGCACATCACCGCTTCGGTGTCCGGCCATTGCGCGAGCAGCGCGGCGATCGCGGGGCCGCCGTGGCTCATCGTGATCGGCGAATCGCCGAGCCGGATCGCGCGCGGCTCGCCGAGACCCTGCGCCTTCACTTCCATCTGATAACCCTTCAGCCGGTCGAGGCCGCGGCGGTCGAGCGTGCTCGCGCCGCCGATGAAGCCAATCCGGCGATACCCGCGCCCGGCCAGGTAGCGGACCATCTCGCGCGCGGCCTTCACGTTCGAGAAACCGACGGCCGTGTCGATCGGCTCGCTGGGCAGGTCCCACATCTCGACGACCGGAATGCCCGAGCGTTGCAGCAGCGCGCGTGTCGCGTCGGTGTGCTGCGCGCCGGTCAGCGCGATCGCGCGCGGCTGGTGGCGCAGCATCTGCCGCACGAGCCGTTCCTCGCGTTCGAGCGAATAATCGGTGTCGCCGATCAGCAGTTGCAGCCCTTCCCGTTCGAGCACCGCGGTCAGCCCGCCGACGGTGTCCGAGAAGTTCGAACTCGACAGCGACGGCACCAGCACCGCGACGAATTCGGAGCGGCCGGACGACAGCGCGCCCGCCGCCGCATCCGCGACGTAGCCCAACTGATCGACCGCCTGCTGCACCCGCTCGCGCGTCGCGAGCGATGCGCTTCGTCCGGCCAGCACGCGCGACACCGTCATCTTCGACACCCCGGCGAGCCGGGCGACGTCGGACATGCGGGGCGGCCCGGCTTTCGGGGCGGCGGTCGTGACGGTTGTTTTGGTCATCGAATCGGCATCGGCGGAATGGGAAACGACGCATATGATAGCCGCAGACTTCCGCGTTCCGGCCGCGCGCGACGACCTGCGGCGCATCGCGCGTGGTTGCACGCGGCGTGCGCCGCGGCGCGGATGCGGGAATACCCCTGGCGCGATTCATCTTGAATACGCGTTTCGCCGCGTGCTACCTTGTTTACGGTGTTACCGGTAACTGATCGCATCAGACGACGGCCGGCAACCCGCCGCGCCGGCCGATGCCTTTCGTCGCCAGACGGGCACACGCACCACGCCTTCCGTGCTCCGCCTTCCTTTCGCTCCGATGCGCCGGCGAACTAAATAATTTCAATCAAGAGCATTAGTGGAGAAGAGACAGATGAGTTCCGGACAGGTCGTCAGGACCGATGCCGCCGCGCACGCGGCGAATCCCGAGCAGGCCGGCCCCACGGCCGAGCAGTTGCGCCGCGCGATCGTCACCGGCGCGGTCGGCAGCGCGCTCGAATACTACGATTTCGCGATGTACGGACTCGCGTCCGCGCTGGTGTTCAACCGCGTGTTCTTCGCAAGCCTCGGCACCACGGCCGGGCTGCTCGCGAGTTTCGCGACGTTCGGCGCGGGTTTTCTCGCGCGGCCGCTCGGCGGCCTGTTCTTCGGCTCGCTCGGCGACCGCAAGGGCCGCAAGTTCGTGCTGCTGGCGACCGTCACGCTGATGGGCGTCGCGACGACGCTGATCGGCGCGCTGCCGACCGGCCCGATCGGCGCGGTGCTGCTCGTCGCGCTGCGGCTGCTGCAAGGTTTCGGCGCGGGCGCCGAGCAGACCGGCGCGGCGACGCTGATGGCCGAGATGGCGCCGGTGAAGCGGCGCGGCTATTACGCGGCGCTGCCGTTCGTCGGCATCTTCGCGGGCCTCACGCTCGCGACCTTCACGTTCAAGATCCTCCAGTCGTCGATGAGCCCGGACGAACTGCTCGCATGGGGCTGGCGCGTGCCGTTCCTCGCGAGCATCGTGCTGATCGGCATGGCGATCTGGATCCGGCTGCGGCTGAAGGAAAGCCCGGTGTTCGAGCAGCTTGAGCGCAAGCACGAGGTGATCGGCGCGCCGATGCGCCTGATGCTGCGCAAGGGCCGCCGTCCGCTGATCGCGACGACGCTGATGCGCCTCGCGGAAACCGGCGGCTCGACCATCTACACCGCCGTCGCGATCGCGTATCTGTCGAACTTCGTGTCGGTGCAGCAGCACCTGCCGCGCGCGCAGCTCGACGCGATCGGCACGCGCGCGGTGCTGATCGCGAGCCTGCTCAGCATCTTCACGACGCCGCTGTTCGGCGCGCTGACCGACCGCGTCGGCCGCCTGCCGGTGTACCGCGTCGGCGCGGTGTTCTCCGTCGTGTGGGCGATCCCCGCGTGGTGGATGATCAGCACCGCCGATCCGTTCTGGGTCACGCTCGCGCTCGTCGGCGGCTTCTCGTTCGGCGCGAACAGCATGCTCGGCTCGCAGTGCGCGCACTTCGCGGAACTGTTCGGCAACCGCTACCGGTATTCGGGCGTCGCGCTGTCGCGCGAACTCGGCGCGCTGCTGGCGGGCGGCCTCGCGCCGATCCTCGGCCTGTTCCTCGTGAGCCTGTCCGGCGGCCGCTTCTGGGTGATGGGCGTGTACATGGCGACGCTCGCGGTGCTGACCGTGATCGGCACGCTGCTGTCGACCGAGACGCGCCTGCGCGACCTGACCGACCTCGACGATGCGGTCGGCGCGGGTTCGGCCGACGGCTACGCGCGGGAAGCGGCGGCCGTCGCGCGCGGTTGAGCACGCGGCGCAGCGCACGTCGATCCGGTTGCGATCGTGGCGCGGCCGCCGTCTTCGCTCACGGACGATGGCCGCGCCGCGATCGTCAGCCGGCGTCGCTGACGCGCCGTTCCAGTTCGAGCATCAGGCCGCTGTGATCGACGTCGCCGTCGTGGTTCAGCAGCGCGTCGAACAGCCCTGCCGTCAGATGCGCATACGGCGTCGGGCTGCCGGTCGCGTTGGCGGCGTCGATCGCGTTCGCGAGATCCTTCAGGTGCGTCGCCGAACGGCCGCGCGGCGCGTAGTCGCGCTCGACCATCCGCGCGCCGTGCAGACGCAGGATCGGGCTGTCCGCGAAGCCGCCCGCGAGCGCGGCGATCACCTTCGCGGGGTCCGCGCCGCCGCGCCGCGCGAGCAGCAGCGCCTCGGCCACCGCGCCGATCGTCGCGCCGACGATCACCTGGTTCGCGAGTTTCGTCAGTTGTCCCGAGCCATGCGGACCGACGAGCGTCGGCCGGCCCATGCAGGTCAGCATCGGCAACGCGCGCTCGAACACGTCCGCGTCGCCGCCGCACATGATCGCGAGCGTGCCCTGCTCCGCGCCGGCCGTGCCGCCGGACACCGGCGCGTCCAGATAGCGGACGCCGTGTGCCGCGAGTTGCCGCGCGTGGTCGCGCGCTTCGGCCGGACGGATCGAGCTGGTGTCGACGACGATCGCGCCGGGCGTCAGCGCGTGTTGCACGGCCGGGTCCAGCAGCACGCGCGCAACCGCCGGGCCGTCCTGCAGCATGGTGACGACGAACTGCGCGCCGGCGACCGCTTCGGCGGCGGTTTCGGCGACGCGCGCGCCGTCGGCTTCGAGTTCGCGCGCCTTCTGCACGGTCCGGTTCCACGCGTTCATGCGATAGCCGGCCCGCAGCAGGCGACGCGCCTGGCGCGCGCCCATCAGGCCGATGCCGAGGAACGCGATCGTCGTTTCGTTCGCGGCCGGGTTCGGGTTCGTCTGGGTCGGGGTGGTCGGGATCAACTGCGTCTCCATTGAATGCCGGTGCGCGCGCGGGCTGTCGTCCGCACCGGTCCTGTTGTGAATGAAGTCCTTCTGCCCGGGAGGTTCCGGGTGTTCATGTTACCGGTATCAAGTTTTTACTTCCATCCTTCCAGTCACGTTCACCGATACACCGATACGAGAATGAGCCAACCTCACCTGCTGGTCGTCCAGCGTTACCCCGATAACGACATGGAACAACTCGCGCAGCATTACACGCTGCACGTGCTGTCCGATTCGGCTTCCCCCGAACGGCTGCTCGCCGAAGTCGCGCCGCACGTGCGCGCGGTCGCGACGAACGGCGAGGCCGGCGCGAGCGCCGCGTTGATCGACGCGCTGCCGCACCTCGAAATCGTCGTCTGTTACGGCGTGGGGGTCGATGCGATCGATCTCGCGCGGGCCCGCGAGCGCGGCATCCGCGTGACGAACACGCCGGACGTGCTGACCGGCGACGTCGCGGACATGGGGCTTGCGCTGCTGCTCGCGCTCGCGCGGCAGATTCCGGCCGCCGATGCCTACGTGCGGCGCGGCGACTGGCCGCGCGCGCCGCTGCCGCTGACGCGGCGGGTGTTCGGCGCGCGGCTCGGCATCGTCGGGCTCGGGCGCGTCGGGCGCGCGCTCGCGAAACGCTGCGCGGGGTTCGAGATGGACATCGCGTACCACGACCGCGTCGCGTTCGACGACGTGCCGTATCGCCATTGCGGCAGCGTCGTCGAACTGGCCGCGCGCAGCGACTACCTGGTCGTGTGCGCGGCCGCCGATGCAGGCAACCGGTCGCTGATCGGCGCGGACGTGTTCGATGCGCTCGGCCGCGACGGAATGCTGGTGAACGTCGCGCGCGGCAGCATCGTCGACGAACCGGCGCTGCTGCGGTATCTGCGCGACAGGCGGATCGCGGGCGCGGCGCTCGACGTGTTCTGGAACGAGCCGAACATCGATCCGGCGTTTTTCGCGCTCGACAACGTCGTGCTGCAACCGCACCGGTCGAGCGCGACCATCGAGACGCGCGCGGCGATGGCGGACCTCGTGCGCGCGAATCTGCGGGCGTTTTTCGCGGGGGAACCGCTCGTTACCGAGTACCGGATTGCTGCGTAGCGCCGCGTGACGTGGGCGGGCCGGGCCGTGAAGTCGCAGCACGGCCAGGTCCGGCAACGCGTGGAATCAAGGGCGCGCAGGCGAACCGGCTTGTTCCTGTCGGTCATGGTCTGTGCTTGAGCACTGACCATGACCTCGTCCCCGAAGGGGATGTGCCTCAAGTCGGGAGGACTGCGCGGATGGCCTGGCAACGCGTGACATAGAAAGCGGACGGTACGCACGCGAGCCGGCTTGTCCCAGGCGGTGACGACGCAACGCCCGCATGCCCTCGCCGCCTTCAACCCGCAATCGCCCCGGCCGCCACGCAAAACACGACCACCGCCAACGGCGCAACCTTCCACCGCACGAGCAGCGCAAACGCGACGACCGCGACCACGAAATCGGTCCCGTTCAGCACCGCACTCGTCCACACCGGCGAATAAAGCGCCGATGCGAGCAGCCCGACCACCGCCGCGTTCACGCCGGCGAGCGCGGCGGCCATCGACGGCCGCCGGCGCAGCGCGGTCCAGTACGGCAGCGCCGCGATCACGAGCAACAAACCCGGCAGGAAGATCGCGACGGTCGCGAGCAGCGCGCCCGCCCAGCGATGCGGCTCCGGCTGCGCGACCCAGCCGAGGTACGCGGCGAACGAAAACAGCGGACCCGGCAGCGCCTGCGCGGCGCCGTATCCGGCGAAGAAGCTGTCCGGCGCGACCCAGCCGGTCGCGACCGTGCGTTGTTGCAGCAGCGGCAGCACGACGTGGCCGCCGCCGAACACCAGCGCGCCGGACCGGTAGAACGCATCGAACAGGGCGAACGCATGCGCGGCGGCGGTCTGCCCGGACAACGGCACGCGAATCAGCAGCACGCAGAACAGCCCGAGCGCAATAGCGCCGACCCGGCGCTGCACGCGCGCAACGGCCGGCGGCGGCTCGCCGCGACTGGCGACGCCAGCATCCGCCTCCACGCCCCCCCGCGCGCGGCACGACACCGCCCCGAGCAGCGCGCCGACGCCGATCGCGATGAGTTGCGCATACGGCCCCGACAGCACCCCGAGCAGCACGATCGCGACGACCGCGATCGCCGCGCGCGGACGATCCGCGCAGAGCCGGCGCGCCATGTCCCAGACCGCCTGGGCGACCACCGCGACCGCAACCAGCTTCAGCCCGTGGATCACGCCCGCGCCGACCGTCCCGCCGAGCCGCGGCGCGAGCGCGGCGAACGCGATCATCAGCAGGAACGACGGCAGCGTGAACCCCAGCCACGCGGCGAGCCCGCCCCGCCAGCCGGCGCGGACCAGGCCGATCGAAAACCCGAGCTGGCTGCTCGCCGGCCCCGGCAGGAACTGGCACAGCGCGAGCAGATCCGCGAACGTGTCGTGATCGAGCCAGCGCCGCCGCTCGACGAATTCGCGGCGAAAGTAGCCCAGATGCGCGACCGGCCCGCCGAAACTCGTCGCGCCGAGCTTCAGGAACGCCAGCAGCACCTCGGCGAAACGGCCCGGACGGGCGGTGCTGCGCGAGAGTCCTGTTTCCATCGATGGTCGGGGTTGTGCCGGTGCCTGATTCGCGGCGCGAGGCCGCCACCGGATGCTAAGGAGCGTCGCCGATACGTGTCAACGAAATCCGCGCCACTGTCGCCGTTGACATGAATCAACGGCGCAACGCGTCCCGTTCTTACAGTGGGAACAGTTCGGTCTCGCCGGACCCTGTCCGACGCCGGGCTCACCCGATGGAGCGCACCATGAGCTACAAGACCCTGCTAGTCCACCTCGACACCAGCCAGCGCGCGCAGGCGCGCCTCGACGTCGCACTGCGGCTCGCGCGCCGCTTCGACGCGCATCTGACCGGCATCTTCGCGACGTTCGTGCCGGACCCGCGCTCGTTCTACCTGATGGCCGGGTCCGCCGACTACTTCGATTCGCAGCGTCAGACGCGCGACGAGCAGCGCGCCGCGATCGAGCGGCTGTTTCATGCGGAACTGACGCGCGCGGGCGTCGAAGGCCAATGGCTCGCGCCGGCCGAGTATGCGAACGAAGCCGTGATCCGCGCGAGCCGCGGCGCGGACCTCGTGATCGCCGGCCAGGCCGATCCCGAGGATCCCGAAGCGTATCTGGGCGACCGCTTCCCCGAGGACCTCGTGATGTCGTCCGGACGCCCGGTGCTCGTGATCCCGTATGCGGGCCGCTACGACCCGCTCGGCGACCGCGTGCTGATCGCGTGGGACGGCAGCCGCGAGGCGGCGCGCGCGGTGCACGACGCGCTGCCGCTGCTGCTGTTCGCGTCGCGCGTCAGCGTCGTGCGCGTGAGCACGGCCGGTTCGCCGCCGAAGCCGCAGCGTCCCGGCCTCGACATCGTCGATGCGCTCGCGCGGCACGGCGTGGCCGTCGATGCGGCCGGCATCGTCAGCGACGCCGACGAGACCGCCGGCAACGCGCTGCTGTCGTATGGCGCGGACGCCGGTTACGACCTCGTCGTGATGGGCGCGTACGGCCACGCGCGCTGGCAGGAGCGGATGCTCGGCGGCGTCACGCGCACGATGTTCGAGTCGATGACGCAGCCGGTGCTGATGTCGCACTAGCCGCCCGCCGCCCTGCCCCGAAACGGAGAACCGCCATGTATTCCCGCATCCTCGTCGCGCTGGACGGCAGCGAGACCGCGTCGCGCGCGTTCGACACCGCGCTCGATCTCGCGCGCGACGCCGGCGCGCAACTGCTGCCGCTGTACGTGATCGACGCGCCGGTGCTCGCGTACGACGTGCCGGGCTACGACCCGTCGATCGTCCGCAATGCGTTCGTCGAGGAAGGCGAGCGGATCGCCGCCGACGCGCGCGAGCGGATGGCGAAACGCGGCGTCGCCGGCGAGCCGCGCATCGTCGAGGTGAAGATGCCCGGCGAGGACGTCGCGCACTGCATCCAGCAAGCGGCCGCCGACTGGCATGCGCAGTTGATCGTGATCGGCACGCACGGCCGGCGCGGCGTGCGGCGGATGGTGCTCGGCAGCGTCGCCGAGCGCGTGCTGCGCAGCGCGACCTGCCCGGTGCTGCTGGTGTCCGCGAACATGAAAACAGCCGCGCCGCCAGCCGGCGCAACGAACGCGAACGCGTGAATGCGAATGGCTGTGGCAGTCCGGTCCTGGCCGACGAAGGATGCGCGCAGCCGGCGCGCGACCGTGCGGACCACGCTCGTCCACGACCGCTATCGCAACAGGAAACCGCGCCTTCAGCCATGCGCCGATCGAATCCGCAGTGAGCCACGTTTGGGTCGGGGCACCACGCGCCGCGCCCCCTCGCCGGTGCCGATTGATTTGCCGTTTCAGACTTGCCGCTTCACGGCCGGACAATCGAAGCCAACCTTCGCCGCCGTTCCCCCGGCGCGACGCGTTCCCCGCGCGCCCGTCGCCCCATTCGGCCGCCCGTCGCGAGGACACCACGATGACGCCGGGCCGGACCTCCGCCGATGATCGCTGACGCCCGTCCGCGCGTCGGCCGGACCGCGCTGCGCGGCGTCGTCGCGCGCGTGCGGCAGCCCGAAGTGGCCGCGCTGCTCGCGTTCGTACTCGCGCTCGTCGCGGCCTTCGTGCTGGCCGTGCTCGTCAAATACCAGTGGCAGGAGGCGGCGCAACTGCGCTTCGCGCGCCACACCGCCCAGATCAGCTCGCTGCTGCGCCAGGAACTCGTGACCGCCGACGCGGTGCTGCACGGCGCGCGCGCACTCGTCGAAACGCGGCCCGACGTCGACGGCGCGCAGTGGCAGCACTACGTCGCGAGCATCGATCTCGACGCGCTGCACTCGCCGCTGAACGGCGTCGGTTACGCGATCGTGCGCGACGGCGCGCCGCCCATGGTCGCGCGCTACGCGCCCGCGGCCCGCGCGAACGCGCCGCGCGTTCTGCCCGACGATCCGGCTACCCGCGCCGCGCTGCGCCGCGCGACCGATTCCGGCGAAGTCGCGCTCGCCGCCGCGCTGACCGCCACCCGCGGCGCGCCCGCGCCGACGCTCGCGCTGTACCTGCCGGTCGAAGCGGACGCGGCGGCCGATTCCCGCCCGCCGGCCGGCTACGTGTTCGCGCCGCTCGACGCGCGCCGCCTGTTCGAGCGGCTCGGCATCGCGAACGCGGGCATCGCGCTGACCGCGCGCGCCGGCAACCCGCCGTTCGTCGTGTACGCCGGCGACGCGAATCTCGAAGAAGCGCCGCCGCCGACCGCGCGGTTCACCAGCACCGACACCGTGCCGTTCGGCGGCACGACGCTTTCGCTCGACTACAGCACGAACGGCAGCCCGTCGCTGACCGGCGCGGCCGACGCCGCGACGACCGTGCTGCTCGGCGGCGTCGCGGGGGCGGCCGCGCTCGCGTTCCTCGCCTACGCGCTCGCGCGCCGCGCGGCCGCCGCGCCCGCGCAGCCGGACGAAGCGCGGATGATGGGGATCGTCCGCTCGTCGATGGAAGCGATCATCACCGTCGACGAATCGCAGCGGATCGTGATCTTCAACCCGATGGCCGAACGCGTGTTCGGCCTGTCCGCGATGGAAGCGGTCGGCTTGCCGCTGTCGCGCTTCATCCCCGAGCGGTTTCGCGCGCAGCATGCGCGGCACGTCGAGCGGTTCGGCGTGACCGGCGTCAGCGAGCGGCAGATGGGCCGCCAGCAGCGCGTGCTGTACGGGCTGCGCGCGAACGGCGACGAGTTTCCGATCGAGGCGTCGATCTCGCAGATCCGCGACGCGTCCGCCAAGCTGTACACGGTGATGCTGCGCGACATCACCGAGCGCGTGCGCGCGGAGGACTCGCTGAAGCAGTCGCGCGAGGAACTGCGCGAGCTGTCCGCGAACCTGCAGAACGTGCGCGAGGCCGAAAAAAGCCGCATCGCGCGCGAACTGCACGACGACCTCGGCCAGCAGTTGACCGCGCTGAAGATGGACCTGTCGGCGGTCGAGCACGCGCTCGACGCGCCGGGGCGCGAGCCGCAGGCGTCGGCCGGCGAAGCGGCGCGCGACGAAATCGCGACGCGGCTGCGCGGCATGCGCCGGCTGATCGACGCGACGGTCGCGTCGGTGCGGCGGATCGCGGCCGACCTGCGCCCGGTGATGCTCGACGACCTCGGCCTCGTGCCCGCGATCGACTGGCTCGCGAACGACTTCACGAACCGCTACGGGATCGACGTCGAGCGGCACCTGGACCCCGGCGCGGCGACGTTCTCGAACGCCGGCGCGACGACGCTGTTCCGCATCGTGCAGGAGGCGCTGACGAACGTCGCGCGCCACGCCGACGCGACGCGCGTCGTGCTGACGCTCGACATCGACGCTGGCTGCTGCACGCTGCGAATCGTCGACAACGGCCGCGGCTCGGACCGTGGGGCGGACCGCGTTTCGGACCATGATGCCGGCGCGCGCCAGGCGCCGGCCGGCGACGGCCGCGCGGACAAGTCGTTCGGCCTGCTCGGCATCCGCGAGCGCGCGCACATGCTGGGCGGCGTCGTGCGGATCGACACCGCGCCGGACGAAGGTTTCGCGATCGCAGTGTCGTTCCCGCTGCACGCCTTGCAACCCGTAGAGACGTTTCCATGATCAAGGTACTCATCGCCGACGACCACACGCTGGTCCGCGACGGCCTGCGCCACATCCTGCAGGGCGCGAGCGGCTTCGAGATCGCCGGCGAGGCGAGCGACGGCGCGACGACCGTCGCGCTGGTCCGCGCGCAGGACGCCGACGTGCTGGTGCTCGACCTGTCGATGCCAGGCCGCAACGGCGTCGAGCTGATCCGCCAGATCAAGGACGAAAAACCCGCGCTGCGCATCCTCGTGCTGACGATGCACGCGGAGCAGCAGTACGCGGTGCGCGCGTTCAAGGCCGGCGCGTCCGGTTATCTGACGAAGGAAAGCGCGAGCGCCGAACTGGTCAGCGCGGTCACGAAGGTCGCGTCGGGCGGCGTGTACGTAAGCATGGCGATGGCCGAACGTTTCGCACAAAGCCTGCACGAGCCGTCGGACACGCTGCCGCACCAGCGGCTGTCGGATCGCGAGTTCGACGTGTTCCGCCGCATCGCGGCCGGCCAGACCATCACCGAGATCGCACAGCAGCTGTGCGTGAGCGCGAAGACCGTCAGCACCTACAAGGTCCGCATCCTCGAAAAGATGCAGATGCCGCATGAAGCCGCACTCGTGCGTTACGCGATGCGGCACAAGCTGTTCGACGACGAGCCGTGAACGTCGCGCCAGGCCCCGCCCCATCGGGCCGCGCGCCTCTGACGCGGCGGCATTTCGACGTCCATTTGTAGGAATCGCCCTACAGCCATTCCGCTTTGCGTACCGCGGGTTCGACGTTCGGCCGATAGCTTTTCGGGATGCCGCGGGCAATACTGGTTTCCATGGATGCCAGCCAAACGAACGCGACGCTGAACGTGTTCCTCGTGGAGGACGCGGGGGCGGTCAGGCAGCGGATCGCGGACGCACTGTCCGCGATTCCGCGCGTGGCTGTCGTCGGCGAGGCCGAGGACGCGCCGTCCGCGCTGGACGGCATCCTCGCGACCGGCGCGGACGTCGCCGTCGTCGATCTGCGGCTGATCGACAGCAGCGGCATCGACGTGATATCCGGGCTGTCGCGCGAGCGGCCGGAGGTCGTCAAGCTGGTGTTGACGAACCACTCCGGGCCTGCGTTCCGGGAGGCGTGCGAGACGGCGGGCGCGGACTTCTTCTTCGACAAGACGTCCGAGTTCGACGCCGCATGCCGGACCATCGAAGTGCTGGTGCAAACGCGCGCGGCCCGCCGCGCACCGTGAGCTGGAGACGATCATGTACGCTGCCCCCGCCTGTGAAGCGATTCTGCCCGCCCCGCCGCAGCCGGCGTCCGACGACGTGGAACCGGCACGCGTCGTCGTGCCGGTTCATCCCGTCGAACCGGTCCTGCATGCAACCCTGAACGAAGCCGTGAACGACGCGCCGAAGCGCGCGAACGCGCGCTGCTCGAACTGTTCGCTGCGCGGCGTCTGCGTGCCGGCGGACCTGACGGCCGCCGAACTCGAAAAACTCGATTCGGTGGTCTGCACGACCCGCCCGGTGCGGCGCGGCGACGCGCTGTTCCGCACCCACGACGCGTTCCACAGCATCTACGCGGTGAAGACCGGCTCGTTCAAGACCGTCGTGATGCACCGCGACGGCCGCGAGCAGGTCACCGGCTTCCAGATTCCGGGCGAGCCGCTCGGCCTCGACGGCGTGTGCTCGGGCCGCCACAACTGCGAGGCGGTCGCGCTGGAGGACAGCACCGTCTGCATCATCCCGTTCGCGCAGCTGGAGTCGATCTGCCGCGAGAGCCGGCGGATGCAGCACTACCTGTACCAGTTGATGAGCGGCGAGATCGTCCGCGAGTCCGGGCTGATGATGCTGCTCGGCACGATGTCCGCCGAACAGCGGCTCGCGTCGTTCCTGCTGAACCTGTCCGCGCGGTTCCGCGCGCGCGGCTACTCGGGCGCGGAGTTCAACCTGAAGATGAAGCGCGAGGAGATCGGCTGCTTCCTCGGCATCAAGCTCGAAACGGTGAGCCGGATGTTCTCGCGATTCCAGCGCGAGCGGCTCGTCGAGCCGAGCGGCAAGCAGATCCGGATCGTCGATCCCGAAGGGCTCGCGCGGGTCTGACGCCGCCGGCCCTCGCAACAGAACGCCTGTTGACGCACCGGCCTCCACGTGAGGCGTGCGTGTGTTCGCGGCGCCTTCCCGTGGGCGCCGCTTTTTTTGCGCGTTTTTTCCGCCGCTTTTTCGCCCATTCGCCTGTGGCAACGCATGCCGGCGCGCCGCAGGTAGCCGATTGACTCAAGTCAACGGCTCCGTCGCGTTCGCTGACATCATGAATCTGCGGCGCGCTGCGCCGTCCGCACGGAGACCGACAGATGGATGCCGCCATGCAACGCCCGGTCGTGGATTCCGATCACGGCCGACTCGAACTGTCCGCGAGCGTCGAGGAGCGGCTGCGTTTCGCGCTGCGCTTCGCGGTGCTCGCGCCGTCGAACCACAACACGCAGCCGTGGCGCTTCATCGTCGGCCCCGATTCGGTCGCCGTCTGCGCGGACCGGCTGCGCGCGCTGCCGGTTGCCGATCCGTTCGACCGCGAACTGACGATCAGTTGCGGCGCGGCGCTGTTCAATCTGCGCGTCGCGCTCGCGCGCGTCGGCCTCGCGTATTCGATCGCGCTGTTTCCGTCGAACGCCGATCCGGACGTGCTCGCCGAAGTGCGGATCGTGCCGGACGGCCGTTGCGACGACACCCTGCCCGACCTGTTCGACGCGATCGCGACGCGCGTGACCACGCGCCAGCCGTTCGCCGACGAGCCGGTCGACCAGGCGGTCCAGCAGGCGCTGATCGCGGCGGGTACGGCCGAAGGCGTCGATATCGCGTGCGTGAGCCCGCTGGTCGAGCGCGAGCGCATCGCGATGCTGGTCGCGCTCGCGGATCGCCAGCAGTTCGGCGACCCGCGCTTTCGCCGCGAACTCGCGAACTGGATCCACCCGCGCCGCCGCGAGGACGGCATGCCCGCATATGCGACCGACATGATGCCGCTGCTCGACTTCGCGACGCCGCTCGCCGCGTCGGTCGTGCGCACGTTCGACCTCGGCGGCGGCGTCGCCGCGACGCATCACCGGCTCGTCCTCGGCTCGCCGCTGATCGTCTGCATCGCGACCGGCAGCGACGACCGCGAAGCGTGGCTCGCGACCGGCCAGGCGCTGGAGCGCGTGCTGCTCGCCGCCGCGAGCGCCGGGCTCACCGCGTCGTACCTGAACCAGCCGATCGAGGTGCCGGGGCTGCGCGAACAACTCCCCGCGCTGGTCGGGCTGCAGCCGTCCGCGAATGCGCAACTGCTGCTGCGCATCGGGCGCGGGCCGGACGTGCCGCCAGGCGTGCTGCATTCGCCGCGCCGCGCGCTCGATGAAGTCGTGTCGTGACGCTGCCCGACTTACGTTTCAGAGACCGCACCGTGAAAAACACCGCCCGAGTTCTGTCGCTCCTCGCCGCCGCCGGCTGCGGCGCGGCGATCGCGCTGCCCGCCGCCGCGCAGTCGCGCGAGCCGACCGCGCTCGTCGACCAGCAGCACTGCATGTTCTGCCACACGTCCGATGCGCCGTTCCTCGCGCCGTCGTTCCGCCAGATCGCGGAACGCTATCGCGGCAAGCCCGAAGCCGCCGCGATGCTCGAACAGAAGCTGCGCGTCGGCGGCCGCGCGCACTGGGGCGACATCGCGATGCCGCTGCCGGCCGAACGCGGCGGCCCGCTCACGGCCGACGACGCACACGTGCTGGTCCAGTGGGTGTTGAGCCAATGACACCATGAGCCAGTGACACCACCGAATCCAGCCCGCCACAGGAGTTCGTCATGCGCATCACCGTTCATCTCGACAGCTTCGACCGCATCGACCCGTCCGCGTATGCGATCGTCTGGCTCGACAAGGCCACCGGCAAATGGTCGCGAGAGGGCCACGCGGGCGTGGCGCTGCCCGCCTGGGGGTATTTCGACGTCGCGAACGGCGACACGCGGCTGAACGACGCCGCCGACGGACATCCGCTGTGCGTGCTCGAAGGGCTCGATTTCAGCAAGGACGCCGGCCCGTTCGAAGGCGAGGAAGGCGCGGCGAACTGGTGCGCTAACGCGCACGCCGCGCCGGCGGCCGGCCGCTGGCATGTGCAGTGGATCGACGAAACGGAGTCGGTGCCGGAATACGGGTTGTTTGCCGACGACCACGTGTGAGGCGACCGTCGTACCGCAGGTCCGCCATGCCGGCGTTTTCTGTTCCGGCCGCGTTGCGTTGCATGGTGTTGAGGCCGAACCAGGATGCCCGCGTCGTTGCCAGGCCCCCATCGACCATCGGCGGGCGGCCGGCCGCGCCGCCCTCCTAATGATCGCGCCGCACCGCGCCCGCGCCCGCCGTCGCGAGCCGCAACTCCTTCTCCGCCGCATCGAACGCATCGCGCACCGCCTGCTGCGGGTCGTCGCTTTCGCAATGGCCGATCGGCCTCAGCACGTGGAAATCCGACGAGATCAGGTCGAGCCGCACGTCGTACAGCGGCCGGCCGCCGCGCGGGCGCAACAGCTCGATCGCCAGATGGCAGCCGGCCAGCGCCGGCCCGTAGCGGCCGAGCCGCAGCAGTTGCACGCCCGCTTCCGCCTCGATGGCCGCCGACCCGGCAAAACCGAGATAGACGATCTGCATGCCGATTCCCATTGCGCTCCTCCCCGCTGCGTCGAACCGCGCCGCATCCCGGCAACCGGCCGGCACCTGCTTCGCGCCGCTGCGCTTCATGAACGCCACTGACGCCGCGAACCGGACGTCGCGAGCGCGGCGGCCAAAGCGTCAAACGTCGAATGCGTTCGTGCGCTTCAGCTCGATCCACGTCATCCCTTCGCGCAGCCCTTCGAGCACCGCTTCGCGCTCGCCCGGGAACGTGAGGTAATGCGTGAACGAATGGCGGAACACGTCGTGCCCCGGCACTTCGTGCGTCACATGCACGCTGCAGCGATAACCGCCGCCTTCCGCCGGCGACGTCTCGACGACGACGTTCCAGCTCCCTTCGCTGATGTTGCCTTTCAGTGTCATCTCCACTCTCCGTCGTCTGTTTCGTTCGTTGCGCTCGTTGCCCGCGTTGCGTTGCCCGCGCGGGTCGCGTCAATGCTCGCCATACAGCCTGAAAAAACCGCTGTGCAGCACCACGGGCTGACCACGCGTTTCTTCCAGCATACGCGCAGCCGCGGCTTCTATCGCCGCGCGATGCGCGTCGAACGCGGGGACGAGGTCCGGCTCGCGCAGCGACGCCGCGCCGAAGTGATCTTCGAGCGCCTCCGCGGTGATCGCGCAGCCGACGCGCGCGCCGTCGACGACTGCGTCGAACGTCAGTTCGGGCCGATCCGCGTGGTACGCGGGCCGTTCTGCGGGAAACGCAATGTTCATTTCGATTCTCCGTGATGCTGCGATGCTCGTCCGTTCACGGCAGCACCTGTTCGCCGGCTTCCGCGCCGGACGAACCCGGCGCGCCCGCCGCCCCCGTATCGGGCCGCGGCGGACTCACGAGCAGCGGACAGGTCGTGTCGCGCAGCGCGCGGCTCGCGACGCTGCCCGGCAGCGAATGAACGCGGCCGTGCCGCCCCTGCAACCCCGTCACGACGAGGTCCGCCTGCCACGCCTTCGCGTCGCGCAGGATCGCGGACGGCACGTCGTCCATCTCGTCGGCGGTTGCGATCATCTCGGTGCTCGCGTGTGCGCCGCGCGCCTTCAGCAGCGGTGTCGCGGCGGACAGCGCCGCGACGCCGTCCATTTCGAAGAAGCGGTTCAGCCAGCGCGCGCCCGGCTGCATCGACCGGTCGACGACATAAACGACGCGCAGTTGCACATGAGACGGCAGCACCGCGAGCGCGAGCCGCAGCGCATCGAGCGACGCCGGACTGCCGTCGATCGCGATCAGCGCGCGGTCGAGCGGCGGCTCGCTCAATGCGAGCTGCGCGATCGGCACGTACAGCACCGGGCAATGCGTGACCGCCGCCACTTCCTCCGGATCGAGCCGGCACGCCCAGCGATGGCCGCGCGGATGCGCGCCGAGCGCGACGAGGTCCGCGCGCCATTCGCGCGCGGCGTTGGCGAGCGCATCGGGCGCGCGGGAGCGCAGCGCGGCGAGGTCGAGCAGTTCGGCGTCGGCCACGCAGTGCGCGGCGGCGAAGCGTTGCGCAGCCAGGGCAAGTGCTGCCTGCGCGCCGCGCACCATCGCGGCATGGGTGTCCGCCCAGTCGGGCAGGCTCAGTTTCAACGCGGGAAACAACGCGGCGGGATTCGCGATCAGATCGACGAGCCGGAAACGCGCATCGGGCGCGGCGAGCCGCGATGCAAAACCGGCCAGCGTCGCGAGGCCGCCCGCGCCTTCAGCGGCCGCAATCACGCGGGTGAACGCGTTCGGACCATGACCGGCAGGTTCGGAATCCATGCTGGGCTCGCTCGGATGACGAAGGGCTTCGGACCCGCATGCGCCGCGATGGCCGGCATGCAGTCCGCGATGTGTTCATCATCGGTGGCGATTGCGTGGCGCCGTTGATTTGCGTCAAGCGATGGATCGGGCCATCCGGCGCTCGCGAACGGCTCCGGACAGCGATGCGCGCGGGCCTTGCACCCGCGCGCGGGTTACTGCGCGTCGACCTTCTTCGGTTTCGGCGGCGTGTGGATCTTCGAATACTGGAACTCGGGCGTCGCGTGGATCGCCTCTTTCGTTGCGCCGGGCAGGAAGAAGTTGCCGTCGCGGACCTGGAGCGCGCCGATCGGCACCGCGACGTCGTGCGTCGCGACGCCGATGAAGCCGCCCGCCGACACGATCGCCGCCGACAGCGAGCCGTCCGGCGCGACGACGAGATCGCGGATCGTGCCGATCTTCTGGTTGTTGTCGTTGTAGACGGCCTTGCCGAGCGCGCTCTTCTTCACGCTCCAGCCTTCGAGTAGCGCCTGCGACTGCTCGACCGTCACGCCCAACGGCTGCGTGCCGGCGATCTGCGCGTGCGCGCCGATGCTGATGCTCATGCTGCCCGCGACGATCGCCGCCGCCCAAACCGCCTTGTGGAAATTCATTTCGATGTGCTCCGTGTCAGAGGGGAGTCCGGCGACGATGCGCCGGGGCGTCCGGTTGCACTGCCGTGATGCGGGTTGCGATTCGCCGGCGGCGTGCATCGTGGCGGGATGCGCCGGCCGCTGCGCGGCGAATGGCAAGCGTCATGGTAGCGGCTATCCAGCGGTGTCGCTTGCGGCGCGCCGCAGCGGGCGGGATAACGCGGCACGTCGCGATGCGCGGTTGTTGAGGAAAGGAAACGAAGTGGCGGCCGCGTGATGCGGGAGGAAAAAAACGAAACCACGCCCCCCGGCTTCGCTTCACGCCTCACTAAACGCAAACGGCCGGCAAAAAGCCGGCCGCAACGATTCCGCTGGATGCCGCTCCCGCGTCCGCGCGCGGCAGCCGAAACGAATCAGGTCAACACATCCGCGAACACGCGCGATGCGAAGCGGTCCGAGTTCGTGCCGCTATTCACGACGCCGACCGTCTTCAGGTCGTCCGCATACAGCGCGATCTCCTTCTTGAACGCATCGCCGACCGGATGATGGCGGTCCGTGTGGCTCTTCAGCATCGCGGTCAACTGCGCGACGTCGGCCTGCGGCGCATACGCGGAAAACAGCGTCGCCGCCTCGGCCGGATGGTCGGCGGTCCACTCGGTCGCTTCGAGCAGCGCCTGCGTGAGCCCCTGAGCGGTCGCTCGATCCTTGCGCACCAGCGAGCCGCGCACGCCGAGCACGCAGCACACGCGGTTCTGATACTCGCCGCACAGGTTGTTCGACACCTCGTACAGATGGTCCGATTCGCGCAGCGTCCAGATCGTCGGGTCGCCGTCCGCGATCGCGTGCACCTCGCCCTTCTTCAGTGCCTCGCCGAGCAGGTTCGCCGGATACTGCCGCCAGTGCACGTCGTTCTCCGGATCGACGCCGATCTTCTTCAGCGTGATCGCGAAGAAGTTTTTCGCCGGGCTCGCCATGTCGCTGACGCCAACCGTGCGGCCCTTCAGCCCCGGCAGATCGACGATGCCGGACGTGCGCGTCGCGAGCAGCCGCATGCAGCCGCCGTGGATGCCGGCCGTCAGCTTCACGTCGAAGCCCTGCTCCAGCGGCTTCACCCAGCGCAGCGCCATGCCGACGCCCGCATCGGACTTGCCGGTCGCGATCGCTTCGAGCAGCTGGTCGGTCGAGCCCGCGAAGTTCACGAGTTCGACGTCGAGGCCGTGACGCCGGAAGAAACCCTGCTTCACGCCGACGACGACCGGCGCGGTGCAGATCGAGCCGGCGTTCCACGACAGTTTCAGCGGCGTGAGCGGGCCGTCCGCGCGCGCGAGCGGCCCGAAGCCGAGCCCGGTCCCGCCGAGCGCGACCGCGCCGGCCGCCCAGGCGCTCTTGCGCAGCCACGCGCGGCGCGCGGGGTCCGGCAGCGATCGATCGTCGAAAGGCTTCATGTCGATGGTTCTCCTCGGTTCTGCGAATGTCGTTGTGAGTGGTGAAAATCGATCGGAAAACGAACGGTCATGCGTCGAGGCCGAGCTGCGCGAGCACCTGGCGGCGCAGCGCGACGAGTTTCGGATCGTCGCGATGACGCGGATACGGCGCGTCGTTGCGCACTTCCGCGACGACGCGCGCGGGCCGCCCGCTGAACACGATCACGCGGTTCGCGACGAACAGCGCCTCCTCGACGTCGTGCGTGACGAGCAGCACCGAAAAACGTGCGCGCTGCCACAGCGCGACCAGTTCGCTCTGCATGCGGATGCGCGTCAGCGAATCGAGCTTGCCGAACGGCTCGTCGAGCACGAGCAGCGCCGGATCGTTGACGAGCGCGCGCGCGAGCGCCGCGCGCTGCGCCATCCCGCCGGACAGTTGATGCGGGAACGCGTCCGCGAATTCGGTGAGGCCGACGAGTTCCAGCGCGGCGTCGATCCGCGCGTCGACGTCGCGCGGATCCGGCGCCGCGCCCTTGCGGCTTCGCTTTGCGGCATGGCGCTGCGCCTGCGGACCCAGCCCGACGTTCGCCCGCACGGTGCGCCACGGGAACAGCGTCGGGTCCTGGAACACGACGACGCGCGACGGATCGGGACCGGCGATCGGTTCGCCGTCCGCGAGCAGCGTGCCTTCGGCCGGACGGTCGAGGCCCGCGACGAGGCGCAGCAACGTCGATTTCCCGCAGCCGCTCGGGCCGAGCAGCGCGACGAATTCGCCCGGCTCGACGCTGACGCTCACGTCGTCGAGCACGTCGAGCGCCGCGCCGCGCAGCGCGAACCGGTGGCTGACGTGCTGCACGTCGATGCGCGCGCCGACCGGCTGGTCCGGCGCGGACGCGGCCGACGCCGCAAAAGAACGGACCGAAGCAGTGGCTACCATTTGAGCAATCCCTTTTGCCAGACCAGCAGACGATCGCGCAGACGGAACAACAGCGTGATCAACCCGGAGCACATCGCGGCCATCACGAGCAGCGCGGCATACATGTTCGAATACGCGGCCCAACCCTGCGCCCATTGCAGATACCAGCCGAGGCCGGCCTTCACGCCCATCATCTCGGCGACGATCAGCACCGAGAACGACGCGCCAAGGCCCATGAACAGCCCGACGAACACCGACGGCAGCGCGGCCGGAATCGCGACGCGCAGGATCAGGAACGACGGCCTTGCGCCGAGCGTGCGGGCGACGTCGTAGTACGCGGAATTCACGCTCGCGACGCCGGACCACGTGAGCACCGCGACCGGGAAGGCGGTGGCGAGCGCGATCAGGAACACGCTCGCGCTGAAGCTCGACGGAAAGAAGAAAAACGCAAGCGGCAGCCACGCGGTCGCGGGCAGCGGACCGACCAGCCGCAGCACCGGATGCAGCCAGTAGCCGACCGCGCGCGACCAGCCGATGCTCACGCCGATCGCGAAGCCGGCCGCCGCGCCGAGCAGGTAGCCATAGGCGAGGAGGCCGAACGAATGAACGACGCTCGACGCGAGGCGCGGGAAATCGTCGAAATACACGGCGATCAGCGCCTGCGGCGGCGCGAAAAACGGGCGCGGCAGCCATTCGAGCTTCGCGGTGACGATCTCCCACGCGGCGATGCCGAGCGCCAGCGCGAGCAGCCACGGGGCGGCGTCGAGTGCGGCGGCCAGGGCGGCCGCGATCCGCGCCGGGCGCTGCCGCGCGTCGCGCTGCGTCGCGCGGCGCCAGCCGGCCGCGCCGATCAGCGCCGCGAGCAGCGCAATCGCGAGTTTCAGCGCGACCAGTTCATTCGTATAAGGCCAGTCGTCGAGGTCGGGCCACCAGACGGTGATCGCGGCGCTCGCGAGCCATGCGGCGGCGGCGAGCGCCGCGACGCCGATGCGGCGCGCATTGGCGCGCGTGAGCGGCGTCGCGCGGCGCGGTGGACGGCCGGCGGACGAATCGAGCAGTTCGGATGGAATCGACATGACGCAGCGTTCCTGATCTCGTGAGCGTTGAGCTTGCGGGGATCAAGAGTAGCGACGCGCGTTACGGTTGAGAATGAATCGATTCGGATATGGATATGCGGCGCGCAGCGCGAATGCTTTTCTGTTTTTTCTGTTTCGCGGGGCCATCGCTCGCGCGGCGGCGCGGGCGGTAAGGCACGGCGCGCAGGCGCCGTGCATTGACGTCATCGTGACGGGATCAGACTTCCGAAGCCGGCGGCTCGATGCTCTCGCCTTCGGTTGCGTGCGCCTCGGTCTGCGGCAGAGACTCCGGCGCGGGCTGAGACGCGGACTGAGATACGGACTGAGGTGCCGCCTGATCGACGGGCTGAACCGCGGACAGCGGCGCGGCTTGCTCGTCAGCCGGTGCGGCCGCCGTGTCGCCTGCCGGCTTCGACGGCGGGTTCTGCGGCTGCGACGCTTCCTTCGCGCGGGCGTCGGCCTTCGCCTTCTGCCGCGCGAGCGCGGCGTTCGCGCGCGCGATGTGCGACGGGTCGATGCCAGGCCCGGCCGACGGCGTGCCGTCCAGCTCGTAACGCGGACCGCCGGCGGCGACGCGCTCGTGATAGCGCGGATGGTTCACGTGCCGCTTCAGCACCGCGACGAGCACCGTGCGTTCGAGGTCCGGATGACGCGCGCAAAGGTCGTCGATCACGCCGATCTTCAGCGGCAGCCGGTCGCGGAACGTCGGATGATGCTTCGCGAGTACGTTCCACACCGCGTTCAACTGACGATTGCGCTCGATGCGTGCGCGTTCCTCGTCGCTCAGGTTCGCGGGCAGCGGCTTGGCCGGGCGCGGACGCTGTTGAGGGCGCTGCTGCGGCTTCTGCTGCGCGCGCTGCGGCGCCGGCCCGCGGTTGCCGCCCGGCTTGCCCTGGCCCGCCTGCTGCTGCGGCTTCGCGCCGGGGCCGCGCGGCGGCTGCCCCTTCGGGCGGGCGTCCCTCGCACGGGGCTCGCGGGACTCCTTTGCTCCGGCCCCTTGCTGGCGCGCGCGCCGGCCTTCGTCCGGCTGCGGCTTTTCTTCCGGCGGCTGCCCGGAGGTCAGGCCCCAGGTCTTCTTGATTTCCTGCAGACCTTCCTTGAAGCTCAGGGTACGGCGCTGTTGGGATGCGGCTTTCACGTCCAGCTCTCTTCCATGATGGGATCCGGCGCTATGATACCGAATCATTGGCCGCCCTTCCGGCCGATCCCGTCGCGGCGCGCAGCCGGCGGTCGTTTTCGCGGAGGCACGCGCGACCGGCGATGCATCGGTTCCGCGTACCACGAGTCCCCACAAGTCCTCTTCTCCCCGCATTTTCTTTCATCGACATGACAAACACCCCGTCTTATTCCGGCCCGATCCGGGCGATCGTCACCGGCCATACGCGCGGCCTCGGCGCGGCGCTCGCGGAACAACTGTTGCAACGGGACATCACGGTGCTCGGCGTGTCGCGCGGCGGCCATCCGTCGCTGGCATCGCGGTTTCCGGGCCGGTTCGGCGAAGTCGCGCTCGATCTGTCCGATACGAGCGCCGTTGCGCAGTGGCTGTCGGGCGATGCGCTGCATGATTTTGTCGCCGGGGCGGGATGCGTGCTGCTGTTCAACAACGCGGGCGCCGTCGAGCCGATCGGACCGCTCGCCGCGCAGGACGTTGCGGCGGTTGCGCAAGCGGTGAGCCTGAACGTCGCGACGCCGATGATGTTCGCGAGCGCGCTCGCTGCTCTCGACACACACGCCGAACGGCGGATCGTGCACGTATCGAGCGGCGCGGCGCGCAATGCGTATGCCGGCTGGAGCGTCTATTGCGCGACGAAAGCCGCGCTCGATCACCATGCGCGCGCGGTCGCGCTCGATGCGAACGGCCCGCTGCGGATCAGCAGCGTCGCGCCCGGTGTGGTCGATACCGGGATGCAGGCGACGATCCGCTCGACCAGCGCCGAACGCTTCCCGTTGCGCGAACGCTTCGAGCAGTTGAAGGAGAACAACCAGTTGACGTCGCCGGACGCGGCCGCGCAGAAGCTGGTCGATTACGCGTTGAGCGATGCGTTCGGCGCGCAGCCGGTGGCGGACGTGCGTGAACTGCCGGTGGGCTGACAGGTAGCCGGGGCGACGAGGTCCCGCACATTCTCACCTTTGGCTTTGGCAACGCGATCGACAACCTGCTGATTCGGCGAGATGACCAGCGAACAGAACGCCTCACTCGTTCACCCACTCCCGCAAACTCTCACTTTCCATTACCCCGATCAGGTGCGACGACGAACGCCACCCGCTGCGCGAGCGTGCCGCGCGACCGTCCGGTTTTCCAGCGGCGCGTGCCGCCCGCGAGCATCAGCAATGCGCCGATCGCGAGCAGGTCGCCGGCGAGCCGCGCGGGCAGATAGTCGGTCGTATGCGTGGCGCGCAACAGCGTATCGACGGCGTTCGACGCCACCGCGCCGCCGACGAAACAGACCAGCCCCTGCTGACCGACGTTCACGAGCGCCGGCGCGCGCTTCGCGAGCCAGCCGACCCATCCCATGCGCACGGCCTGCGCGGCGAGCCACGCAATCGCGCCGAAACTGACGATCCGCAGGCTCGCGAGGTTCTGCTTCTGATAACCGGGCTGCGGCGTCGCATCGACGAACAGGCGGATATACGCAAACGCGATCACCACCACGATCGCGACGACGGTAATCGTGCCGCCCCACTTCGACGCCTGAAAATCGCGTGACAGCGGATACAGCCGGCACATCATCCCGAGCATGAACATCGCCTGCCACGCGAACGGGTTGAACGCCCAGCCGGCGTTCGTCACGTCGGGCAGCCAGCGCACGAGCCAGCAGCCGAAGAACCAGACGACGAAGCTGGTCGCGAGCGCGAGGTCCGGCGTGCGCCGCGCGAACGGCATCGCGAACGGCAGCGCAAGCACGAGCAGCACGTACATCGGCAACACCGACGCGAGATACGGCTGATCGCGAAACAAGGCGATGTCGCCGAGCATCGTGAACGGTTGATCCGCGAAGCGCAGATAACCGGAATCGCCGACCAGCGGAGAATCGACGCGCAGAAGCACGGCCGCCGCGCCCGACAGCAGCATCAGCGCGGCCGTGCACAGATACGCGGCATAGATCTCGCGCCCGCGACGCCAGAACCGCCGGTTCGCGGCCGGGGCGCCGCGCCGCGCGGCGATCGCGAGCCAGCTCGACGCGGCCACGTAGCCGCTGACGAACACGAACACTTCAGCCGAATCGCAGAACGCGTAGTTATGCAGCATCGCATGCGACAGCACGCTCGAAGGGATGTGATCGAGCGCGATCGCAATCAGCGCGAACCCACGGAAAAAATCGATTTCGATCGATCGCTTCGTTAGCTGGGTCATTGGCGGCGACTCCCATGCCGGTCGCAAAACGGCATTCAAAAAGGGACGCGCGACTGGCGAGGCCAATCGTCAGAACGTCCCTCCGGATGATGTAAGGATCGCTGATCGACGGGAAACACGCAGGCGTGACCGTCGATCCAGCTCACGACGTTGCAACGCTGACAGCGCACGAAAGTCGGCTGTAAAGCGCACGAACACCGCAGGCACCACAACCAGACTTTAAACCCGCTGCGCAAACCCTGGGCGGTACTGTGCAGCGCGAAGTTGTTACCGCATCTTGCAATGCTTCCTCCACGACTCGCACGATTCGCGCTCGACCGCCGATGCAACCGAGGCAGTTCCGTTTCCGCAAATGCGGTGCCTGCCGTTCCCCGTAGCGGCGCATCCGCCGGTCCAGAAGCGTGCATGCCGCCTCCCGCCGGTTTACTTGACATCTAAAATATTTAAACCTACATTGCCTGTGCGGAATCGAAACGAGGAACGGGCATGCGCATCGTCTGCATCGGAGGGGGACCGGCCGGGCTGTATTTCGGCCTGTTGATGAAACGCCGTCATCCGGACCACGAGGTCACGGTGATCGAGCGGAACCGGCCGTACGACACGTTCGGCTGGGGCGTCGTGTTTTCGGACCAGACGCTCGGCAACCTGCGCGCGGCGGACCCGAAAAGCGCCGCGCAGATCCTCGATGCGTTCAATCACTGGGACGATATCGAAATCCATTTTCGCGGCCGCACGGTGCGGTCGTCGGGCCACGGCTTCTGCGGCATCGGCCGCAAGCGGCTGCTGAACATCCTGCAGGCGCGCTGCGAAGAACTCGGCGTGAAACTCGTGTTCGAATCGCAGGCCAGCGACGACGACGTGCGCGACGCCGACCTGATCATCGCGAGCGACGGCCTGAACAGCGCGATCCGCCAGAAATACGCGGCCACCTATCAGCCGGACATCGACCAGCGCGACTGCCGCTTCGTCTGGCTCGGCACGCACCGGCTGTTCGACGCGTTCACGTTCGCATTCGAAGAGACCGAATGGGGCTGGTTCCAGGCGCACGCATACCGCTTCGACGAGCACACGTCGACGTTCATCGTCGAGACGCCGGAGCACGTGTGGCGCGCGGCCGGTCTCGACACGATGAGCAAGGAGGACAGCATCGCATTCTGCGAGCGGCTGTTCGCGAAGTATCTGGACGGCCATGCGCTGATGTCGAACGCCGGGCATCTGCGCGGCTCGTCGCAGTGGATCCGCTTTCCGCGCGTCGTCAACCGCGAATGGGTGCACTGGAAACCGCGCGCGGACGGCGGCAGCACGCCGGTCGTGCTGATGGGCGACGCCGCCCATACCGCGCACTTCTCGATCGGCTCCGGCACGAAGCTCGCGCTCGAAGACGCGATCGAACTCGCGAACAGTCTGGACGCGCATCCGGACGACCTGCGCGCGGCGCTCGAACACTACACGAGCGTGCGCAGCATCGACGTGCTGCGGATCCAGAACGCGGCGCGCAATTCGACGGAGTGGTTCGAGCACGTCGATCGTTATGCCTCGTTCGAACCCGAGCAGTTCGCGTATTCGCTGCTCACGCGCTCGCAGCGGATCTCGCATGAAAACCTGCGCGAACGCGACGCGGCTTATCTGTCCGGCTACGAAGCGTGGCTTGCGGCGAAGACCGGCGCGAGCGAAAGCGCACGCCCGGTGCCGCCGATGTTCACGCCGTTCACGCTGCGCGGCATCACGCTGAAGAATCGCGTCGTCGTGTCGCCGATGGCGCAGTATTCGGCGTTCGACGGCGTGCCGGGCGACTATCACCTGATGCATCTCGGCGCGCGCGCGATGGGCGGCGCGGCGCTCGTGATGACCGAGATGACCTGCGTGTCGCCGCACGCGCGGATCACGCCCGCCTGCCCCGGCCTGTACACCCGCGAACAGCAGGACGCGTGGCGGCGCATCGTCGATTTCGTGCACGCGCAGTCCGATGCGAAGATCGGCCTCCAGATCGGCCATTCTGGCGCGAAGGGCTCGACGCGCGTCGCGTGGGAAGGCATCGACCAGCCGCTCGACGACGGCAACTGGCCGCTCGTGTCCGCGTCGCCGCAGCAGTATCTGCGCGGCGTCAGCCAGTGGTCGCACGAAGCGACCGAAGCGGAACTGCGCGAGATCGAAGCACAGTTCGTCCGCTCGACGCAGATGGCCGCCGAGGCGGGTTTCGACTGGCTCGAACTGCACTGCGCGCACGGTTATCTGCTGTCGAGTTTCCTGTCGCCGCTGACGAACCAGCGCACCGACCAGTACGGCGGCTCGTTCGAAAACCGGCTGCGTTATCCGTTGCAGGTGTTCGCGGCGATTCGCGCGGTGTGGCCGCAGGACCGCCCGATCTCGGTGCGGATCTCCGCGCACGACTGGGTCGAAGGCGGCAACACGCCGGACGACGCGGTCGAGATCGCGCGCGCGTTCAAGGCGGCGGGCGCGGACCTGATCGACGTGTCGTCGGGCCAGGTCAGCAAGGACGAAAAACCCGTGTACGGCCGCATGTTCCAGACGCCGTTCGCGGATCGCATCCGCAACGAAGTGCACATTCCGACGATCGCGGTCGGCGCGATCTCGGAGGCCGATCACGTGAACAGCATCATCGCGGCCGGCCGCGCCGATCTGTGCGCGATCGCGCGCCCTCATCTCGCGAACCCGTCGTGGACGCTGAACGAAGCGGCGCGCATCGGTTATCTCGACGTCGCGTGGCCGCCGCAATATCGCTCGGCCAAGACGCAGCTCGAACGCAACATCGAGCGCGAACGCGCACAGGCCTCGGCGGCAGCCGGGCTGTCGCCGCTCGAACGCGCGCAGCGCGCGGAAGGAACCGTGTGATGACCGACCACGCAGAAACCCTCGGCGGCCGCCACGCGGTCGTCACCGGCGGCGGCAGCGGGATCGGCGCGGCGACGGCGGCCGCGCTGCTGCAAGCCGGCGCGCGCGTCACGCTGATGGGCCGCGACGCCGTGCGCCTCGATGCGCAACGCGCGGCGCTCGGCGGCGGCGACCGCATCGCGTGCGCAAGCGTGGACGTGACCGACGAAACGGCGGTCGAGACCGCGTTTGCGCAGGCGGCGGACGGCCTCGGCCCGATCGACATCCTCGTGAACAACGCGGGCCAGGCGCAGGCCGCGCCGTTCACGCGCACCGACGCCGCGCTATGGCGGCGGATGCTCGACGTGAACCTGACCGGCGTGTTCCTGTGCACGCGCGCGGTATTGCCCGCGATGCTCGAACGCAAGAGCGGCCGCATCGTGAACGTCGCGAGCACGGCTGGGCAGACCGGTTATCCGTACGTCGCCGCGTATTGCGCGTCGAAGCACGGCGTGATCGGCCTCATGCGCGCGCTCGCGCTCGAAGTCGCGACGCAGGGCGTGACCGTCAATGCGGTCTGCCCCGGTTACACCGAAACCGAACTGCTGCGCGCGTCGCTCGACCAGATCATGCAAAAGACCTCGCGCAGCGAGGCCGAAGCCCGCAGCCAGCTGCTGCGCCACAACCCGCAGCAGCGCTTCGTGACGCCGGAAGAAGTCGCGAACGCGGTGCTGTGGTTATGCGCGCCCGGATCGTCCGCGATCACCGGGCAGTCCATTTCCGTTTCCGGTGGAGAGATCACATGACGACCCGCCCCGCTCCCGCGCGCAAGTCCGCGGCCGCGACGAAAACGCCGCGCAAGGGCGTTGAAAAACCGGCCGACAACGTCGTCGATCTGGAGATGAGCACCGGCGCGGACAGCCACATGGGCCTGCGCCTGTGGCTGCGCCTGCTGACGACGACGAACCTCGTGCAGGCCGAATTGCGCAAGCGGCTGCGCACCGAGTTCGACACGACGCTGCCGCGCTTCGACCTGATGGCGCAACTGGAGCGTCATCCGGAAGGGCTGCGGATGACCGAACTGTCGCGCCGGCTGATGGTGACCGGCGGCAACGTGACCGGCATCGCGGATCAACTGGAAAAAGAAGGCCTCGTCGTGCGCGACGCCGATCCGGACGACCGCCGCTCGATCGCGCTGCGCCTCACGCCGGCGGGACGCGCGCAGTTCGACAGCATGGCGGCGGTGCACGAGCAATGGGTCGTCGAGTTGTTCGGCGGGCTGTCGCTCGACGATAAATCGAAGATGCATGAACGGCTCGGCAAGCTGAAGCAGCATCTGATCGGCAGCGTGCAACGCTGAACACGGGACGAATCAAGGGCCATACAACGGCATGACCGGACCTCACAACAAACCAGCTTGCAGGGGATCGGAGCGGACGCTGAAGTGCGAGCGCCGATTGATCGCCTTGCATGGGATCGGGGTAGGCGCTTTAGCGCTAACTCCGGATCGACAGCTTTGCATGGGATCGGAGTAGGCGCTAAAGCGCTAACTCCGGATCGACAGCTTTGCATGGGATCGAAGTAAGCGCTAAAGCGCTAACTCCGATCGACCGCCTTGCATGGGATCGGAGTAAGCGCTAAAGCGCTAACTCCGATCGACCGCCTTGCATGGGATCGGAGTAAGCGCTAAAGCGCTAACTCCGATCGACCGCCTTGCATGGGATCGAAGTAAGCGCTAAAGCGCTAACTCCGATCGACACAGGAGACACACGTTGACTATCCCCTCTCCCGCCAATGCCCTATACGCCGGCAACCGCACCACGCTCGCGGACTATCGCGCGCAGCACTTCGGCTGGTCCGTCGAAGCGCAAGTCGCAACGATCACGCTCAACCGCCCCGAGCGCAAAAACCCGCTGACGTTCGAGTCGTATGCGGAACTGCGCGACCTGTTCCGCCGCCTCGCGTACGCGACCGACGTGAAAACCATCGTGATCCACGGCGCGGGCGGCAACTTCTGCTCGGGCGGCGACGTGCACGACATCATCGCGCCGCTGATCGCGCTGCCAATGCCGGAACTGCTGATGTTCACACGCATGACCGGCGACCTCGTGAAGGCGATGCGCCACTGCCCGCAGCCGATCGTCGCCGCAGTGGACGGCATCTGCGCGGGCGCGGGCGCGATCCTCGCGATGGCGTCCGACCTGCGGCTCGGCACCGCGCGCAGCCAACTCGCGTTCCTGTTCACGCGCGTCGGCCTGGCCGGCTGCGACATGGGCGCGTGCGCGATCCTGCCTCGCATCATCGGCCAGGGCCGGGCGGCCGAGCTGCTGTTCACCGGCCGCTCCGCGAGCGGCGACGAAGGCCACGCATGGGGTTTCTACAACCGGCTCTGCGATCCCGACACGTTGCTCGCGGACGCGCAGCAGCTCGCGAAGGATCTCGCCGCCGGCCCGACGTTCGCGCACGGCATCACGAAGAAGATGCTGCATCAGGAATGGAGCATGAGCATCGACGAAGCGATCGAATCGGAAGCGCAGGCGCAGGCGATCTGCATGGCGACGCGCGACTTCGACCGCGCGTATCGCGCGTTCGCCGCGAAAACGCGGCCCGTGTTCGAAGGAGACTGACGTGAGCGCCGATTTTCCGCTCGACCCGCACGACGCGCTCGCGTGGCCGTTCTTCGAGGACCGCCATCGCGCACTGGCCGCCGGCATCGAGGCATGGGCGCGCGAACATCTCGCGCATGACGCGCATCCCGCGACCCGCGACGAAGTGGACGACGCGTGCCGCGGCCTCGTGCGCGCGCTCGGCGACGCCGGCTGGCTGCGCTACGGCGTCGGCGGCATCGCATACGGCGGCCATGGCGACACCATCGACACGCGCGCGGTCTGCGTGCTGCGCGAAACGCTCGCGAAACATTCGGGCCTCGCGGACTTCGCGCTCGCGATGCAGGGACTCGGCTCCGGCGCGATCTCGCTCGCCGGCACCGACGCGCAGAAAGCCCGTTATCTGCCGCGCGTCGCGAACGGCACCGCGCTCGCCGCGTTCGCGCTGTCCGAGCCGAACGCGGGCTCCGACGTCGCCGCGATGGCGCTGTCCGCGCGCGTGGACGGCGACGACTACGTGCTCGACGGCGAAAAGACGTGGATCTCGAACGGCGGCATCGCGGACTTCTACGTGGTGTTCGCTCGGACCGGCGAGGCGCCGGGCGCGCGCGGCATCACCGCGTTCGTCGTCGATGCCGACACGCCGGGGCTCGAAATCGCGGAGCGCATCGACGTGATCGCGCCGCATCCGCTCGCGCGACTGCGCTTTGCCGGCGCGCGCGTGCCGGCTTCGCAGCGGCTCGGCGCGCCGGGAGAAGGTTTCAAGATCGCGATGCGCACACTCGACATCTTCCGCACGTCGGTCGCGGCCGCGTCGCTCGGCTTCGCGCGCCGCGCGATGGCCGAAGGGCTCGCGCGCGCCGCATCGCGCACGATGTTCGGCCAGACGCTCGGCGACTTCCAGTTGACCCAGGCGAAGCTCGCGCAGATGGCGCTGACCATCGACAGCAGCGCGCTGCTCGTCTATCGCGCCGCGTGGCTGCGCGATCGCGGCGAAAGCGTGACGCGCGAGGCCGCGATGGCGAAGTGGCACGCGAGCGAAGGCGCGCAGCAGGTGATCGACGCCGCCGTGCAGCTATGGGGCGGCATGGGCGTGCAGAGCGGCACCGCGGTCGAGACGCTGTATCGCGAGATCCGCGCGCTGCGCATCTACGAAGGCGCGACCGAGGTGCAGCAGTTGATCGTCGGCCGCGATGTTCTGAAGACCCACGCGGCGTCCGCATGAGAGCGGCCCTTCCACTCCCGTATTCATCGAACCCGAAAACCTCATGAAAAAAGCCCTACTCCCCGCCGGCTGGATCAAGCCGCGCGGCTACGCGAACGGCGTCGCGGCGACCGGCACCCAGGTGTTCATCGCCGGCCAGATCGGCTGGGACGAACAGGCGCGCTTTCGCAGCGGCGATTTCGCGGACCAGGCGGCGCAGGCGCTGCGCAACGTCGTCGCGGTGCTCGAAGCGGCCGGCGGCCGTCCCGAGCATCTGGTGCGAATGACGTGGTACGTGACCGACAAGCGCGCATACCTCGCGTCGCTGAAGGCGATCGGCGCCGTGTTCCGCGAACTGATCGGCGACTACGACATCGCGATGAGCGCGGTGCAGGTGGTCGCGCTGATCGAGGACGAAGCGAAGGTCGAAATCGAAGCGACCGCCGTCATTCCCGACCGTTAGTCCAACGACTACAGCGGACTACCCGCTCCACTTACCCAGCCCCGACCGCCCGGAGAAGCCATGGAACCATCAGCCCACGTCGATACGTTTGCGCGAGACAACCTTCCTCCCGAAGACCAGTGGCCCGTGCTGCTGCTCGACAATCCCGACGTTGCGTATCCGGCGCGGTTCAACTGCGCGGCCGAACTGCTCGACCGCGCGGTCGACGCGGGCCACGGCGCGCGGCCGGCGATCTGGTCCGAGGTGGACGGCCGGCCGCACGCGATCACGTATGCTGAACTGCTCGCGCAGGTGAACCGCTTCGCGCACGTGCTCATGGACGACATGGGGCTGCAACCCGGCAACCGCGTGCTGCTGCGCGGCCCGAATTCGCCGGGGATGGCGGTCGCGCTGCTCGCCGCGCTGAAGGCCGGCCTCGTCGTGGTGCCGACGATGCCGCTGCTGCGCGCGAAGGAACTCAAGCAGATCATCGACAAGGCATGCATCGGCGCGGCGCTATGCGACGCGCGGCTTGCGGAAGAACTCTCGCATTGCACCGATCCGGCCGACGAATATTTCTGCGCGGACCTGAAGCAGGTGCGCTACTTCCACGACGACGCGCCGGACAGCATCGATTCGCTCTCGGCCGCGAAACCCGCGCAGTTCACCGCGTGCGACACGGCGAGCGACGACGTGTGCCTGATCGCGTTCACGAGCGGCACCACGGGCACGCCGAAGGGCTGCATGCATTTCCATCGCGACGTGCTCGCGATGTGCGACCTGTTTCCGAAGTACGTGCTGAAGCCGACGGCCGACGACGTGTTCTGCGGCACGCCGCCGCTCGCGTTCACGTTCGGGCTCGGCGGGATGCTGTGTTTTCCGCTGCGCGTCGGCGCGTCGACGGTGCTGATCGAGAAGCTGACGCCCGCGCTGCTGCTCGACGTGATCGCGCGTTTTCGCGCGACCATCGTGTTCACCGCGCCCACGTTCTACCGGCAGATGGCGGCGCTCGTCGCCGACGCGGACCTGTCGAGCCTGCGTTGCAGCGTGTCGGCCGGCGAGGCGCTGCCGCCCGCGACGCGCGACCTGTGGCGCGACGCGACCGGCATCGAGATGATCGACGGGATCGGCGGCACCGAGATGATCCACATCTTCATCTCGGCGGCCGGCAAGGACGTGCGGCCGGGTTCGATCGGCCGCGCGGTGCCGGGTTACGTGGTCGCCGCGCTCGACGACGCGCTGCAGCCGGTGCCGCCCGGCACCGTGGGCAACCTCGCCGTGCGCGGGCCGACCGGCTGCCGTTATCTCGCGGACGAGCGGCAGTTGAAGTTCGTGCGCGACGGCTGGAATCTGCCCGGCGACGCGGTGTCGATCGATCCGGACGGCTACGTGTTCTATCAGGCGCGCTCGGACGACATGATCGTATCGTCCGGCTACAACATCGCCGGGCCGGAGGTCGAGACCGTGCTGCTGCAACACCCGGCCGTCGCCGAATGCGGCGTGACCGGCGTGCCGGACGACGTGCGCGGCCAGGTGGTGAAGGCGTTCGTCGTGCTGCGGCCCGGCTACGTCGGCGACGACACGCTCGTCTCGGAACTGCAGACGTTCGTGAAGAACGCGGTCGCCGCGTACAAGTACCCGCGGCAGATCGCGTTCATCGACGTGCTGCCGCGCACCGAAACCGGCAAGCTGAAGCGCACGACGCTGCGCACGCTGTAAGCGGCGGCGCGGCCGCGCATCGTTGGCGCCGCGCGCGTCAACGTTCCCAGCGACCGTCCGAGTATTGCCACGTATCGCCGCGCCGCACCCAGGCGCCGGACCGCCAGCGCCAGCCCTGGCGCGCCGGCACCCACGCGCCGGGAATCCATTCGAAGTCGTGGCCGTTCCAGTGCCAGCGCCCCTCGATCCACACGTACTGCGTGCCGTGCCGCCCGCGCGGCCTCGGCGGACGCGGCGGGGTTCGGATCGGCGGCGGGCGGCGCGGACTGCGTTCGACGGCGCCCGGCCGCGGCTGGTTGCCGGGGCGCGGCGGCGGGCCGTCGTTGCGCGCGAACACGAGGCGCGGCGACACGGCGAGGGCCGCCGCCGCGAGTGTCAATGCACGAAGCACGTTTCGTCGGGTCATCACCATCGCTCCGGTTTCTTGTTGAAGATCGACATCGGACGGCAGACACGGCATTCGGCTGCGGCGCGCGATCGGGGGAGCAAGGCGGAGCAAAACGGGAAGGACGTTGAACACGGCGCGCGCCGCGACGTCGAGAATACTATAGCGGGCTGCGCGGGCGCGGCTGGGTGCGCGCCATGAGCGACAGAGACGGAACGGTCGCAAACGAACGTCGCGAAAGCGCGTGACGGACGGCCCCCGGCATGGGACCGTCCGCCAGTGGCCGGCAGTGGGCAGGCCGGCTTCACGCGAAACGGTTCGCGGCGCGCCGCCGTGCGTGGCAACGGTGGTGCATTCCACGATGGTTCGACCATTTCATCACGCGATGATGAACGTATCGAGTCGATTCGCTTTCCCGCCACTTTCGTTTTGCCGACTGTCCGAAAGACCGCGCGCCATCCATCGTGCCCGAGGTATCCTGCATTGCAGTCCGCGCCGCGCGAGCTATAACACGGAATGCAGCGCGGACTTTCTCCGAGCCGCTCGTCTGCCCGCCCCGCCCCCTCCTCCTTGCGACGCGCCGCGCTGTGCCGCCCCGATCCGCGGGCGCGTTCCCCCGATGACCATTCGCTAACACGTCCAGCCGCCGCGCACCGATGCCGGCCTTCAGGCCTGGACGAGCCGGCACGCGTCGGCAGCGCGAGCCGGCGCTGGTCGTTGCGTCTGGCGATATGCGGCCCGCGCGCCGCGTATCGCGAAGCGCATTGAGAAAGGAGTGTGGAGATGAAGATCCGTTTGCCCTTGATCGTGGCCTGCGTGCTCGTCGTCGGCACCGCGATGCCCCGTAGCGTTCACGCGGACGACGCGCAACCTTCGCGGCCGCCGCCGCATCAGAAGATGCAGGACGACGCGAACGCGAGCGCGCAGGCCAGCACCGACATGTCGTACGGCGGCGCGGCCGACACGCGCAGCGTGTCGGGCAACGCGGCGAACCAGCGATGTTTGCCGCGCGCCCGCTGCGATATCTTCTTCGGTCAGTGACCCGCGATACGCGGCCGGCCTCGGTCGCGCGCGCCGGGTACGTGGAATACGTCGCTAGCGAAAACGCGCCACCGAGAACGGCGAAAGATCGAGCGGCGCGCGTTCGCCCGCCACGAGCGCGGCGATCGCGCGTCCGGTCGAAGCGGCGGCGGTCAGCCCGACGTGGCCGTGGCCGAACGCATAAAACGCGTTCGGCACGCGCGACGCCGGCCCGAGCACCGGCAGCGAATCCGGCGTGCTCGGCCGGAACCCCTGCCAACGCGTGACCGATGCGGAATCGGCCGACGCCGCGCCGGCCTGCGGGAACATCTCGCGGACCTGGCGCAGCAGCAGGTCCGCGCGCCGCCAGTCGGGCGGCGCGTGCAGCCCCGCGAGTTCGACCGTGCCGGCCGCGCGCAGCCGGCCCTGCATCGGCGTCGCGAACAGCTTGCCTTCGGCCCACATCACCGGCCGCGACGGCATCGCGGGCAGCGCCGGCATCTCGACGTGATAACCGCGCTCGGTGTCGAGCAGCACGCGGTCGCCGAGTTGCGTGACGAAACGCGCGGACCACGCGCCCGCCGCGACGACCACCGCGCGCACGTCGTGGCGCATCGAGCGCGTATGCACGGCCACCGCCTGCACGCCGTTCGTTTCGATCGACACGGCTTCGTCGTCGACGATCCGCGCGCCGCGTTCGACCGCGTGCGCGGTCAGCCGCGCGAGCAGCGCGTGCGGCGTCGTATGCCCGGTCTCCGCGATGTAGCGCGCGCCGATGAAACGCGGCGACAGCGTCGGCTCGAATTCGCGCAGCGCGTTCGCATCGAGCGTGTCGATCGCGACGCCGTTCTGCTCGCGCAGCGCGACGCCGCCCGCGTCACCATCCATCCCCTCGCGGCTCGAATAGGCGATCAGATAACCGCGCTGCGTCAGCAGGTCGTTCGCGTGCGCGTCGTCGAGCAGCGGGCGATACGCGTCGAGCGCGGGGCCGAGCAGCGAGCGCAGCGCGCGCGCCTGCGCGGCGACGCGCTCAGGCCGGCTCGACGTGACGAAGCGCGCGAGCCACGGCGCCATCCGCGGCAGATAACGCCAGCGCAGCACGAGCGGGCCATCCGGCTGCATCAGCCAGCCCGGCACCTGCCACAGCACGCCGGGCATCGCGACCGGCACGACCGACGAGCCGTTGATGCAGCCCGCGTTGCCGAGCGACGCCGCATCGCGCGCCGTCTGGCGGCCGATCACGAGCACCGGCAGGCCGGCGCGTTGCAGGTAGGCGGCCGTGCAGATGCCGACCAGACCGCCGCCGATCACGGCGACCGGGCGCGTATCCGTCATGAAGCAATCCTGTATCAGTGAGTCGGGAACGAGGCCCGCAGTGTACGCCGGCCCGATGCGCCAGCCGGCGAACGCGGACTCATCCGTGGCCGCGGCGCAGCCCGAGTGCGCGCCACGTATAGGCGGCGCCCGCGAGCATCAGCACGCTCGTGCCGAGAAACACCGCGCGCATCCCGAGATGGCCGCCGACGAAACCGCCCGCGAGCGGCCCGAGCACCTGCCCCGCGAACTGTGCGGACACCGAATAACCAAGCACCGAGCCGGCGATCTGGTCCGGCGTGTTGTGGCGGATCACGGCCGCGATGCACGGCAGCAGCCCGCCGAGCGCGACGCCCATCAGGAAGCGCAGCGCGACGAGCTGCCAGCCGGCCGTCACGAACGCCTGCGGCACGAGCAGCAGCGCGGCCACGCCCATCGCGCCGACAATCACGCGCCCGTGGCCGATGCGGTCCGCGAGCCGGCCGAGCCGCGACGCGGACAGGATGCTGCCGAGCGCCGCCGCCGACATTGCGAAACCCGCGACGATCGTCACGCGCTCCGGGCGATCGACGAGCGTCGCGACGTACACGGTGATGATCGGCTCGATCGACATGTTCGCGAGCATCAGCAGCAGGCCGGTCGCGAGCATCGCGACGACCGGGCGCTTGTCCGGGATCGCGGCCCAGCGGCCGGCCGCGCGGGTCGTGATCGACTGCCGGCGCGGCTCCTCCTTCACGAGCAGACAGGTCGCGACGAACGCGATGAAGATCACCCCGCCTGCGAGCCAGAACGTGCCGCGGATGCCGATCAGCGGCGGCAGCGAGCCGCCGACGAGCGGGCCGATCAGGTTGCCGGCCATGATCCCCGACGACAGCACGCCGAGCGCCCATGCGGAGCGGTCGCGCGGCGTCTGCGTCGCGACGAGGATCGTCGAGCCGGACGAATAACCGCCCGCGAAACCGACCACGAGCCGCAGCGCGACCAGTTGCCAGATGTTGCGGGACATGCCGATCAGCGACATCGTGAGCGCCATGCCGAGGCTCGCGCGCACCAGCATCGGCTTGCGGCCGTAGCGGTCGCCGAGGCGGCCCCACAGCGGCGCGACCAGCGCCGCCGTGAAGAACGCCGCGCTGTACGCGATGCCCGACCACTGGACGATCGCCGCGTGGCCGTGCACGCCGAGTTCCTCGACGTACAGCGGCAGGAACGGCAGCATCACCGTCATCGCGACGATCGTCGTGAACGAGCCGAACAGGCACACCACGAGGTTGCGCTGCCAGTGGCGGTTGACGGAATCGTGCGGGGAAACGGTCTCTTCGACGCGGGTGTTCATCGGCTCAACAGGAACGGCGGCGTCGCGGCGCCGGTGAGGCCGAAGCGACGAAGCGAAGGGAAACGGGATGGAAGTGCTGGATACGTTAAGCGAAGGGTGCGGCGCGTGTCAATTTTTAAGCGTGCGCAGAATGGGCGGTGCGGTCGTCGCCCGCGCCGGCGCGGGACGCGGCAGGCTGCGAATCACGCGACGGCCTTCGCGAGCAGCGCCGGCACCGCTTGCAGCGGCGCGACCCGCTCGGCCGCGACGCCGTATGCGCCGAGCGTGCGCGTGACGTCGCGGTAATCGACCGCCGTGCGCCCGTCGTCGCGCTCCCACACGACGACGCGCAGCGGCAGTTCGAGCGCCGCGTGCGGCCACTGCGCCATCACCGGCGTGCCGGCCTTCGGGTTGCCGAACAGGATCAGCCGCGTGCGGCGCAGGTCGAGCCCGGCGCGCAGCGCCGCGTCGCGCTGGTCGATGTCCGCGAACACCGTCGCGCCGGCCGCCGCGAGCGCCGCCTTCAGCCGCTCGATGGTGGCGTCGAAGTCGTGCTGGCTGACGAACGTGACGACGGCGGCGGACGGGTCGGGCTGCATGCTCATGATCGATGCTCTCGTGCCAGAAGGGTTCGTCGCGAACGATACTCCACTCTCGCGATCGCGGCGCAAACCGAAGCTGCGCGCGACATCGCTTTGGGCCACAATGCTGCGCGCGGCGCAATCGGTTCGCCGCCGCCGCCGCCGAACGACAACACGATCTTTTACCCTGCGGGGCCACACGCATGAACAAACGCCAGTTCCTGACGGGCGCCGCGCTGCTCGGCGCGGCCGCTTCGCCCGCGTTCGCCGCGTCGCACGCGAAACGCGCCGCGTGCGCGGCGTCGCCGGTGCTGCTGACCGTGAGCGGCACGATCGACCGCCACAATCGCGGGCCGCTCGACCCGACGTTCGACCGCCTGCTCGACAAGCAGATGGTCCGCTTCCCGGCCGCCTATGCGTTCGACTATCCGACGCTCGCGAGCCTGCCGGCCGTCACGATCGAGCCGACGCTCGAATACGACGCGAAACCGCACCGGCTGAGCGGGCCGCTGCTGACCGACGTGCTCCGGCACGTGGGTGCGCACGACGCGCCCGGCAATCAGATCATGCTGCGCGCGATCGACGGTTATGCGGCCGCGACGACGTTCCGCGACGCGCGCGACTGGAACTTCATCGTCGCGACGCACATGGACGGCGCGCCGCTCGCGCTCGGCGGACTCGGCCCGCTGTGGGCGCTGTACGACGCGGACCGCCTTCCTGCGTTCGCCGCGAAGCCGCTGAAGGAACGCTTCGAGGCGTGTCCGTGGGCGCTTTATCACGTGGCGGTCGTCGCGGCATAAGCGGATCGGAACAGACGCACGGGCACCGGGCCCGCACAGTGCGGCATACGGCGGCCGAATCCGTACTGCCGTGCGTTTGTCAATCTGTACCGGTACTGTACCTGTCGGTGTCGCTAGACTGAACTGCATTCAGTCCGGAGACCCCGCATCATGTCGTTCGATTTCCTCGGCGCGCTGCCCGCCGGCATCCTGTTCGCGCTCGTCACCACGATCACGCCCGGCCCCAACAACACGATGCTGCTCGCGTCCGGCGTCAACTTCGGCTTTCGCCGCACCGTGCCGCACATCCTCGGGATCAGCGCGGGCGTCGTGCTGCTGATGCTGTCGGTCGGCTTCGGCCTCGGCGAAGCGTTCCGCCGCGTGCCGGGCCTCTATACCGCGCTCGAAGCGGCGAGCGTCGCGTATCTGCTGTACCTCGCATGGAAGATCGGCACGTCCGGCGAACTGAAGGTGCGCAGCGGCGACCACCGGCCGATGCGCTTTCACGAGGCGATCGCGTTCCAGTGGATCAACCCGAAGGCGTGGATGATGGTGCTGACCGCCGCGACGACGATCCGCATGACCGCCGACTTCGGCACGAACACGCTGCTGATGGCGGTGCTGTTCTACGTGGTCGGGCTGCCGTGCATCTGCCTGTGGGCCGCGTTCGGCACCGGCGTGCGGCGGTTTCTGTCGAATCCGTTCCGGCTTCGGGCGTTCAATGTGGGGATGGCGCTGTCGCTCGTCGTGTCGATGTATCCGCTGGCGGCGCATCTGGCGAAGGGTTAAGGCGGCCGCCGTTCGGTTCACCCCGGTTCATTTCACCCGCCCGATGAACCGCCACAACGCGTCGTCCGTCGAATACGGCGCGTTGAACCTGAACCATGCGCTCGGCTCGTCGTCGGGCCGGAAGTAAGAGCCCGGCGCGAGCCAGATGCCGTCGCCGAGCGCGGCCGTCGCGATCTCCGCCGCGCGCGCCGGCTCGACCGGCAGCTTCGCCCAGATGAACAGCCCCGCGCGCGGCCGGTGAAACACGTCGAGGCCGAGCGAATCCAGCCGCTCCTCGACGGTCGCGTGCGCGGCCTTCAACCGTTCGTTCACCTGCTCGACGTGGCGCGCATAACGGCCTTCGAGCAGCACCTTGTCGACGATCCGCTCGATCGTCTCCGACGACGTGAGGCCGACCGCCATCTTCGCGCGCGCGAGTTCGCGCAGCACGTCGCGCTCGGCCACCACATAGCCGCAGCGCAGCGACGGCGTGACCGTCTTCGAAAACCCGCCGACATACAGCACGCGCTGCAACCCTTCCATCGCGGCGAACAGCGGCGCGCCGGCCGGCGCGAGTTCGCGGCTCACGTCGTCCTCGACCACCCACAGCCGGCGCCGCTCCGCGATCTGCAACAGGCGGAACGCGTTCGCCATCGTGAACGTCGCGCCGGTCGGGTTCTGCAACGACGTGTTCACGAAGATCGCCTTCGGCGCGTGCGCGGCGATCTGCTGTTCGAGCACGTCGATGTCGAGGCCGGCCGGCGTGCGCGGCACGCCATGCACGGTCAGGCCCGCGAGCTTCAGGATCTGCAGCAGGTTGCAGTAGCCGGGGTCCTCGACCAGCACGGCGTCGCCCGCGCGCAGCAGCGTGCGCACGATCAGGTCCAGCCCCTGCGTCGCGCCCTGCGTGAGCAGCACGTTCGACACCTCGACCGGCAGCCCGTGGCGGTCCAGTTGCGCGGCGATCCGCTCGCGCAGCGGCGCGAAGCCGTACGGATGGCCGTAGTCGCCGAGCCGCACGGCCGGCACGCGGCTCGTCGCGCGCAGCGCGTGATGCAGCCCGGACTCGTTGATCCACTCGCCCGGCAGCCAGCCGCAGCCGGCCTTGATCGGCACCGAATGGTCCGCGAACACGTCGGACAGCAGCCACGTCGCGGTCAGCGTCGGCGGCTGCCAGCCGGTCACGGCGACGCGCGCGGCCGGCCCGCGCTGCGCGACGCGATAGCCGGAGCCGCGCCGCGCGACGACGAGGCCCATCGACACGAGCCGCGTGTACGCCTCGTTCACCGTATAGGTCGACAGCGCATGGGCCTGCGCGAGCTGCCGCACCGACGGCAGCAGCGCGCCGGCGCGCAGCGACTGCGTTTCGATGGCCTGCGAAAACGCGCGGACCAGCTGCTCGACGAGCGTCGGCGCGGCTCGGCGGCCGCGTTCGAGTTGAAGATCGATCATGGCGGAACGGGGGAAAAACCGGCGGGCGGGCCGGACCGGCGACCAATACAGTTCGCGCAGATTGTCCAGCACGGTTGTCGGTGCAGTATAAAGACTGTCTATGCCGCGCTTCAAGCGCCGACGCTACAGTGGCGAAACCAACCCGAGGAGAATCCGCATGACTTCGCGCCCCGTCATCGACGACCTGTCGTCGTTCTGGATGCCGTTCACCGCCAACCGCCAGTTCAAGGCCGCGCCGCGCCTGCTGGAATCGGCGAAAGGCATGTACTACCGCACGACCGACGGGCGCGAGGTGCTCGACGGCTGCGCCGGCCTGTGGTGCGTGAACGCCGGCCACGCGCGCGACGAGATCGTCGCCGCGATCGCGCAGCAGGCCGCGAAGCTCGACTTCGCGCCGACCTTCCAGATGGGCCACCCGCTCGCGTTCGAGGCGGCGGCCAAGGTGGCGGAACTGATGCCGGCCGGCCTCGACCGGATCTTCTTCACGAACTCGGGCTCCGAATCGGTCGATACCGCGCTGAAGATCGCGCTCGCCTACCACCGCGCACGCGGCGAAGGCCAGCGCACGAAGCTGATCGGCCGCGAGCGCGGTTATCACGGCGTCGGGTTTGGCGGCATCTCGGTCGGCGGGATCGGCACGAACCGCAAGGCGTACTCGGGCCAGCTGCTGCCGGCCGTCGATCACCTGCCGCACACGCACGCGCCGGAACACAACGCGTTCTCGAAGGGCCAGCCCGTTTGGGGCGCGCACCTCGCGGACGAACTCGAACGGATCGTCGCGCTGCACGACGCATCGACGATCGCCGCGGTGATCGTCGAGCCGCTCGCCGGATCGACCGGCGTGCTGGTGCCGCCGCAGGGTTATCTGCAACGGCTGCGCGAGCTGTGCACGAAACACGGCATCCTGCTGATCTTCGACGAGGTGATCACCGGATTCGGCCGCCTCGGCAAGGCGACCGCAAGCGAATATTTCGGCGTGACGCCGGACCTGCTGACGATGGCGAAGGCGATCAACAACGCAGCGGTGCCGATGGGCGGCGTCGCGGCGAGCCGCGCGGTGCACGACGCGGTCGTGAACGGCGGCGCGCCGGGCGCGATCGAGCTATTCCACGGTTATACGTATTCCGCGCATCCGCTCGCGGCCGCCGCCGCTGTCGCGACGCTCGACCTGTATCGCCGCGACGGCCTGTTCGAACGCGCGAACGGCCTCGCGCCGAAGTTCGAGGCCGCCGCGCATTCGCTGCGCGACGCGAAGCACGTGAAGGACATCCGCAACCTCGGGCTGGTGGCGGGCATCGAACTGGAGTCGCGCGACGGCGCACCCGGCGCGCGCGCATACGAAGCGTTCGTCAAGTGCTTCGAGGCGGGGGTGCTGGTCCGCTTCACCGGCGACATCCTCGCGTTCTCGCCGCCGCTGATCGTCAGCGAAGAAGAGATCGCGCGGATCTTCGACACCGTGCGCAGCGTGCTCGCGACGGTGCAGTAACGGCACACGGCGCGCCGCGCGCGCCGTGCATCCGTCGTCAATGATGCGAACGGGCGGCCCGGGTATGGGCCGCCTTTTTTGCGGCCGCCGACCGCGCCGCATGACCCTTCGTGCGCGACGCCTGCTTTGCGGCGGCCGAACGGCTCGACGCCGGGCGGCGGCTCGCGGCGCTCTTCGCCTGCTTCGACAGCGCGGTCTTGCTCGCCCCCGCCCCGCTCTCGCGCTTCAGCGCGCCGGTGGCCGCGCGGGCGCGCTTCGCCGTCGATTCGGTGCTCGCGCTGTGATGCGCTGAAGTCGTCCTGGCGGACGTCGTGCGCTTTGCCGCGGTCTTTTTCGCTGACGTTGCCTTTGCCGAGGACTTCTTCGCGGTCGCGGCCTTCGTCGCAGGCTTCTTCGTAGCCGTTTTCTTCGCGGCCGGCTTCTTCGCCGCCGTCTTGCCCGCCGACGCGCCGGCCTTCTTCGCGCTCGCGCTGCCGGCCGGCGGCGGCTTCACCGCCACACCCGCGCGCCGCGCCTTCGACAGCCCAATCGCGACCGCCTGTTTCGCGGATCGCACGCCGTGCCGGCCCTCGCGCACGTGGTCGATCTCTTCCTTCACGAACGCGCCGGCCTGCGTACCCGGCGCCTTGCCCTCGCGCTTCGCTTCGCGTGCGCGTTCCATGGTTTTCCTTTCCGGCATGACAGTCCTCCTGGGGGTTCAGGTAGAGAGGCATCGGGTTTTCAGCAACGCGCGTACCCGACCCCGCGCGGACGCAGCCAATGCGCGGCGCGCGGCATCGGGGTATGGTGTGCGTATCGCCGCTGCAAGGCCGACGGCCGGTGGCTCAGGGAGAGTCCGATGAAAGCACCGATGCGGGTGGGAGCGCATATCGAAGGCATCCACTGGATCGCCGAATACCTCGCCGCGACGCGCGAAATCCGCGTATTCCGCGAGGGCCGCGAACTCGATCTGTACGACGCGCCGCGGTCGATGTTCGGTGAGGAAGCCGAAGCAGGCTCGCCGAACGAAGCGGACAACCGCGCGCAGGAAGCGGCGCTGCTCGCGAGCCTGCGCCGTTACGTCGCCGAACGCGACGCGGAGGAGTAGGCCTGCGACCGGCATGGCCGCTCCGTAATGTGCACGGCTTTCTGTGCTGGTACGTCCCCGCCGAGGCGAGCGTTCTGCTCATCGCATCGCTGTTCCCGTTGCCGCGCGCGCCGGTCCGAGTGTCGCACCGGCGCATGCGCACGGCATGCTGCGAGAGGCGATCGACCGGCGACGCACGTGACCTTCGTTCGCATCGGCCTCTACCGATCCCGCTTCGCAAGGAGAATTGCATGACCGATGCCGCCACGGTCCACGCCCAGCCCGATATTGCCGAACCGCAACAGCCCATCGAAACCGACGCGCTGATCGTCGGCGCCGGGCCGGTCGGCCTCTTCCAGGTGTTCGAACTGGGCCTGCTCGAAATCCGCGCGCACGTCGTCGATTCGCTGCCGAAGGTCGGCGGCCAGTGCGTCGAACTCTATCCGGACAAGCCGATCTACGACATTCCCGCCGTTCCCGTCTGTACCGGCCGCGAACTCGTCGATTCGCTGATGGCGCAGATCGAGCCGTTCGGTGCAACGTTTCATCTCGGCGAAGAAGTGCAGACCGTCGAGCACCGCCGCGACGGCCGCTTCAACGTGTCGACCAGCAAAGGCACGCGTTTCGTCGCGAATACGGTTTTCATCGCGGCGGGCGTCGGTTCGTTCCAGCCGCGCACGCTGAAGGTCGCCGGCATCGAGCGTTACCGCGACAGCCAGTTGTTCTACCGCGTGCGCGCGCCGGAGCAGTTCCGCGACAAGGAGGTGGTCGTCTGCGGCGGCGGCGATTCCGCGCTCGACTGGGCGCTCGATCTCGTCGACATCGCACAGAGCGTGACGTTGCTGCACCGGCGCGAAGGCTTTCGCGCGGCGCCCGCGTCGGTCGCGAAGATGCGCGTGTTGTGCGAGGCGTGGCGGATGCAGTCGATCACCGGCCAGGTGACCGGCTTCGACGACGACAACGGCTTGCTGAAGCGCATCAAGGTGACGGGCGGCGACGGCATCACGCGTTCGCTCGAACTGGACTGCCTGCTGGTGTTTTTCGGCCTGTCGCCGCAGCTCGGCCCGATCGCGCGCTGGGGCATCGACGTCGAGCGCCGGCAGATACCGGTCGATACCGCGTCGTTCGAGACCAACGTGCCGGGCATCTTCGCGGTCGGCGACGTGAACACGTATCCGGGCAAGAAGAAGCTGATCCTGTCCGGCTTCCACGAGGCGGCGCTCGCCGCGTACGGGGCCGCGCATCACGTGTTTCCGGAGCGCCGGATACACGTCGAGTACACGACGACCAGCACGCGGCTGCACAAGGTGCTCGGCGTCGAGTCGCCGGTTTTCGATTAGCCGTTCATCGGCTGTCGCGCGCAGGTCATTCCGGATGGAACGTTTCCTTCGGCGCGATTCGTGCAATGGAGGTTACGCGACGCCGCGCGCGTCCGGCTCCCGCGCGTCGCGCAGGCTAACCGCGCGCTTGGCGAGCAGCGCGCCGGCCGCGACGAGCGACGGCGCCGCGAGCATCGCGAAGATCGTGCCGAAGCCGAAGTTCGCCTGTAGCAGCAGGCCGCCGGAAAACGCGCCGAAGATCCCGCCGAAGCGGCCCACGCCGAGCATCCACGCGACGCCGGTCGCGCGTCCGCTCGTCGGATAAAACGCGGCGGCGAGCGTCGGCAGCGACGACTGCGCGCCGTTCATGCAGACGCCGGCCACGAACGTAATCGCCGCGAGCCACGCGAGGCTGTCCGACTGCCGGCCGACGAGCCACACGAAAATACCGGTGAGGACGTACGTAACGGCGATCACGCGATGCGGCTCGAAGCGGTCCATCAGCCAGCCGACGCCGATTGCGCCGATGCCGCCGCCGAGCGGAAACAACGCGGTCACGAGCGCGGCCTCGCGCACGGTGAAACCCGTGTCGCGAATCAGCGTCGGCAGCCAGCTGGTCAGCAGGTAATAAACGAGCAGCCCGGAGAAATACGTGATCCACAGCAGCAGCGTGCCGCTGCGAAAGCGCGACGACAGCACGATCGACGCGCCCGACTGCTTCTGCAGCGAAGGCTCCTCGGGCAACGCGAAACGCGCGCCGTCGAACGACTCGCGCGGCGCGATCCGGCGCAGCACCGCCGCGATGCGTTCGGCCGGCCAGCCGCGCAGCACCATGAAACGCAGCGATTCCGGCAGCCCGATCAGCACGACGCTCAACACGAGCGGCAGCACGCCGCCCGCGATGAACACGCTGCGCCAGCCGTAGCCCGGAATCAGCGCGGCCGCGACGAGACCGCCGGCCGACGAACCGACGGTGAACCCGCAGAACATCGTGTTCACCAGAAACGAGCGTTTGCGCGCCGGCGCGTATTCGGACATCAGCGTCGTGGCGTTCGGCATCGCCGCGCCGAGGCCGATGCCGGTCGCGAGGCGCAGCAGCCCAAGTTCCGTCACCGAGCTGGCGAACGCGCAGCCGACGCTGAACAGCGCGAACGTGACGACCGAGCCGACCAGCACGCGCTTGCGGCCGATCCGGTCGGCCAGCGGTCCGGACGCGAGCGCGCCGATCGCGAGGCCGACCAGCGCCGCGCTCATCACCGGCCCGAGCGCGGCCTTGCCGACGTGCCACTCCTGCCCGAGCGACGGCGCGACGAAGCCGATCGCGGCGGTGTCGAACCCATCGGTCGCGACGATCAGAAAACACAGCGCAAGAATGAACCATTGATACGGCGAGAAACGCCGTTCATCGATGAACTGCTGCACGTCGAGCGTGCGCGGGGCGGTGGCCATCGTCGTGTCTCCTCTCGTCGTCGCGCGGCATGCCGCACGGGCGCAGTTGTCGGTTTTTTCATGCGGAGCCGTCTGCATGGGGACGGCTCTCTGCGATGGTCGAACGGCCCGTCGACCGGGCCGTTCATTGCCTGTTCATCGGCAACGCCGCGCCGTTCCCGGACGCGGCATGCGCACCGGACCTCAGCCCTGCGCGCCGTCCTCTTCGCGGAAGATCTTGTCGGCCAGATGGAAGGCCGAGTTCGCGGCCGGCACGCCGCAATAGATCGCGGCCTGCATCAGTACTTCCTTGATCTGGTCGCGCGTGACGCCGTTGTTCTTCGCCGCGCGCAGATGCAGCGCCAGTTCCTCACTGCGGTTCAGCGCGATCATCATCGCGATCGTCAGCAGGCTGCGCGTATGGCGCGGCAGGCCCTCGCGCGTCCAGATCTCGCCCCACGCATAACGCGTAATCAGCGCCTGGAATTCCTCGGTCAGCGCGTTGCGGTTCGCAATCGAGCGATCGACGTGCGCGTCGCCGAGCACCGCGCGACGCACCTTCAGCCCGCCTTCGTAGCGTTCGTCTTCGTTCATTTCGACTCCAGCAGAAAGTCGCGCACGATGCCGGTAAACGTTTCAGCGGCCTCGATGTTCGAGATATGCGACACGCCCAGTTCGACATAGCGCGCGCCGTCGATCGACTCCGCGAGTTCGCGGCCTTGCGCCGGCGTCGCCGCGAGGTCGTGGGTGCTGGAGATCACGAGCGTCGGCGCCTTGATCGACGACGCCTCGCCGCGCAGGTCCGCCGCGTTGATCGCATCGCAGTTCGACGCGTAACCTTCGTTGTCGGTATGCGCGAGGTTGTCGCGCAGTTGAGCGATCACCAGCGGCTCGCGCTCGATGAACGCGGGCGTGAACCAGCGTTGCGGCACCGCGTCCGCGAGCCCCGCCATCCCTTCGTTGCGCGCGCGTTCCGCACGCGGCTCCCACACCTGCGGCGAGCCGATCTTCGCGGCGGTGTTGCACAGCACGAGGCGATCGATCCGCGCAGCGTAACGTGCGCCGAGACCAACGCCGGTCAGGCCGCCCATCGACAGCCCGACGAAATGCGCGCGCGCGATCCCGAGCTGATCCAGCAGGCCGATCACGTCGCCGGTCAACTGCCCGATCGTGTACGGCCCCTTCGGCGCATCCGAGCGGCCGTGGCCGCGCGTGTCGTAGCGCAGCACGCGGAAGTGCTTGGCGAACTCCGGCACCTGCGGCGCCCACATCGACACGTCGGTGCCGAGCGAATTCGACAACACGAGCCACGGTGCATTGCTGTCCGCCGCGCCGTCGATCCGGTAATACAGCTTCGTGCCGTTTACTGCTGCGTAAGGCATGCGTGCTACTCCCTGGTATGTCTACGATGAAGAACGGGGCGCGTGCTGCGCGTACGACGCGAGCACCGCATCGACGAACGCGTGTGCCTCGCCCGCATAATTGGCCGGATCGAGCAAAGCGCGCAACCGCTCCGCGCCCAGATGATCCATGACGGCCGGATCGGCCGCCAGCACGTCGTACAGCGAGCGGCCGCTCTGCACAGCCGCCTTCGACGCCTGTTCGACGACGTGGTGCGCGTTGAGCCGGCCGATGTGATCGCCGAGCGCGAGCATCACCGCTTCGCCGAGAATCAGCCCATTAGTGGCGTCGAGATTCGCGGCGAGGCGTTCGGGCCGCACGTCGAGCCCGCCGACGATCTGCCCGATATGGAACAGCGCGCCGCCCGCGAGACGCGCGAGGTCGGGCAGCGCGTCCCACTCGGCCTGCCAGCCGCCGAGCGCGCGTTCGTGCTCCTGCACCATCCCCGCGAACACGGTCGCGACGAGCCCCGGCGCGCGCGTCGCGGCGGTCAGCACCGCCGCGCAGCCGACCGGGTTGCGCTTGTGCGGCATCGTCGACGAACCGCCCTTGCCCGCCGCGGCCGGCTCCGCGAGTTCGCCGACTTCGGTCTGCATTTGCAGCGACACGTCGCGCGCGATCTTGCCGAGCGTGCCGATCAGCATCCCGAAGAACGACGCGGCTTCCGCAATGCGGTCGCGCTGCGTGTGCCACGGCAGCGTCGGCCGCGCGAGCTTCAGTTCGCCGGCCAGCGATGCGCTCACGGCCTGCGCTTCGTCGCGCAGACTCGCGAGCGTGCCGGCCGCGCCGCCGAACTGCAGCACGAGCGCGCGTTCGCGCAGTTCGGAGAGCCGTTCGCGATGGCGCAGCAGCGCATCGAGCCACTGCGCGAACTTCAGGCCGAGCGTGATCGGCAGCGCCTGTTGCAGCCACGTGCGGCCGATCGCCGGCGTCGTGCGATGCTCGCGCGCGAGCATCGCCAGCGACGCACACGTGTCGTCGAGCCCGCGTTCGATCAGGTCGAGCGCGTCGCGCAGTTGCAGCACGGTTGCGGTGTCGATGATGTCCTGGCTCGTCGCGCCCCAGTGCACGTATTTCGCGGCGTTCGGGTCGCGCTCGTTCACGCGCGCGGTCAACTGCTTGACGAGCGGAATCGCAAGATTGCCGCCGAGCGCCGCCGAGCGCGCGAGTCCGCCCGCATCGAGCTGGTCCGCGTCGCACGCGGCGACGATCGCCGGCACCGCCGCATGCGGAATCACGCCGTGCGCGGCGGACGCGCGCGCGAGCGCCGCTTCGACGTCGAGCATGCGTTGCAGCGTCGAGCGCGACGACCACACGTTGTTCATCGGCTCGGTGCCGCAGATCAAGCCGGTCAGGCGTTCAGGCATGGTGGATTCGACGGGTTGGAAAACGGGGAAGCGTACGACGGAATCGCCACGATGCAGCGGCCGGCGTGCAACGCCGCCGGCCGCCGTCTCGTGGTTGCCGCATCGGCTTACGCGGCGCGACGGCCCTGCGTCGCGTCGATCAGCGGCACGCCGGCGAGCTTCTGCAGTTCGTCGAAGCCGAGGTCCGAATAGATCTCGCGCACCGCGAGGCCGTCCGGCGTCACGTCGAACGCGGCCAGATCGGTGTACACGCGGTCCACGCACTGCACGCCCGTCACCGGATACGAGCACTCGGCGACCAGCTTGCTCTCGCCCTGCTTCGTCAGCAGTTCCATCATCACGAACACCTGCTTCGCGCCGATCGCGAGGTCCATCGCGCCGCCGACCGCCGGAATCGCATCGGGCGCGCCGGTGTGCCAGTTCGCGAGGTCGCCGTGAACCGACACCTGGAACGCGCCGAGCACGCAATAGTCGAGATGGCCGCCGCGCATCATCGCGAACGAGTCCGCGTGATGGAAGAACGCGCCGCCGGTCAGCAGCGTCACGTGCTGCTTGCCCGCGTTGATCAGTTCATCGTCCTCTTCGCCGGGCGCGGGCGCGGGGCCCATGCCGAGCAGACCGTTCTCGCTGTGCAGGAAAATTTCCTTGCTCGGGTCGAGGTGGTTGGCGACCAGCGTCGGCACGCCGATCCCGAGGTTCACATACGCGCCTTCGGGAATGTCCGCGGCGACGCGCTTCGCCATTTCATCGCGATTCAAGCGTTTCATTGCATGTCTCCGTTGCGTCAGGCCGCGTGGCTGGCGGGTTGCGCCGATTCCGAACCGTGCGCCGCCTGCGGCACGGCGATCACGCGCTGCACGAAAATGCCGGGCGTGACGATCACTTCCGGATCGAGTTCGCCAAGCGGCACGACTTCCGACACCTGCGCGATCGCGACCTTCGCGGCGCTCGCCATGATCGGGCCGAAGTTGCGCGCCGTCTTGCGGTACACGAGGTTGCCCCAGCGGTCGCCGCGATGCGCCTTGATCAACGCGAAGTCCGCGTGCAGCGGCGCTTCGAGCACGTAGTGCCTGCCGTCGATCAGCCGCGTTTCCTTGCCTTCCGCGAGTTTCGTGCCGTAGCCGGTCGGCGTGAAGAAACCGCCGATGCCGGCGCCGGCCGCGCGAATCCGCTCCGCGAGGTTGCCCTGCGGCACGAGTTCCAGCTCGATCTCGCCCGCGCGATACAGCGCGTCGAACACGTACGAATCGGTCTGGCGCGGAAACGAGCAGACGATCTTGCGCACGCGCTTCGCCTTCAGCAGCGCCGCGAGGCCGATGTCGCCGTTGCCGGCGTTGTTGTTGACGATCGTGAGATCGCGCGCGCCCTGCTCGATCAGCGCGTCGATCAGTTCGGCGGGCATGCCGGCCGTGCCGAAGCCGCCGATCATCACCGTCGCGCCGTCGTGGACGTCGGCCACCGCCGACTGGAGTGACTCGAAAATCTTGTTGATCATGCCTGTTCCCGATAGAACGCGCGGCGCGGTCGAGCCGCATCGCCGGATCCACAAAAGTTCTCTATACGAACACACATTCGTTCAGCGAACGCTCGGCGCATTATCGAAGCCGGCGCCGCCGGTTGTCAAGGCGCGGCTTTCCCGCACGCGCGGCGGCACAGCTTCAAAGCGGAACCATTGTGCTGCGATTCGACAGCCGATGCAGCGGCACCGTCCGCATCGGCTATCGGCTGCACTTTCATGCGTAAGCCGGCCGGACAAGCACCGGGTCGGCAATTTCCCCCATATCCGGAATCGGAATTCTGCCGCTATGCTTTATAAGCCATGGATATAACCCGCTCCCGCATGCAGGATCTCGATCTCAACCTGATCCCGTATCTCGTCGCGATGGAAGACGCGCGCAACGTGAGCCGCGCGGCCGAACGGCTCGGCGTGAGCCAGCCGCGCGTGAGCACGGCGCTCGGCCGGCTGCGCGAATACTTCGGCGATCCGCTGTTCGTGCGCACGTCGCGCGGCATGGAGCCGACGCCGCGCGCGCTCGCCTTGATCCCTGCCGCCCGCGACGCGCTCATCCGCATCGAGAAAGGCATGCTCGCGGCGCAGGAGTTCGATCCGGCGACCAGCACGCATACGTTCTCGATCGCGTTGTCGGACGTCGGCGAAATCGTGTTCCTGCCGCGGCTGCTGCAACTGTTCGCGGAACGCGCGCCGCATGCGAACCTGCGGTCCGTATCGGTGCCGCCGGGCCAGGTCGAACGCGGTCTCGAATCCGGCGACATCGATCTCGCGATCGGTTATTTCCCCGATCTCGGCGGCAACAATTTCTTCCAGCAGCGGCTGTTCACACATCGCTTCATCTGCCTGATGCGCAGCAACCATCCGCTGGCCGGCACGACGATGACCGTCGAGCAGTTCCTGTCGCTCGGGCATGCGGTCGTGCGCGCGGAAGGCCGCAGCCAGGAAGTGCTGGAGCATTACCTGGAGAAGAAGCGGCTGCGTCGCCGCGCGGTGCTCGAAACACCTCACTTCATGAGCCTGCCGTTCATCCTCACGCGAACCGATCTGATCGCGACGGTGCCGCATGCAATCGGCTTCGCGTATGTGTCCGAACATGCATCGATCACGATCGTCGAGCCGCCGTTGCCGCTGCCGCGCTTCGATCTGAAGCAGCACTGGCATCGCAAGTATCACAACGCGCCGCGAGGCGAATGGCTGCGCAGTGTCGTGTCCGAACTGTTCAACGACGCGCTGGACGAGTGGCCGAAGTGACCGCGCGGCGCGGCGCACGGCCGCGCGTAAAACATGAAACAATGCCCGCTCGTGGGGCGCGCCGCAGCGGTGCGCGTCACAGGACAGGAGCCGATGAATGAGCGACAAGAAGACCGCCGACAAGGCGAAGAAAGCGAAGACCCAGATCAGCGAGCCGGCGGGCCGACCCAGCCGGACGGAAGCGGAAGATGCGGTGCGCGTGCTGTTGCGGTGGGCCGGCGACGACCCGACGCGCGAAGGATTGATCGATACGCCGGCGCGCGTCGCGCGTGCGTTCGAAGAGTTTTTTGCAGGCTATCAGTTAGACCCGCGCGAGATCCTGTCGCGCACCTTCTCCGAAGTCGACGGCTACGACGAGATGATCGTGCTGAAGGACATCCGCTTCGAGAGTTATTGCGAACATCACATGGTGCCGATCATCGGGCGCGCGCACGTTGCGTATCTGCCCGAGCATCGGGTCGTCGGCATTTCGAAGCTCGCGCGCCTCGTCGATGCGTTCGCGAAGCGGCTGCAGATCCAGGAGAAGATGACCGCGCAGATCGCGGACACGCTGAACGATATCCTTCAGCCGAAGGGCGTCGGCGTGATCCTCGAAGCGTCGCATCAGTGCATGTCCACGCGCGGCGTGCATAAAGCCGGCGTCGAGATGGTCACGTCGCGGATGCTCGGCACGTTCCGCACCGATCCTTCGACGCGCCGCGAGTTTCTCGCGATTGTCGGCAATCAGGCGTCGGCGAGTCTGTCGAACACCTGAGTCCCTCCCGATGAAAGCGCGCGGCGCGATGCCGGCCGCGCGCCTTCTCCGTCATTTGCCCGGATTTTCCTCGCCGCGCTCCAGTTCGCGGATCTTCCCCTGGCGCACGCTGCTGCCGGGCGGCACGCTATGCGTGAGCCACACGTTGCCGCCGATCACCGAGCCGCGCCCGATCGTCACGCGCCCGAGTATCGTCGCGCCCGCATAGATCACGACGTCGTCCTCGACGATCGGGTGACGTGCATTGCCCTTCACGAGCGTGCCGTCGAGATCGGCGGCGAAGCTCTTCGCGCCGAGCGTCACCGCCTGGTACACGCGCACGCGCTCGCCGATGATCGCGGTTTCGCCGATCACGACGCCGGTGCCGTGGTCGATGAAGAAGCTCGGTCCGATCTGCGCACCCGGATGAATATCGATGCCGGTGGCCGAATGCGCGATCTCGTTGATGAAGCGGGCCAGCAGCGGCACGCCGAGACGATGCAGTGCATGCGCGAGCCGGTGATGCGTCATCGCGAGGATGCCCGGATAACACAGCAGGATTTCGGTGATGTTCTGCGCGGCCGGGTCGCCGGTGAACGCCGCCTGGATGTCGCTGACGAGCAGCGCGCGGATGCCGGGCAGTTGCGCGGCGAACGCGCGGGCGACGTCGCGGGCGCGCGAGCGCAGCGCATCGTCCGCCACGCCGGCGTTCTCCGGCACGAAGCGGAGCGCACGACGGATCTGCTCGGCGAGCAGCTTCAGCGTCGTTTCGAGCGTGTGGCCGACGTAATAGTCGACGCTCTCGTCCGTCAGATCGGGTTCGCCATAATGCGTCGGGAACATCGCGGCGCGCAGGCCGGCGACAATGCTGATCATCGCGTCGCCCGACGGCAGTTCGCGGATGCCGAGCGGATGACGCGTGCGATGCAGTTCCTCGCGCGACGCGCGCAGGTCGGCAACGATCTGTTCGAGGCCCCAGTCGGAGGAAGCGTTTTTTGGCATGGTGAAGCGGCAGCGGCCGCACGGGCCGCTCACGAAGTGAAACGACCCGCAAGATTACCGCTTTTTGACCGGATTCGCCGGGCGCGGCCGGCGGTTCATATCGTGATGCTGCTCGCGTCTATCCAGCGCACCGCCCAGTCGCGCGCGTGCGCGATAGCGGCGGCTTCGTCGTCGAAGCGCAGTTCGGCCGGGAAAAAGCGGTTGGCGACCAGTTCGCCGTCACTGGAGCGCGAGATCACCACGTAAGGCTGATACGTCCCATCGCCGGTGCGTGCCGGCTCGCAATTGAGCAAGTAGCCGCGATGCGTGAATGCAGCGTCGAAGTGCATGTATGTCACCCGCCCCTGACTGCCTTGTCCGATAGGGAAGGCGCGTCGGGATCATGCGGCAAAACCACGCCACGGCCCGTGTGCCGGGGCCGTCGAAGGATAGCGCGCCAACTCGTTGAAAGAGGATCATACTCCGAGGAAAAATCCCGATCCAACGAAAAAAAGCAAAATCATCGGGAGCGTTCTCCTGGCGAACCGCGCACGGCGCAATGCCGCGCGACGCGCTTGCGGAACGCGTCTTGCTGAAAACGGGGTGTACGACCTTCACAGGAGGACGCACCATGAGCACCAGCGACGACACGCGCCGCCCCGCGACAACCGACGTAGAGGGCCGCCCGCGCAGCGCCGAACTGCATAACGACCGCACGCACGACAGCACCGTCGATACCGATGGCAAGAACCGCGAGGCCGCGCGTCTCGCGGGTGACGGGCCGATCAGCCCGGACGAAGTGACGACCAGCAACGCGACGCTCGACAACAGCATGCCGGAAGAACCCGATGGTTTGGCGGGTTTCGACAGCCGCTTCGGCGCGCACCGGTTGTTGTTCGCGACGCAACCGGGTTACGAGGTAGTCGATATGGGAATGGCCGAACCCGAGGTGCGGGACGACGCCGACTCGCGCTTCGGTGATCCCCAGTCGCCTGGCGGGCGGCGCAGTCCCGGCCGGCTCCATTACTCGCTGAATCACGTACGGCCCGCGCGGATCATCGAGTTGCGGTCGGCTACGCGTTAATACTTAGGTATTTCGACATGCGGAGGCCGGCGGTCTCCGCGTTCGCTCACGCCTTATCCCCCTTCGTCAACGCGCATTCGCCAATTAAATAAATTTAAAACGGCGTATTCACCATTTCCGCGTGGTCGGACTTAAATCGATTCGCACCATCCAATCAGGCGTAAGCCCCGTCCTGCCTGCAATTCACGAATATTCCTGACCAATATCCATACTGCGCAACGGGCGAACCGCCGGGAAAAGACCAATTCGGTAAAAATTGATGATAAATTGTTACGTCTGAAGAAGCGGGCTTGCGCGTCGCACAGCCATGGATGGCCGGTCCGGCCTGCTGCCGAGGGAGAGTTTTCAGGTGCCGCTAAATTTCATCGAGCAAATGCAGCCCGTACTCGACGCGCCCGAAGAGGACGTGTGGTTCGACGCGGTCGCGCGCCTTGCCGGCACGTGGGGCTTCGACCGGGTGTTGCTCGCGATTCTGCCTCGACCGGGCATGCGGCTCGAAGATGCGTTCGTGCGAACCAACTACGCGTCGTCATGGCGGCAGACGTACATCGACGAAGGTTTTGCGTACATCGATCCGACCGTGTCGCATTGCGCGTCGCGTTCCGCTCCGCTGTTATGGTCGCCGGGACTCTTTTCGACGAAGCCGCAAAAGTCGATGTACGAGGAAGCCCAGGCGCATGGGCTCCGCGCCGGCGTCACGCTGCCGATTCACGGCCCGCATCAGGAAGCGGGAATGCTGTGCTTCGTCAGCGATGCAAACCCGACCGAAGGATTCACGAATCAGGTGAACCATTCGTTGCCGGACCTCGCGCTGCTACGCGACCTCGTGCTGGACACGAGCCAGCGCCATCTGAGCGCGCACGCGCAGGCGCTGATTCCGAAGCTCACACCCCGTGAACGCGAATGCCTGAAGTGGACGGCACTCGGCAAGTCCACGTGGGAAATCTCCCATATCCTGGGCTGCTCCGAAGCCGTCGTGAACTTCCACATGAAGAACATCCGTGCGAAGTTCGGCGTCAATTCACGGCGGGCGGCCGCCGTGATCGCCACCCAGCTCGGCCTTATTGACCCTGGCTGATGAAGCCGGTCGGTTCGGGGCGGCGCAGCACGCGCTCGGCCCGGCCAAGGTCGCCATCCGAAATCGTCTTGTTGAAATACAGCCCGAGCAGAATCGACACCGGTGCGGGAATCTCCGCGCCCGATTCGAAGCGGCTGCCGCGCGACTGCGTCACGCCGAAGCGCGCCCAGAAGCGCCGCTGGCTTTCCTTCTTCTTTTTCCGATACGCAATGATCAGAACCCGGTCGATGACCGAGGACAGTTCGCCGGCCGTCGAAACCGGATGCGTACCCGCCTGCCAGTGATGTTCCAGAAGTTCCATGGTGTATCTCTCGCTGTTTATGCCTGGTGACTGATGCCGCGGGAGTCATTCTCCCGAACTGTCCCTGCCTGCACACCTATCCAGTTGGATAGGTGTTTTTTCTATCCAGAATGCATAAGTTTCGAGACGTATTGGAGCGCCCCATACGTCAATCGGGAGAACCCTTATGCAAGCAGCGATCCGCATCGGACTCAGGCAGGAATTCGACAACGAGGACATCAACGAGATGTACCGGCTCCGCGCCCGCGTATTCAAGGACCGGATGGGCTGGGACGTTCCGACGATCGCCGGCATGGAGATCGACGGTTACGACGCGCTGGGTCCGCATTACATGCTGATCCAGGACTCGCTCGGCACGGTGCGCGGCTGTTGGCGGCTGATGCCGACCGAAGGCCCGAACATGCTGCGCGATACGTTTCCGCAACTGCTGCACGGCAACGATGCGCCGGCGGGCCGCCATATCTGGGAATTGAGCCGCTTCGCGATCGAGGCGGGCGGCGAGCAGGCGTTCGGCTTCGCGGACGTCACGATGCATGCGATCCACTCGCTCGTGACGTTCGCCGACCGGATGGGCATCACGCGCTACGTGACGGTCACGACGACGCCGATCGAGCGGCTGCTGCGCCGGACTGGCATCGAACTGGGGCGGCTCGGCGCGCCGTTGAGGATCGGCGTCGAAAATGCAGTGGCGCTGGAAATCGCGGTGAGTCCGCAGACGCGTAATGCGCTGTTCGGACCGATGGCGGCGGCGGCATAGTGCAGCCGTCCGGCAGGATACGGCTGGTACCGTTTCCACAGCCGATCTAGCTTACCCGCATGACCGGCCGGAGGCAGTGAAAATGCGCGAAGTGCACCGGTGGACCGAGGCACTTCCGTCGCGCGAATACAACGGTTCAGTCAGGCTGGCTTGCGGTGTCCGCCCCCGGCGACGCGCGACGGAACCGGATATGCGCGATCCGGCGCACGAGCAGCGCCGCCGCGAGCGCCGCGCATCCGGTCAGCCCGATGCCTAAGTGAATCGCGTCCACCAGCACGCGGCGGATCGCGTCGAAAAGCGCCGGACCGTCGAGGCCCGCCGCGTGCATCTGCACGAGCAGCGCATCGCGCAGCGATTCGTCGACGAGCACGCGCGGGTCCGACAGCTTCGGCTCCCATACCGCACTGACCTGCTTGCCGAGCACCTGCAGCGCGTCGCCGACGCCCGCCGCGAAGCGGTGATTGACGATCGTCGCGACGATGCTGGTGCCGAGCATGCCGCCGACCATCCGCGTCGACTGCAGCAGCGCGGTCGTGATCCCGAAACGCTCGCGGCCGGCGATCTCCTGGCCGAACACGTTCAGATTGTTCAGGATGAAACCGAGCCCGATGCCGACCGCCGACATCGCGAGTTCGAGCCACGGATGCGGCGTGTCGCGCTTCGCGAACGCGAGCCCGACCGACGCCGCGACCAGCAGCGCGAAGCCGGCGGTCAGGATCGCGGTCGGCCTCGACAGCCGGACCACGATCCGCGTGTTGATCAGGCTGCCGAGCGCGATGCACGCGGCAATCGGCGTAGCAAGCAGGCCCGCGCGCTGCGGCGACAGCCCGAAGCCGCCCTGCAGCAGCAGCGGCGCGAAGAAGATCAGCGAGAACATCACGAAGCCGGACAGCATCGACAGCGCGAACAACGTGACGAGTTGCGGATCGCGGAACAGGTCGAGCGGGATGATCGGATGCGTCGCACGACGCTCGCACTGCAGCAGCGCGACTGCGCCGAGCGCGGCGACGGCGGCGAGCACCAGGTTGCCGGTCGTGAAGCCGTCTTTCGGCACTGCCTCGATGAACATCTGGAAACTGCCGAGCACGACTGCGACGAGCGCGGCGCCCGTCCAGTCGATCCGCACTTCGCCGGTCCGCTCGCGCCGATAGTCCGGCAGATGCACCCACACGAAATAAAGGGCAAGCGCGCCGACCGGCAGGTTCACGAGGAAGGTCGAACGCCAGCCGAAATGCTGGCTGAGCCAGCCGCCGAGCGACGGCCCGGCGGCGGTGCCGATCCCGTAGGCGGCCGCCATCACCACCTGCCAGCGGACCCGCGCACGCGGATCGGGAAAAAGATCGGGGATCGCCGCGAACGCGGTGCCGACCATCATCCCGCCGCCGATCCCCTGCAACGCCCGCGCGATCGCGAGGAAGCGCATGCCGGTCGCGAGCCCGCACAGCAGCGACGCGATCGTGAACACGACGATCGCGGCGATCACGAACCGCTTGCGGCCGAAGTAGTCGCCGAGCCGCCCGAACACCGGCACCGTGACGACCGACGCGAGCAGATAGGCGCTCGCGATCCATGCATAGAACTCGAAGCCGTGCAGTTCGGCGACGATCGACGGCAATGCAGTGCTGACGACGGTCTGGTCGAGCGCGACCAGCATGTTGACGAGACCGATGCCGAGCATGGCCAGCAGCGCGTCGCGAAACGGCAGCGGAGCGGAAGAGGAAGTCACGAAGGAGATGGCGCGGCCGCGCCCAAAAAGACGCCACGATAACGGGACGGGCTTTCGCGCGCAACCGGCCGAAATTCGGCGTCGGCGGCGAAAAACCGGTGCATGCAGTCAAACGGTTCGACCGGCACGAACATAAAAACCGCCTTTAATCAATTCCAGTGCATCTTTATCGGCGATCATTTATGCTCGTCGCAAACGCGGGGCAGGCGGCGCGAACCAGAGTAATCGCCGCCCATATCGTCACCGACCCAAACGGAGGATCCATGTACAAGAGCATTCTCGTCGCCGTTGATGGCAGCGACACGTCACGCCGCGCATTCGACGCTGCACTCGAACTCGCGAAGGCGATGGGCTCGACGTTGCAGCCGTATTACGTGATCGAAAACACGCCGATGTATTTCGATGCACCCGGCTACGACCCGTCGATCCTGCGCAACCAGATGATCGCGCAAGGCAATGAACTGGCGGCCGAGTTCAACAAGGTGATGACCGAAAAAGGCGTCGCCGGAGCGATGACGACCGGCGAAGCGTCGTCGCTCGAAGACGTGCCGACGCTGGTGCTGAACGCGGCGCATACGCTCGGCGCCGATCTGATCGTGATGGGCACGCATGGCCGTCGTGGATTTCAGCGGCTGATTCTCGGCAGCGTCGCCGAACGCTGCGTGCGCCAATCGGCGTTGCCGGTGCTGTTGATCCCGTCTGCTGCGGGCGCACAGACGGCGGCGCAATAAAGCAGGTATCCTGCTAACGCTTCCAATGGCCGTCGGATCGAGTCTGACGGCCAGCGCTGCATCTGACAATGCGCAAGACACTTCATCTCAAAAGCGCGTCGTTTTGCCGCCAATCAAAGTCAGAGCCCCGGTGGGACAATGCTTGAAAACGAGTCCACCAGGAGCAGCAGATGTTGACCCCAACTGTCGTTACTCATACCACCGTGCGCCGCACCAATCGCGCACCGGTAGCCAGTCCGCGGAGTGCCGCACGCTGCTCCAGCTGTGCGATGCGTCACCTGTGCATGCCGCAGGGCCTCGCTCACGACGATCTGCCGAAACTCGAAGCACTGATCTGCACTGCGCGCAGCGTGCGGCGCGGCGAGGCGCTGTATCGCGTCGGCGATCCGTTCGACAATCTCTACGCGGTTCGCTCAGGATCCCTGAAAACGGTGATGGCGCATCGCGACGGCCGCGAGCAGGTCACCGGTCTGCGACTGGCCGGCGAACCGCTCGGCCTCGACGGAATCAGCACTAATGTACATACGTGCACGGCGGTTGCACTTGAAGACAGTTCGGTCTGCATCGTTCCGTATTCGGCGTTGAAGCACATGTGCCGCGAAACCGGCGCCATGCAGGATCGCCTGCACCGGTTGATGGGCGAACAGTTGATTCGCGAAACGTCGCAGATGATGGTGCTCGGCTCGCTGTCCGCCGACGAACGCGTCGCTGCGTTCCTGCTCGACGTATCCGAGCGCAACGGGCAGCGCGGTTATTCCCACGCCGAATTCAATCTCCGAATGACCCGCGAGGACATGGGCAGCTACCTCGGGATGACGCTCGAAACGGTCAGCCGCACCCTGTCAAGATTTCAAAAGCGCGGCCTGATCGACGCGCAAGGCAAGCTGATCCGCATCGTCGATCACGACGGCCTGCGGCACCTGTAACTCCCTTCTCCACCCCGTGCGCCGCTCTTCTTCGGCGGCACACGGCGAGTCCCGACGGACAATTCGTCCGCGATTGCAACCAAACTTCCGTGTTGGCACGACTCCTGCACAGGCGTACAGTCCTGTTCTCGCCCTGCAAGGAGACCCGGCGCAATGAATTTCGCTTCATCGCTCCCGCTCGTTCAACGTCTGCATGGTGCACGTGTCGCCAGCGACGCGCTGTTCGACATCATCAAGCCCGAATTTCTTTACGAACGACCGATCCGCGAACGTCACCGGATCGTGTTCTACATCGGGCATCTCGAAGCGTTCGACAGGAATCTGCTGGATCGGCGGTTGTTTCCCCTGCCGTCGCAGGATCAGCGGCTCGATCAGTTGTTCGCATTCGGCATCGACCCGGTCGATGGTGCGCTGCCCACCGACATGCCGGCCGACTGGCCGCGTATCGAGCAGGTGCGTTCGTATGCGCGCGCGTCACGCGAACAGATCGACGCGCAACTCGATGCGCTCGATCTGCCTCACGACGCGCCGGCCAACGAGTCCGCCGCGCAATTGCTGAACGTCGCGATCGAACATCGGTTAATGCACGTCGAAACGCTCGCGTACATGCTCCACCAACTTCCGTTCGACCAGAAGTCGATGCCGACCGACCTGTCGGCTGCACTCGACTTCATGTACACGGTCGCCCCCTCGTTGATCGCCGTTCCGGCCGGACGCACCGAACTCGGCATGACCGTCGAACGCGGCATCTTCGGCTGGGACAACGAATTCGGCGAGCAGCAGGTCGAAGTGCCGGCATTCGAGATCGACCGTTATATGGTTTCCAACGGCATGTACCTCGAATTCATCCAGGACGGCGGCTACCGGCAGCGCGAATGGTGGACCGATGCGGACTGGGCATGGAAGGAAGCGGAGCGCATCGAGAACCCCGTTTGCTGGGAGTCGCGCGACGGCACATGGCGGCTGCGGACGATGTTCGACGAAATTCCGCTGCCGCTCGCGTGGCCGGTTTATGTCAGCCATGCGGAAGCGAGCGCATTCGCGCGCTGGCGCGGCATGCGGCTGCCGACCGAGGCGCAGTGGCAGCGCGCGGCGCATGGGGCGTTGCCCTCGCTGACGGACAACTTCGATTTTCGCCACTGGAATCCGGTTGACGTCGACGCGACGCCGGACAGCGTCAGCACGTGGGGCGTCGAAGGCCTGTATGGCAACGGGTGGGAGTGGACCTCGACCGTGTTCGGCCCGCTGCCGGGCTTCGAGCCGTTTCCGTTCTATGAAGGTTATTCGGCCAACTTCTTCGACGGCCAGCATTACGCAATGAAAGGCGGTTCAGCAAGAACCGCTCAATGCATGCTGCGGCCGACGTTTCGCAACTGGTTTCAGCCGCGGTATCAGTACGTTTATGCCGGGTTCAGGTGCGTCGCGGGCTGACCCGCAATCCAGGCACGACATGCCGAAGCCGCCGCCGGGATCACGGCAGACGAGCCCCGGCGTTCACCGCTCAAACCCGCACGATCTGCGAAATGTCCTCGTCGCCGAATCCCTCGTCGACGGCGCGCGCGAGCCAGTCGCGCACGCGTGCCGCAATGGGCAGCGCCACGCCGCATTCGCCCGCCAGTGACGCCACCGCGTCGAGATCCTTCAGCATCGTCCGGATCGAGCCGGTCGGTTGCCCGGGCGGCACGACCATACGCGGCTGCACTGTCTGCAACAGCACCGAATCGGCCCAGCCGCCCGCGAGTGCAGCGGACATCTTCGATGCGTCGATCCCGGCGTGTCGCGCAAGATTCGTCGCCTCGGCAAGCGCGGCGATGGTCGTCATCGTGATGGTCTGGTTCACGAGCTTCGTCGCCTGACCGGCGCCGCTGTCGCCCATCCGCGTGACGCGCGCGGCGAATGCGGCGAGCACCGGTTCGACAGATTCGATGCACGCGGCGTCGCCGCCCGCCATGATCGCGAGCGTGCCGTGCGAGGCCCCCGCCGTGCCGCCCGACACGGGCGCATCGATCCACTCGCCTTGCGTCGCATCACGCCAGCGCGCGGCGAGCGAGCGCGTCTGCGACGGTGCGAGCGTCGAATGATCGACGATGGTCAACGCCTTGCGGCGAGCGCCCATTGCGAGACCGCGGGGGCCGAACGCGACGTCTTCGACCGCAACGCCGTCCGCAAGACACAACAGCACGACATCCGATTCACGCGCGACCTCCTCTGGCGTTTCGCACGCAATGCATAGAGCCGACGCTACGCCCAACGCCCTTGCCTTTTCATGCGTGCGATTCCATACGGCGACGCGGTGTCCCGCATCGATCAGGCGTCGCGCCATCGGCAAACCCATCTTGCCGAGACCGCAGAAGCCGATGCGCATCGTCGTGCTCATGCGTCGTCTCCATGCGTCGGCGCATCGTATGGCCATTCGAGCGCGCCCGAATGGGTGACCGCGCCGAGATGCGCCGGGCGCACCAGCGCCTCGTATTTTTCGAGCACGCCAGCCAGCCGGCGCGGCGCGCGCGGCGGCAGCGCGGCACGGCGGCGCGCGAGTTCGTCGGCGGCGACATCGACGTCGAGCTTGCCCGCGATCGCATCGATGCAGATACGATCGCCTTCCTTCAGCAACGCGATCGGACCGCCCAATGCCGCCTCCGGTCCGACGTATCCGATGCACATGCCGCGCGTCGCGCCCGAGAATCGTCCATCGGTGAGCAACGCGACCTTCTCGCCCATCCCCTGTCCGTAGATCGCCGCCGTCACGCTCAGCATCTCGCGCATGCCGGGACCGCCCTTCGGGCCTTCGTTGCGGATCACGAGCACGTCGCCCGCTTCGTAGGCACGCGCCGCGACCACCGCCATGCAGTCCTCCTCGCATTCGAAAATGCGCGCGGTGCCGTCGAACCGCAGCGACTTCAGCCCGGCTATCTTCAGGCATGCGCCGTCCGGCGCGAGGTTGCCGCGCAGAATCACGAGGCCGCCGTTCTGGCCGATCGGCGCTTCGCACGCGCGCACGACCTCGCCGTCGGGATCCGCGGCGTGCGTCAACGCGTCTTCGAGCGTGCGGCCGTCGAGCGTCAGCGTGTCGCCGTGCAGATGCCCGCCCTTGAGCAGCGCCTTCAGCACCGCCGGGACGCCGCCCGCATGATGCAGGTCCTGCGCGAGGTAGCGCCCGCCCGGCTGAAGATCGCCGATCAGCGGAATGCGCGCGAACACGCGCTCGACGTCGTCGAGCGTAAAGCGGATGCCTGCTTCGTGCGCGATCGCGGGAATATGCAGCGCGGCGTTGGTCGATCCGCCCGTCGCCGCGACCGCCGCGCACGCGTTTTCGAGACTCCGCACCGTGACGAGATCGCGCGGCAGCGGGCCGCCGTGCGTAAGCGTGCGCATCACCGTTTCGCCGGCGCGGCGCGCAATTCCGATGCGTTCGCTGTAGACGGCGGGCACCATCGCCGAACCCAGCGGTGCGAGGCCGAGCGTTTCGGCGACCATCGCCATCGTGTTCGCGGTGAACTGGCCCGGGCACGAACCCGCGCCCGGCGTGCAGCCCTTCTCGATCGCATCGAGCTGTGCCCGCGTGATGTCGCCGCGCTGCGCGGCGCCGACCGCTTCGATCGCCGTGAGGATGGTCGCCTGACGTTGCAGTCCGGTCCCCGCGCCGCCGGGCAACTGGCCGGGCGCGGCGCCCGGCAGCATCGCGCCGCCGAAAAGGAACACGCCCGGCACGTTGACGCGCACCATGCCCATCAGGATGCCGGGCAACGTCTTGTCGCAGCCGGCAACGCCGACGAGCGCGTCGTACGCGTGCGCGCGCACGAACAACTCGACGCTATCGGCGATGACTTCGCGCGACACGAGGCTCATGCGCATGCCTTGATGATTCATCGACGTGCCGTCGGACACCGAGATCGCGGTGCCGCGGATCGGCACGCCGCCGCCCGCCGCGATGCCGAGGCGCGCGTTGTCCGACACCGCGGCCAGCGACATCGAGCACGGCGTGTTTTCGCCGAACGTATCGACGATCGCGACAAACGGCTTTTGCATCGCCTCGTCGTCGAGGCCGGTGGCGCGCAGGAAAGCGCGATGCGGCGCGCGCGTCACGCCGTCGGTGACCATGCGCGAGCGGTGTTTGCCCAGTGGCTTGTTTCGTGGGGACATGGCGGTGATGGATGGGTTGGGTTAACCGTTGTTCAGCAGCAGGCCGTTTTCGGCGGCGATCACCTGGCCGGTGATCCCGGGCGCATGGCACAGGAACCACGCGATATCGGCGATTTCCGCGGGCCGCGACACCCGCTTGAGCGGCGCGGCGGTCGTCATGCGATCGATCACGGCGGCGTAGCGCGAGGCGTCGAGCACATGCTGGAGCAAGCCGTCGTCGACCATGCCGGGCGCAATCGCGTTGACGCGCACGCGCGGCGCGAGCGAACGGGCGAGCGACAGCGTCATCGTGTTGACCGCGCCCTTCGACGCGGCGTACGCGAGCGACGAACCGGTGCCGTTGATGGCCGCCAGCGAAGAAATGTTGACGACGCTCGTGCTGCACCCGTCGCTCGCGCTGTCGCGCAGCAGCGGCAGCGCGGCGCGCGTCATCTGATAGAGGCCGATCGTGTTCACGCGATAGACGCGCTCGAATTCGTCGGCGTCGAGTTGCTCGAACGCGTCGTGCGCGACAACGCGCGTCGTGCCCGCGCTGTTCACCAGCGCGTCGAGGCGTCCGAAACGTTCGCGCACCGCCGCTATCGCCGCGTGGCAGCCGGCGTCGCGGCTCACGTCGGCGTCGACGATCAGCGTGTCCGCGCCCAATGCGCGGCACTCCCCGGCGACGCTTTCGGCGGCGGCGCGCGTCGATGCGTCGAAGTTGCCGAGCGCGACCGCATAACCCGCGCGCGCGAAGCGCAGCGCGCTCGCCGCGCCGATGCCGCTCGATGCGCCCGTGATCAGACACACGGGCGCGGTACCTGACTTCATCAAGATGTCTTCTCCAGCGAATGAGACGAACGGCGCGCCGGCATCACCAACACCAGCAGCGCACCGATGAAAAGCGCGACCGCGATCGCGATCATCCCCGGCAGCAACTTGCCGCCGCTCTGATCCGACAGCCAGCCGACCACGAACGGGCTCACGAAACCCGCGAGATTGCCTGTGCAGTTGATCACCGCGATCGCGGCGGCCGCGCCCGCGCCGCCCATCAGCGCGGTCGGGATGCCCCAGAACACCGGCGCGATCGAATTGATGCCGATCGCCGCGAGCACCAGGGCGATCAGCGAAAGCGTCGCGTTCGAAGCGGACAGCACCGACGCCAGCAGGCCCAGCGCGCCGATCACGCAGCACGTCGCGACATGGCGGCGGCGCTCGTCGTGACGGTCCGCGTGACGCGCGATCAGCACCATGGCCACCGCGCTGATGAGCGCAGGCACCGCCGACAACCAGCCGATGTTGCTCACGCTCGCGACGCCGCTCGCCTTGATGATCGTCGGCGTCCAGAACGCAAGGCCGTAATTGCCCATCGCGATGCAGAAGTACGTGAGGCCGAGCAGCCACACGCGACCGCTCGCGAACGCGCCGCGCACCGAATGCGGAACGCGGGTGGCGGCGTCGCGGCGCAGATCGGCGGTCAGCCGCGCCTTTTCGTCGGCGCTCAGCCACTTCACCGAATCGATGCGGTCGTACAGCAGGAAGAACGCCGCGATGCCGACGACGAGCGAGCCCAGCCCTTCGATCAGGAACAGCCACTTCCAGCCGGCCATGCCGCCGACGTTCACGAAGCGGGTCATCACCCAGCCGGACAGCGGGCCGCCGATCGCGCCCGACACCGGAATGGCGGTCATGAAGAGCGCGATGATCTGCGAGCGCCGCGCCGACGGAAACCAGTTCGACAGATACAGCACGATGCCCGGAAAGAAGCCGGCTTCGGCGACGCCGAGAAAGAAGCGCAGCACGTAGAACGACGTTGCGTCGCGCGCGAACATCGTCGCCGCGGAAACGACCGCCCACGTCACCATGATCCGTGCGATCCACAGGCGCGCGCCGACGCGATCCAGAATCAAGTTGCTCGGCACTTCGAAAATGAAGTACCCGAGAAAGAAGATGCCCGCGCCGATGCCGTACACCGTCTCCGACAGGTGCAGGTCGGCGAGCATCTGCAGCTTCGCGAAACTCACGTTCACGCGGTCGACATACGCGACGACGAACGCGAGAAACAGGAACGGCAGAATGCGGCGCGTCAGCTTCCGGTAGAGCGCCGCGGTCGCGGACGCATCGTCGATGTCATCGGGCGGCGCATAGCCGGCGGGCTTGCCGTAGGAAGTGGCGCTCATGGGGTTGTCTCCTGATTCGCGTCGATGCGCGGTTTGTCGTGTAGTCGCCTGCGATCCGGACAGCGTTTCGCAATGCGTTTTGTTATGCTCGCCAATCGCGCAAAAACGCGCACCCGAGCATCCAGCCAAGAGTAGCCGGGCTTGGCGGCTGATCGCAAATCACTCTTTCGGAGTCGCGCATAACCACACGGTTATGCCGTATCAGGGAAAACGCTTATGTCGGCCATCCATGAGTCGATCGAACGGTTCTTCCGCAGCGGCCTCAAGCTGCCGCATCTGCGCATCCTCGTCAGCCTTGCCGATCTCGGCCAGGTAACGCGCGTCGCGAGCGCGTTCCACGTCACGCAACCCGCGATTTCGAAGCAGATCGCGGAGATCGAGCACGCGCTCGGCGTGCCGGTGGTCAACCGCAGCGGCAACTCGGTCGAACTGACGGGCATCGGCCAGGTGATCGTCGCGTGCGGGCGCGACGTGCTGCGCCACATCGAGATGGCGCGCCGCGACGTCAGCGCGCTGGCGTCGGGCACCGGCGGCCACGTGCGGCTCGGCGCGGTCGTGACCATTCCCGAGCCGCTGACCGTGAACGCGGTGCAACTGTTCCTGCGCCGCGCGCCGAACGCGTCGCTGTCGTTCGTGGAGGCGACGCTCGACCGGCTGATCAAGCAGCTCGAAGACGGCGATCTCGACGTCGCGCTCGGACGCAACCGCGTGAACAGCATGCAGACGCAGTTGAAGCAGGAGACGCTGCATCGGGAGCCGTTCGTGTTCGTCGCGGGCGCGCATCATCCGCTCGGCGCGCCGGAACGCGCGCTCGACTGGCACGATCTGAACGCGTGCCGCTGGATCACGCCGCTGCACGGCTCGCCCGCTTATGCCACGTTGATCGAGACGCTGACCGCGCACGATCTCGCGCTGGCCGCAGGCAGTGTCGAGTCGAGTTCGCTGGCGCTCAATCTCGCGCTGCTGCAAGGCGGCGAGTTCCTGTCGATCCTGCCGCTGTCGGTCGCGCGCCAGCACGCGATGCGCGGCACGATGCGCGTGCTGCCGCTGCCGCCGCTTGAACCGCTCGGCGAAGTCGTCGCGTACTGGCGCGCCGATGCGACGCTGCCGGCCGCGCAACTGTTCGTCGCGTGTCTGCGGGAGGCTTCGAACGAGGCGCTGGGGGAGTGATGGGCGTCGGGCGCGGCGGTGGTCATGACGCTCGCTGGCCCGGTCGATACACTGGCCTGCGAATGACCGCGATGATGATTGCGTTGGCGCCGCTCATTCGCTGGCGTAGTGCCCGATCTACACGGGTACGCGGCGCGCAACGTGCCGATAGACCGTTATGCCCGGCGCGTTTCCGGCTCCCGCCATCCGTGGAAACAAACCCGCCGTATTGTGATACTTTCGCGAATCAACCTGCCGTTCCGATCATGGACCGTCCGACCGATTCCACCCCGCGCCGCCCGCCGCGCAAGAAGCGCGACGGCGTGCTGCGCGGACTGTATGCACTCCGCCACTCGTACGACGGTTTTGTCGCGACGTTGCATAACGAAAGCGCCTTCCGGCAGGAACTGGTCGCGGCGGTCGTGCTGATTCCGTGCGCGGTGCTGGTTCCGCTCGGCGCGGTCGAGCGCGTGATGCTCGTCGCATCGGTGCTGCTGGTTTTGCTCGTCGAACTGATCAATTCGAGCATCGAGGCCGCCATCGACCGCATTTCGCTCGAACGGCACGAACTGTCCGGCCGCGCAAAGGATTGCGGCAGCGCGGCGGTCACGGTTGCCGTGCTGATCTGCGCGATTACGTGGATCGCGTTGTGCGGACCGCTGGCGGTCCGATGGATACGCACCCTGCTTTGAAGACGAATCGCCCGCTCACGCAATCGCCAGCCGGGCGACGATCAGCAACCCGAACACCGCGATGCCGAATTTCGGCTCCCAGTATTCGATGAACAGGAAGCCGATGGCAAGCCAGCCGAGCACGGCGACCAGCGACAGCATGGCGAACGGCAATCCGCCGGCCAGCGTCGCGGCCCGCCAGCACAACCCCAGGCCGACGACGCCGAACAGCACCTGCCCGAACGCATAGGCGCTGTTCATCCCGTAGTACAACGTCGTCTCCGCACCGGGCACCCGCTTCCCGCGCAGGTATTGCGATACCACGTCGATCGCGAAATGCAGTACGCCGCCCGCCGTCAGCCACCCGTACGCAGCCCAAAGAAGAACCCGCGACGCGTTCGTCATGCGCGCCGGCTTCCGGCATTGCCGTGCATCGCATCGACCGACCGGCTCGTCTGCGCGAGCATGAAGTTTGGTGCGATCCGGCTGCCGAGTTTCAACACGTTCGCGAGTCCCGGACGGATTTCCAGAACGTCGCGCCGCATGCCGTCGATCGCATGCCGGGCAAGAACGTCCACGGCCATCGGCTTGATGCCGCCGCCGTCGTCCGCTGCGAACTCGCCGTGGAAAAGCGGCGTGTCGGTTCCCGGCGGCGCCAGTTCGAACACCTTGACCGGGGTGTTCCTCAACTGCACCCGCAATGACAGCGTGAACGCATGAATCGCTGCTTTGGTTGCGCAGTACACCGGCGCAATCGGCATCGGCACGAACGCGAGCCCCGACGACACGTTGACGATTGCGGCATTCTGTTTCTGCTTCAGATGGGCAAGAAACTGCACGTCCATCCAGATCGTGCCGTTCAGGTTCGCCTCGACTTCGCGTGTGACGTCCGCGAGATCGAAGTCCGGCCGTTGCAGATCGATCTTCCGCATGATCCCCGCCGAATTGACGAGCACGTTCAGATCCGGGAACGCGCCGGCCACCTGCTCGTACAGCGCGGCGACGGAACGAGGATCGCCGACGTCGCCGCGCAGCACGTGCAGTTTCGGATGCGAAACGCGCAGCGCATCGAGTCTCGCCGGGTTGCGCCCGACGACGATCACGTCGTTGCCGAGCGCGATGAACTGTTGCGCCAGTTCGAGCCCGATGCCGGACGTGCCGCCGGTAATCAGGATCGTGTTATCGGTCATTCTCATGATGGTCCGCTTCGTTGGGTCTTTCTGTGCAATCGTGGCGATCTATCGCGATCTACAGGAACATCCCGCCGGACGCCTCGATGCGCTGTGCGGTCACCCAGCGGTTCGCGTCCGACAGCAGCGCCGCGATCATCGGGCCGATGTCGTCCGGCAGTCCTACGCGGCCGAGCGCGGTTGCCGCCGCGATCGTCTGGTTCAACTCGCGGTTGTCGCGCACGAGGCCGCCGCCGAAGTCCGTTTCGATCGCACCGGGCGCCACCGTGTTCACCGTGATGCCGCGAGGGGCAAACTCCTTCGCCATGTAGCGCGTCAGCACCTCGACCGCGCCTTTCATCGACGCATAAGCGGCGCTGCCGAAACCGGCGAACCGCGTCAGGCCCGACGACACGTTGACGATCCGGCCTCCGTCTGCGAGCAGCGGCAGCAGCGCCTGGGTAAGAAACAGCACCCCCTTGAAGTGCACGTTGCACAGCAGATCGAAGTCCGCTTCCGTGATCTGACCGATCGGAGCGGTGCGGTAACTGCCCGCGTTGTTGACCAGAAAGTCGAACTGGTCGCGTGCCCAACCGTCTTTCAGCGCACGCTGCACGTCGGCGGCGAACTGGCCGAACGACGCGGCGTTGCCGGCATCGAGTTGCAGCGCGACCGCCTTGCGGCCCAGCGCCTCGATCTGCTGGACCACCTCGTCTGCCTGGGCACGATCCGCCAGCCAGGTGACGATCACGTCGACGCCGGCCGCTGCAAGACTGAGCGCCGTATTGCGCCCGAGACCACGGCTCGCGCCGGTGACGATCGCAATTTTCGCTTGAGAAACGTGGGTGTTTTCCGTAGTCATGGCTCTCTCCTGTCGATCGGAGCTCGCGCTTCAGCGCTTACTCCGATCCCGTGCAAGATGGTTGATGTTTCGCTTGAGGCTACGGATTATGGGCAGCGCCGCCGCGCGCCGCATGCCTTAACGCGCGAATTTCTTGCCCGATCCTGCAATGGGCCACAAGCCCCGTCCCGGCTGTTCGCAGCGGGCCGGAAACCGGTATGCTGTTGCCGACAGGAAATTTCTGGAGAGTGCGAATGCTGTCCGCGTTGAAAAACGCCTGCGACGACTACATCGCTGCGAACGGCGGCGGCAACGGCCTGTTCGTCACGCCGGCCGACGGCCTCGCGCTGATGAAGTCCACCACACAGGTCCTGCCTCAGCGGATGATCTACCGGCCCGCGTTGTGCGTCGTCGTGCAGGGCGCGAAGCAGGTGACGCTCGGCGACACGACGCTCGACTATGCGGCGGCGCACGCGCTGGTCGTCAGCGTCGAGCTGCCCGCATTCGGCGGCATCACGCGTGCAAGCACGCGCGAGCCGTTCATCGGGCTGACGCTGGAGTTCGACGTCGGCACGATGCGCGACGTGATGGAACGTCTCGACGAACCGCCCGCGATGGCCGGCAGCAGCACCCTCGGACTCTTCATCGACGAACTGACGCCGCCGCTGATCGACTGCCTGACACGGCTCGTCCGGCTGCTCGCGATGCCCGATGCGATCCCGATCCTGTACCCGGGCATCATGCGCGAAGTCTGTTTCTGGCTGCTCACCGGCGCGAACGGCAGCGAGGTCTGCAAGCTCGTGTCGCCGCACGGCCATACACAGCGGATCGCCGATGCGATCTACGTACTCCGGCAGAATTTTTCGCAGGCGGTTCGCATCGAGCAACTGGCCTCGGCCGCGCGGATGAGCGTCTCGTCGTTCCACCAGCATTTCAAGGCGCTCACGTCGATGACGCCGCTCCAGTACCAGAAGCAGCTCAGGCTGCTGGAGGCCCGCAACCTGCTGACGACCGAAGCCGTCAACGTCACCGACGCTGCGTTTCGGGTCGGCTACGAAAGCACGTCGCAGTTCAGCCGCGAGTACAAACGCATGTTCGGTACGCCGCCGAAGCGCGACGCCGGCGAGTTGAGAAAGCTGTATCACCGCCACGACACCGGCAAACCTGTCCCGGCGTAAGCCGAATCCGCGGCATCGAAGCAACGCGGCCACACGCCGCGCAGCCCAAAGCCGGCAGACCGACCGCACCCGCGGAACCCGCTCCCGCCAACGAACGGCCCGTCCGTTTCCGGTTCGAAACTTCCGCAAAGCCGCCGGGTTCCCGATCGGAAACGACCGTTCAGCCCGCGCGGGCGCGCTTTTTCCGATCGTCAACCCGATCTCCCGCAGCGCCGGGAACGCATGGAAAAAGCCATCCTGGAATGCTAGACTGCCGCAGACCGCAGGATCGGCCCCGAATGCCGTGCGGCTAGCGGTTGCGCCGGCCCTGCCGGGCCGCGCCGCGACAGCCCGCATCGGCGTTCGTGTCCGCGCCCTGTTCGCTCCGCGATGAATTCCGCTGCGGCCAGACGACCATGAATCTCTCCTCTACCATCACCGCCTACGGCGCCGACATGTCCGGGCTGATATGCGGCTTTCGTTTTGCGCCGGGCAAACCCGGCATGCCCGTCAGCGCCAGCGACGTCGTGGACGCATTGCGCGGCTCCGCTCCCGGCAGCCATGGCGGGAGCGACGAGGAATTCTTCTGGCTGCATTTCAATCTCGCGCACGCGGCCAGCGAGCACTGGATGAGAACGCATCTGGAACTGCCGGATTCGTTCTTCGAGGCGCTGGTCGAAGGCTCGCATTCGACGCGCATCGAGCAACTGGACGGCGCATTGCTTGCCGTCATCAACGACGTGATGTTCGACTTCGAACTGATCCCGTCGCAGATCGCGACGCTGTGGGCCTACACGCACCGGCGCATCCTCGTGACCGCGCGGCTGAAGCCGCTGCGCTCGATCGACAAGCTGCGCGGTTTCGTCCGCGACGGTGAAACGTTTCGCTCGCCGGCGGAACTGCTGGTTCACCTGATGCGCGATCAGGCCGACCTGATGGTGCAGATCGTGCGCCGCACGAGCATCGACGTGGACCAGGCCGAGGACCAGTTTCTCGCGTCGAAGACCCATGCGAGCCGCCATGCGCTTTCGACGATGCGCCGGATGCTGGTGCGTCTGCAGCGAATGCTCGCGCCGGAACCGGGTTCCGTGTTCCGGCTGCTGGCGCGGCCGCCGCAGTGGCTGCATACGCACGACGTGCAGGACCTGCGCGAATCGACCGAAGAGTTTTCGCTCGTGCTCGGCGACATGGCCGGGCTGGTCGAGCGGATCAAGCTGTTGCAGGAAGAGATCGCCGCGCGCCTCGAAGAACAGAACAACCGCACGCTGTTCACGCTGACGCTCGTGACCGTGCTCGCGCTGCCGATCAACATCGTCGCGGGCTTCTTCGGGATGAACGTCGGCGGCATACCGTTCGCCGAGAACCGGCACGGCTTCTGGCTGATGGTGGTGCTGGTCGCGGGCTTCACCGCGCTCGCCGGGTGGTGGGCGTTCCGGCGGCGCGGCGTCCGCTGAAACGATTCAGACGGCGTTACGACGCGGGCATATGACTGTGCTTTTTTTCTGATCGAGCGGGATTCTGGCCTCTGAGCCTCGCAGAACAAGAGTCGCCACCGGCCAATGAATCGTTTTCGAGCGATCCGGAATTCGTCGTTAAATCGATTTCATTGCGCCCATTTGATACGCATTTTCCGCATGACCGGCATGCCGGCTCAATCCGAATGCATGAGCGGCATTCGATTCGCCCGCACGCCGGCCAGTCGTCATTGGGTTATTGAGCCGCCTGCCTGCTGCACAGCCCCATCACGAAGAAACCCGAACCGTTCGGCTCGTCGAGCCAGTACATCGTCGTGTTGTTCACCGGCAGCAGCAGCGTCGTTTCCTTCTCGGTCTGCAGCGGAATCTGCGCGGCGATCAGCCCGTCGACGCCCTGCACGATCACCGGGTCCGCGCCGGTGCGCACGGCCGTGTCCAGATCGAACGCCGAGTTGTAGTTCAGCGGCGTATGCTGCGTGCCGTCCGTACTCGACATCTGCTGACCGCTGAACGTCGACGGGACCACGTCGGCCTTGCCGGTCAGCACGTTGTTCACCGTCGTGTCCGGCTCCGTGCAGACCCATTGACCGTCGTAGTCGGTGCTGTTCAGCGTGCGGGTGGACGTCAGGATCATCGAGCCGGTGCGCGGCGTGCCTTCCGGCGACGTGCCGAAGCGGTCGATGAACAGCGTCGTGTTGCCGCCCTGCTTCGTCACGAACGCGCGACCGTTGAGCTGACCGTTCACCGTCATGTCGAACGCGCCCGGATACGTGGTCTGATCCGGATCGGCCGTGAACGTCGCGGTATCGACGAGCGTCGCGCCCGTGTCGGTGTCGAGGTTCGTGCAGGTGTCCGAATACGCCTTGCCGAAGCAGAAGCGCGACGTGCCGTCCGCATTGATCCGCACCTGCCCGGCCTCCGGGGACTGCGCGCCGACCGGCACGCCGTTCTTCGAGAAATCGCCGTCCAGCGCGACGAGGCTGTAGGTGCCCGCGAGCGCGGCGAGCGTCGTCACGCCGTTGTTCGTCAGCGCAAGCTGCCCTTGCAGCAGCCCGCCGCCGCCGAGCAGGTTCGGCACGTTCGACAGCGAGCCGCTCAGCAGGCCGGCCCCGCCGCTGTCCTTCGCGAGCGTCAACGACAGTGACAGCGCCGACGCCTGCGCGGCGGACAGCGTCGAGCCGGTGCCGGCCGCGAGGCCGGACACGACGATCTGGTTGGTATTGCTGATCTGATAGTGGCCGACGACCTGGCCCGCGAGGCCGAACTGCGAATTCACGAACGTGAGCGTCAACTGGCCCGCGGCCGGCTGGTCGAGATCGACGCGGATCGTGTCGCCGAAACCGACGGTGCCGACATAGCTGGAGCCGGACTGCAGCGGCGCGACATTCGTGCTGCCCGACGACGTGCCGCCCGAGCCCGGCGACGACGGCGAGCCGTTGCTGCTGTCTCCGCCGCCTCCGCCGCATGCGGCGAGCAGGATCGACAAGGTCGTGCTAACGCACAGGAAGGTGGTCCTCGCAAATTTCATATAGTCAACGCGTGGTTAGAGTAGGAAACAGGCGTGCCGCCGTTATTCGGCCGGAAACACCCGGCACGCCGATTTATCGCGAAACGGATCCGCAATATTCGAGAAAAGACTGCCGAAGCGCCGGATGCGCTTCGACGATCGATAGACACACGTCCGGAAACGACTTCAGAAAAGGAATGAGCGGTGTGTCGTCGCGCGCGAATTCGCCTTTATCGCGCGGGCAATTCACGACGACTTTCAATTCGCCTCCGGAAATTTCGATCTGCGGCCACGCGAGGCAGATGAAGCATCCGGCGACGAACACGTTGGTATCGGAATGGAAATTCGAAGGTACGGTATCCAGAAGGAATTGCAGCGCGATGGATTCCATCATTCTCTCTATGCCCCGGTTTCTTGCCTGACTGATGCGCCGGCCCCTGCCGCGCGCCGCGATCGACGTTGGTCCGTCTCGCTCTGCTGATGTATTCGTCCGGGAGGGAAATTTGTTCGGCCCATCGCGAATTTTTTTGCGGCGTTCGCGCCGATAGCGGATACCGGCGCAACGGCGCGTGGCATCGCACGTGTAAACGCAGGTTGCGCGGCATCACGATGCTACCTTTAAAGTCGCATTGAAACCTAATGCACCCTGTATGTCAACAAGTAGCAATGCGACTATTCGAGTAGCACGACAGGATGAGGATATGGAACGGGAAGAAGCGCAGGCGCTGGCCGAAACCGTTGGCCGCACGATCGCGCGCAAGCGCGTCGAGGCAGGGCTGACCCAGGAGCAGGTGGCCGAGCAGTTGTCGCTCGGCCGGGAGGCGGTCGCGCGCGTGGAGCGCGGCACCGCGATACCGACGGTCGTGCGGCTCGCGGAGCTGGCCGAGCTGTTCGGCTGCGCGACCGAGGAGTTGCTGACCGGCGCATCGACGCGCGCCGACGACCAGGCGCTCGCGATCGCGCGCAGCCTGCGGGGCCTGTCGCAGAAGGACAGGCAGATGCTGGTGGATTGGGTCGAAACGTTCGCGCAGCGGCTGCGCCGCCATCGCGACTAGCTGCGGAGCCACTAGCCGCTGCCGACGGTAGTAAAAGCAGCAAGAGCAGCAAAAGCAGGCACGGCGCGCATTGCGCGCGCCGCGAAGCGGTCCATCAATCGGCCGGCGGCGGCGGACGCTGGCTCTGCCGGCTCACGCTCTTCATCATCAACGAGATCGCGTTGGCCCAGTTCTGCGTCGCGTCGCCCTGGCCGCGCTCCGCACGCAACTGCGCGAGATCAAGCTTCGCGCGCGTATGGTCCTGCGCGGCCGCGCGGGCCAGCCACCTCTCCGCTTCGTGATAGTCGCGCGGCACGAGCTTGCCTTCGAAATACACCTCGCCGAGCAGCGTCTGCGCGATCGGATAGTTCTTCTGCGCGGCGCGCCGATAATACGCAACGGCCGTGCGCGAGTCCTTGCGCACGCCGAAGCCGCCCTCGTAGATCATGCCGAGCGTCGTCAACGCAGCCGGGTCGTCGCCGCGCGCGCGCAGCGCGGCGATGTCCTCGCGGTCCGCGTGCTGCGACGCCATCGTAAGCCGGTATTCCGCGTCGTCCCACGAATCCGAACGCTGGTCCGCCGCAGTGTCGGCCGTTTGCGGCAACGGCGTCGCGCCGATCTTCGGCGCCGCGCGCCAGTCGTCGGCCGCGGCTGGCGCCGTGGCTGCGCCACGCGTCGGCCCGCTGCGCGGCACAGCCGCAACCGGCGCCGGCAGCGGACTCGCATACGCCTGCGCCATCGTCACGTCGCCGAGCAGGCCGCTCGCTATCCACGGCCGCTGCCGCCCCAGCGTCAGGTCGCTGACCTGCTGCTGCGTCTGTTCGAGCGCGCCCTTGATCGTCGCGTCAGGCGCTTTCAGGTACATCGCGAGGTAATAGGCGAAGGGGCCGTCGTCCACCGCCGTGCCGAACGTGCGCATCGAATCGTATGCGGACGCCTGGTCCGCCGTCGAAAACGCAATCAGTTCGCCGCGCGCAACCGTCTCGTGTTTCAGCGTCGCGCCGCCCGGCCCGCGCGACGGCACGCGGCACGCGTCGATCAGCGCGACGAACGCGGCCGGTCCCGCCGCCTTCACGCGCGTGCGCACCGTATTCAGCCGCACCGCATGTTCGAGCAGATCGAGGCGCGTCATCGCGTTGATCGCGAAACCCGTCTTGACCGGCACCAGAAAATTGTCGCCGCCGGATTCGAAGCCATGCCCCGCGTAATAGAACACGACGACCCGCGCGCCGCGCGCGCGTCCGGCAAGCCAGTCGACCGATGCGTTGAACTCGTCCTGCGACAGATCGTAATCGACGCGCGTATCGAAGCCGAGCTGCTTCAACGTATCGCCGATCAGCTTCGCGTCGTTGGCCGGCGACAGCAGGCGATCCGCGCCGCCATAACCGCTGTTGCCGATCACGAGCGCCACTTTGCCGCCGCTCGCGGCAACGGCAGCCGCAGCCTGCGCGTTGTTTCCGATCGGCACCAGCAGCAACGCGACGCCTGCCAGCAGCGCCTGGACGAACCCGGCGATCCACTTCACGCCGATACCTCCATGCGCGTGCCGGCTTCGACGTCCCCGCGTTCGTCCGAAAATTTCAGCGCGTCGAGCCGCAGAAAAAGCCGTAGCGCATCGGCAACTTCCTCTCCGCCGTTCCGCGACGACGGCAGCACGAACGTCGACTCGACGCCGCGCATCGTGCACAGCCGGTCGAACTGCGCGAGCGCCCGGCAGGCGGTCGCATCGATCCGCCGCACGCCGGTCAGGTCGAGCGCGACGCGGGCCGGCGCAGGCTCCGCGTCGATGCGTTTCAGCAGCGGCGCAACGAGCCGCGTGTCCGCGTTGTAGCAGAGCAGCGCGCCATCGGCGCTCGCGGCCAGCGTATCGCCGCGCTGCGCGAACGATACGGCGAGCGTGCGCGGCGACGGCCACGCGAGCAGCACGCCCGCCGCGCAGCCCGCCGCGAAACCGATGCTCGGTTGCCCGGTCGCGAGCGTCGCCGCCGCCTCGACCGCGAACAGCCACATCGCGCCGCCGATCACGCCGCGCGGCTCGCGGTCGCTGAACGCGAGCGTCGTGAGCTGCTTCGACCAGTCGTCGATCATGTCGAGCGACATCGCGATCACGACGACCGCCGCGGACAGCTTCGGCAGCATCGCGACGAAACGCAGCCCGACGGTCAACGCGACCAGCACCAGCGCCGCATGCAGCCACGCGACCGCGCGCGTGCGCGCGCCGGCCGCAATCGCCATCCCCGAGCGCGTGACCGAACCGACGCACGGCAGCAGCGTCAGCGCGCCGAGCAGCACGTTGACCGCGCCGAAGCCGAGCAGATCGTGATTGACGGAGCCGCGCCGGTGCGTCTGCGCTTCGATGCTCGACACCGCGATCACCGTGTCGATCGACGAGATGACGCCGATCAGCGCGCCATAACCGAGCACGAGGATCCAGAGTTTCGCATCGGCAATATCCGCCACCATGCGCCACACGCCGGCATCGAACGGCCGCCACGCATGCAGGTCGAGCCCGGCGATGCCGACGAGGCGGCAGGTGGACGGCGGCAACGGCAGCACGCCGACCGCCGCGTAATAACACGCGGCCGACGCGAGCAGCGCGGCGAACAGCGACAGGCCGGGCGGCAGCGCGACCCGCCGGGCGACGCGCCGGCACAGCATCTTCCAGCCGAAATGCGCGGCGACGCCGACTGTCGCGATGCCGATCGCGGCGACATGCCAGTCGATCACGCAGCCGGCGACGAACGCGAACTGGTCCTGCATCGCGAGCCCCGCGACGCCGAACAGCAAGCCGGACAGTACCGGCGCCGGCACCATGCGCACCAGCGAGCCGCCGCGCAACGCGCCGAGCGCAAGCTGCACGACACCGGCGACGACGACCGCGCAGCACGCGAGCGCAACGATCCCGCGCATGCCGAGCGTCGCGGCCGAACCGTCGCCGAGCAGCCGCGCGACGAGGCTCGACATCAGGATCGTCGACGCGACGCGCGGGCCGGAGATCATCGGCCGCGTGCTGATCGTCAGCGACGCGAGCGGCACGCCGATCACCGCGGTCAGGATGCCGAGCAGCACGCCGTACGCGGCGGCCTGCGCGCCCGGCAGCGCGGACGTTGCCTGCGCGCCGAGCGCGACGTATTCGGTCGCGCAGCCGAGCGTGACGACGACTGCGGCGAGCGCCTCGACGAACCAGCGGCTGGAACCGCGGCCCGCCGGCAACGGCGCGGCCGCGCTCACGACGCGTTTCCGATCGGCACGGACGGCTCCGCGGCCGTGCATCGCGCGTTCGCGCGCGTGCGCGAGAACGCCGGCGCATGCGCGCTGACCCGCAACGCGTCGTCGAGCGACAGCGCGCCGAAGTGCAGTTGATACGCACCCTCTTCGTCCGGGCCGCCGACGATCGTCGCGCCAAACTGCGTGAGGAAGTCGTCGACCGATTTCAGCCGCGCGTCCGGCTCGAACCACGCGAGCACTTCGCCGCACGGGCCGCCCGTCGCGCCGCGCGTCGCGCTGTGCCCGTTCGCGCCGGCGAACGTCGCGGCCGTGCGGCCGAGCGCCATCGTGAGTCCCGCGAGCACCAGCATGAACGCGAGCACGAACGCGGCCTTGCTGTTGATCCACCGCGCCGCGCCATCGATCAGCCCCGCCGGTTTCGCGCTCATGGGGTGGCCGCTCCGCATTGCACCGTGCGCTCGACGCGCTCCGCGATGCGCGCGGCCGCCGCGTCGTGCGCGAAGCCGGCCGACGCGTCGCGATCCGGCAGCGCGATGCGCAGACGCCCCTGCGAATCGGGACCGGCCGCGATCGAGCCGCCGTATTGCAGCACCCAGTCGCGCAGCGAGCCGATGCTGACGTCCGCGCGCGGCGTAATCCATACGTCGAAGCACGACGCGCCGCCGCCGCGCACGACGGCGGGACTCTCGATGCGATCGTCCACGTTCAGCAGATAACCGATCACGCCGGTCTGCACGACGACGAGCGCGATGAACGCCGGCTGCAACACGTGCATGTAATCGCGCATCAGGTCGCCGAGCTTCGCGAACCACGAGCGCCGCGCGCGCGGGTTCAGCACCGGCGATTGCGCTAGCGCGGCTTCGAGTTTCGCAAACGCAACATCGGCGCTCGCGTCGGTCCGCTCGGCCTGCACCAGTTCGCCGGCTGCGCGCAGCCATGCGAGTTCGTCGCGCAGCGCCGGCGACACGGCAAGGCGGCGCGCGAGTTCGCTGGTCCGCTCGCGGCTCAGTTCGCCGCGCAGATACGCGAGGAGTTCGTCGTGTCCGTCGCCGGCGCGCGGCGTATCGAATGTCGTCGGTTCGCCGTTCATGCCGCGCTCCGCAGCGACGACTGCGCGCAGCGCGCGAGCACGTTTTTCGTTTCGGAAATACGCCGCCGCACCGCGACCGCCGAGCCCGCGCCGGTCGCCACCTGGATATCGACGTCGCTATGGCCGAGCAGCGCCAGTTCGATCGTCTGCCGCGCGAGCGCGGTCAAGCGGAGCAAACAGTCGCCGAGAATCCGCAGCCGCTCCCTGCGCTCGATATCCCCTTCGACCGACGGCGGCACATGGCCGGCCTGCGCAAGCAGCGCATCGAGCAGGTCGGTCGGGTGTTCGTCGTCGTCGATGCGAACCGTCACGCGCGTCTCGTGGCCGAGGCGGGTCAGGCGATCGATCAAACGGTAAGTGGCGGCGCTGCGGATGTAAGCGCCCAGTTGGGCCGCGAGCCGCGTGCGGTCGTGGAGCACCTCGGGCGGCACGTCGAAGTCGCCGCGCCCTTCGAGCACGTACAGCACCGCTTCGTGCAGGCACTCTTCGACGTCCGCGTCGCGCACCCACGGAAAACGCCGGCGCGCCACGCGAAACACGTCCTTGCGCAACGCGAGAAAGAAGTCGCGAAAATGCACGCGATCGGCAATCAGTTGCCGAATGGCGAGATTAGCCCCGTAGTCCATTTATTGTTGTTCGTCTGATTATCGAGCACTGCGCTCACTGCGCCGTGCAGCGTAACAGATTACGATGGCGCAATAAACCGCTCGCCACCCTACATTTCACTTACGAACGAGACGCGCCCGGGAGCCTGCCCCGGGGTATGCCCCGCTCCGCGCGCGTCAAACCGCGGTCACGCTGACGCCCACTTCGACCTGATGCGCGCCGCCGCCGAGGATCATCCCGCGCAGCAGCGACACGTCGCTATAGTCGCGCCCGGTCGCGAGCGTGATGTGATCGAGATCGGCGAGCACGTCGTTGGTCGGATCGAGGTCGATCCAGCCGCTGACCGGGCAATGCACCGACACCCACGCGTGCGACGCGTCCGCGCCGATCAGCTTCGGCTGCCCCGGCGGCGGGTCGTTGCGCAGATAACCGCTCACGTAGCGGGCCGGCAGGCCGAGCGAGCGCAGGCAGCCGATCATCACCTGCGAAAAGTCCTGGCACACGCCGCTCTTCATCTCGAACGCGCGCGCGGCCGGCGTATCGAACGCGGTCGTCGCCGGCTTGTATTCGAAGTCCGCGTGGATCCGGTGCATCAGGTCGATCGCGCCGTCGACGAGCGCCTTGCCCGGCGCGAAGCTCGGCAGTGCATACGCACGCAACGCGGCGGACGGCACGATGTACGGCGACGCATAACAGAACTCGGACTCCGGCCGGAAACCGCCGCCCGCGCGAAAACGCAAGGCGTCCGCGACTTTTTCCCATGCGGGCGTCGTGTGCGGATCGAGCGACGACCAGCGCGGCGACAGTTCGACGGTCGTCTCGCTCGTCATCTGCAACGTGTCGTGCGGCGTGTCGAGCGAGAAATACAGCACGTCGTTGCCGAACGCGTCGAGCCGGCTCTTCAGGTACGACGGCGCGGGATCGATGTGCTCGGTGTGCTTCACCACGTGCTGCCACGGGCACTCGATCGGCCGGATCGTCGCGAGATGCTGCGCGGTCTCGACCTGCGTCGAATACCGGTAGGTGGTGCTGTGCGACACCGCCAGCATCACGGATGCGTCGTTCGTGGTCGTCGCGCCGGCGCTCATTGCGCACCTCCCGCGCCGTACGGATTCGCGTGGCTGAAGTGGCGCACGCTGATCTCGTTCGACACCGCTGCCACGCACGCGCCCAACTGGTCGCAGACCTCCACGAGCACCGGATAACCGCCGGCCGCATCGGTCGTGCACAGCCGTTCGAGGTCCGGCAGCGTGTCGATGGCCGGCATCAGGTCCGACAGCGGCGCGCGGCGCACGCCGGCCGCGGCCGGTATTTCGCCGAGCTTCTTGCGCAGCCGGTCGAACACGCCGTACAGCCCGCGCGGATTCGCCGGATCGACGACCAGCAGGTCGAGCAGCGCGGGCGCTTCGAGGCGGCCCGGATACAGCGACCGGTACGTGAGGATGCTGTCGAACAGTTGCAGCAGCAGTTCGAACGCGGCCGGGCTCGCGAGCCGCCCTTCGCCGATCACGACGCCGAGATACATCGACATGGTGGACACGCGCTCGATGTGGCGGCCGATGAACAGCAGCCGCCACGCCTCGTCGCGGACCATCCGGTCGCCCTGCGCGCCGCTGATCGCGGACAACTGCGTGGACAGCGCCTCCAGCACGTCGATCAGCGCGACGCGGTCGTAGCGGCCGCCCTTGCCGACGCGAGCGATCCAGTCGAGCGCGTCGCGGAAGTCGTTGCGCGCGGCGAGCACCGTGCGCCAGTGGTCGGTCGAGAGCCGGCCGCGAATCTCGCCGCACGCGTACGCCTGGCTCGCGAGGTTCTGGCCGATGCTGGTGGCGCCCGCGTCGGTCGCGCCGCCCAGCCCGGCGAGCAGCGCGGCCTCGAAATCCTTCGCGGAACTGCGCGCGACCTTGTCGGCCGGCGCGATCAGCCCGCTGTGCGCGGCCAGTTCGACGAGCGTGTCGAACATCCCGTCCGCGTCGCCACCGTCGAGCGAGCCGAGGATCAGCCGGCACAGCCGCACGTTGTTCTCCGCGCGCTCGCCGTAGCGGCCCGCCCAGAACAGGTTCTCCGCCGCGCGGCTCGACACCACCGTGCGACGGCGCTTCGCGAGGTCGCCGGGCTTCATCGGCGACGGCAGCAGCGAAAACGACGGCACCGGCTGGCTCGACAGCACCCACGTGTCGACGCTGCTGCCGCCCAGCTGCATCGACACGGTCGAGCGGCGCTCGGCCGCCAGCCGCGTGAAGCCGCCGGGCATCACGCTCCAGCTGCCGTCGGGGCCGGCGAACGCGTACACGCGCAGCGCCGACGGCCGCGCGCCGATCGTGCCGCCGTCGTAGCGCGGCGCGCACGAATACGGCAGCGGCGCCTGGATCGTGAAGCTGTCCGGCGACCGCTCGATGCGCTCGCGCCAGCTTTCGAGCCGCTGCTCGCCGACTTCGAGCCCCGGCGCGACGCTGCCCTGCACACCGGGCCACGTCGGCTGGAGGTACGCGCTGTCGAGCTGCGCGAACGCCTCGTCGCGCGCGACCTTCTCGCCGCACCACCACGTCGACACGGTCGGCAGCGCGAGCGGCTCGCCGAGCAGCGACTGCGAGATCGCCGGCAGGAAGCCGTGCAGCGCGGGCGTTTCCGCGAGCGCCGCGCCCGGCACGTTCGCGACCATCACGTTGCCCGCGCGCATCACCTGCAACAGCCCCGGCACGCCGATCGTCGAATCGGGCCGCAGTTCGACCGGGTCGCAGAACGCGTCGTCGAGCCGGCGCAGCACCGCGTGCACGCGTTCGAGCCCGGCGAGCGTCTTCAGGTACAGCTTGTCGCCGCGCACCGTCAGGTCCTTGCCCTCGACCAGCGTGAGGCCGAGGTAGCGCGCGAGGAACACGTGCTCGAAATAGGTTTCGCTGTACGGCCCCGGCGTGAGCAGCGCGATGTGCGGCGAGTCGCGCCGGTCGCCGTCGGTGCTGTCGCCGCCGCGCATCGTCAGGCGCGCGCTTTCCGCGAGCGTCGCGATCAGCTGCGAATACGACGGCGCGAGCCGCGACACGCACATCTCGCGGAACGGCTCCGCGAACAGGCTCGCGACGATCAGCCGGTTCTCCAGCGCGTAACCGAGGCCGGACGGCGCCTCGGTGCGGTGCGAGATCACCGTCCATTCGCCGCCGGGCGCGCGCGCGAGGTCGATCGCGACGATCTGCAGGAACTGCCCGTTGAACGGCAGATACCCCTTCACCGCCCGCAGGTAGCCCGGATGCCCGAACACCAGCGCGGGCGGCAGCAGCCCGCGCTGCAACAGCGTCTGCGGGCCGTAGATGTCCGCGACGATCGCGTTCAGCAGACGCGCGCGCTGCGCGACGCCGTGCGCGATCTCCGCCCACTCGCTCTCGTCGATCAGGAACGGCAGCAGGTCGAGCGCCCACGCGCGCGGCAGCCCGTTGTCCGCGTACACGTTGTAGCTGATGTCGTTGTCGCGCACCTGCTGCGCGACCGACGCGAGGCCCACGTCGAGCCCCGCGATCCCTTCGTCGCCGAGCAGATCGAAGAATCTCCGCCACGACTCGCGCGGCAGCCCCGACGCGTCGCGCATCTCGTCCCAGTGCCCTTCCGGCACCGGCAGACGCGGCGGCACGTGCGCATGCAGCGCGGGGATGTCGAACGGCAGGGTGGACTGGAGATTCAAGATCGTATCGTGTTCAAAAAAGGGGCTGCCGACGGGTTAACGGCAGCCGGTCATCGGTGGCGCAGGTCCAGCGTGAACGGAAACTCAAGGCTGCGCTCGCGCGGCGCCGGCACGAGCGGACCCGGAGTATGCCCGATCGTGAAGAAGCGCGCGCGCCGCCGGCTCTCGGCCTCGTACGCGTTGACCGGGAACGTCTGGTAATTGCGCCCGCCCGGATGGGCGACATGGTACTGGCATCCGCCGATCGAGCGCCCGTTCCATGTATCGACGACGTCGATCGTCAGCGGCGCGTGCACGCCGATCGTCGGATGCAGCGCCGACGGCTGCCGCCACGCACGGAACCGCACCCCGGCCACGTGCTCGCTGACCCGGCCGGTCGGCTGCAGCGGCAGCGGCACGCCGTTCACCGTGACCACGTGGCGGTTGCCGTTCAGCCCGAGCACGCGCACCTCCAGCCGCTCCACCGACGAATCGACGTAGCGCACCGTGCCGCCGACCGAGCCTTCCTCGCCCATCACGTGCCACGGCTCCAGCGCGTTGCGCACGGTCAGCTCGATGCCGCTCGTCTGCAATTCGCCGACGAACGGGAAGCGGAACTCGAAGTGCGGCGCGAACCACTGCGGCTCGAACGCGAAGCCGGCCTCGGCCAGTTCCGCGAGCACGTCGTCGAAGTCCATCCGCACGAACGTGCTGAGCATGAAGCGGTCGTGCAGTTCGGTGCCCCAGCGCGTGAGCCGCGTCGTGTACGGCGTGCGCCAGAAACGCGCGACCAGCGCGCGCAGCAGCAACTGCTGCACGAGGCTCATCCGCGCGTGCGGCGGCATTTCGAAGCCGCGCAGCTCCAGCAGGCCGAGGCGGCCGGTCGGGCCGTCCGGCGAGTACAGCTTGTCGATGCAGAACTCGGCGCGGTGCGTGTTGCCGGTCACGTCGATCAGGATGTTGCGCAGCGTGCGGTCGACGAGCCACGGCGGCAGCGTCGCGCTGCCGCGCCCGCCGAGCAGGTCGATCTGGTGCTGAAGCTCGCGGAACGCGAGTTCCAGTTCGTACACCTGGTCGTTGCGCGCCTCGTCGACGCGCGGCGCCTGGCTCGTCGGCCCGATGAAGAGCCCCGAGAACAGGTACGACAGCGACGGATGGTTATGCCAGTACGCGACGAGGCTCGCGAGCAGGTCCGGCCGGCGCAGGAACGGGCTGTCGGGCGGCGTCGCGCCGCCGAGCACGAAGTGGTTGCCGCCGCCGGTGCCGGCGTGGCGGCCGTCGAGCATGAACTTCTCGCTGGACAGATAAGTCTCGTGCGCGGCCTCGTACAGGTACTCGGTGTGATCGACCAGTTCGTCCCAGTTCGACGCCGGGTGGATGTTCACCTCGATCACGCCCGGGTCGGGCGTCACCTGGAGCAGCTTCAGCCGCGCGTCGCGCGGCGGCGGATAGCCCTCGACGATCACCTTCACGCCGAGGTCGGCGGCGGTCGTCTCGACGGCGGCGAGCAGGTCCAGATAGTCGTCGAGGTTCGCGAGCGGCGGCATGAACACGTGCAGCAGACGCCGGCCGCTGCCGAACGCGTCGGCCTCGGCCGTCGGGCCGGCCGCGCGCGCCGGGTCGCGCGCCTCCACGCAGATCGCGGTGCGGGTGATCCACGACGCGGATTCGCCGCGCGCGGGCAGCCGCCCATCGGCCGCGGCCGGCGTGCCCGTGCCCGTGCCGCTACCCGCGTGCGGCGCGCCGAAGCCTTCGCCGTCACCGGCCCAACCCGGCGCGCGATACGCGGCGGTCGGGTCGCCGCTCGCGTCCGGCTGGCCGTCGCCGCGATACTGCATCCGCATCTCGGCCGCGCTGCGCAGCGGCTGCGACGGCGCGAACGGATCGTGCGCGTATTGCCACGGATAATCGGCCGCGGACACCCACGGCAGCGAATCGAGCGGCAGCCGGTAACCCATCGGCGAATCGCCCGGCATCAGGTACATCCGTTCGTCGCGGAAGAACCACGGGCCGCTGACCCAGCGCGGCGGCTGCATCGGCACGTCGTTCGCGCGGGCGAGCGGCAGCACGTAGCCGGTCACCGACGGCAGCCCCGCGTCGAACACGCGGCGCAGCCGCATGCGCTCCATCTCGTCGTCCAGCCGCGAATCGAACGGATCGACGTTCACCGGCAGCCGGCGTTCGCGCCACAGGTAATACCAGGTGTCCTCGTAGCCGGGGCGGATGAAACGCGTGTCGAGCGCCAGCTTGCCCGCGAGGTGCTGGATAAAACGCTCGGCGTCCTCGGACGTGTGGTAGGCCGGCTCGCGCTCGTCCGCGAACAGCGACGGGTCGTGCCAGCACGGCTGGCCGTCCGTGCGCCAGTACAGCGACAGCGCCCAGCGCGGCAACTGCTCGCCCGGATACCACTTGCCCTGGCCGATGTGCAGGAAGCCGTTCGCGCCGTACCTCGCGCGCAGCCGGTCCATCAGCGCGACCGCGTAACCGCGCTTGGTCGGCCCGAGCGCGTCGGTGTTCCATTCGGCCGCGTCGCGGTCGCGCACCGACACGAACGTCGGCTCGCCGCCCATCGTGAGCCGCACGTCCTGTGCGACGAGATCCGCGTCGACCTGCACGCCCATCTCGTGCACGCGCGCCCATGCGTCGTCGGTGTACGGCTTCGTCACGCGCGGCGTTTCCAGCACGCGCTCGATCGACATCTCGTGGGAAAACTCGACCTCACATTCGTCGACCGCGCCCGAGATCGGCGCGGCGCTGCCCGGCTCCGGCGTGCACGCGAGCGGGATGTGCCCTTCGCCGGCCAGCAGCCCGGACGTCGGATCGAGGCCGATCCAGCCCGCGCCTGGCAGATAGACCTCGCACCACGCGTGCAGGTCGGTGAAATCGACGTCGGTGCCGCTCGGGCCGTCGAGCGCCTTGGTGTCCGGCGCCAGTTGCAGCAGGTAACCCGACACGAAACGCGCGGCGAGCCCAAGCTGGCGCAGCGCCTCGACCAGCAGCCAGCCGGAGTCGCGGCACGAGCCGGACGCGTTTGCGAGCGTCTCTTCCGGCGTCTGCACGCCCGGCTCCATCCGGATCAGGTAGCGGATCTCGTGCTGCAGCCGCTGGTTCAGTTCGACGAGGAAGTCGATGGTCTTGCGCGGCGTGCGGTCGATGCTCTCGACGAACGCCGCGAAACGCGGCGTCGGCTCGCGCCGCACCAGATACGGCGCCAGTTCCGCCGCCAGTTCCGGCGCGTACTCGAACGGAAACTGCTCGGCCGACGGCTCCAGGAAAAAGTCGAACGGGTTGTACACCGCCATCTCGGCGACCAGGTCGATGGTCACCTTGAATTCGCGGGTCGGCTCCGGGAACACGAGCCGCGCCTGGTAGTTCGCGAACGCGTCCTGCTGCCAGTTGATGAAGTGCTGCTCCGGCTCGACGCGCATCGAGTACGACACGATCGGCGTGCGGCAATGCGGGGCGGGCCGCAGTCGGACGACCTGCGGGGACAGTCCGACCAGGCGGTCGTAACGGTAATGCGTGACATGATTCAATGCGACGCGGATGGACACACCGGACTCCTCGTTAGATGCAGACAGGCAATCACGCCGGATAGCTGGTTTTCACTTGTTTCACGATGCCGGCCCGCGACGACGCGCGCCGGCATCCAGACCCGTACCGCCGCGGCCTCACCCGCAGATGCCGCGGCGGCGCTCCGGACCCGCCATCATGCCCGGAGCCTCTGAAATGCACGTGACGTCCGCACCGCCCGCCGTCGGCCGCATGCACCGTGCCCGCGAAGTTCGCGCGCACGGCCGCACGCCGCCCGACGCCGCGACCCCGCCGCGCGACACCCCGCGCGCGGCCGGCGATGCGAACGCCGTCTCAGGCGGCGCTTTCCTCCACGAGCGGCACGAGGAAGTCGCTGCTCACGCTGCTCGCGAGCGCGTTCACGCGCGCGAGGAAGCTCGTCAGGTACTCGTGCAGGCCGCCGCGCAGGATGTCGCGGATGCTGCCGTCGCGCAGTTCGGACCACAGTTGCGTCGCGAGCCGCTCGGTCTGCCCGGACCCGGCGATGCGCACGCGCCCGATGATCTGCTGCACCTCCTCCAGACTCGCGGCGAGCGAGCGCGGCCAGTCGCGGTACAGGATCAGCAGCCCGGCGACGCGCTCCGGCGTGATCACGTCGCGATACACCTTGCGGTACACCTCGAAGCCCGACACCGAGCGCAGCACCGCGGCCCAGTGGTAGTAGTCGAGCGACTGCGGCGCGACGGCCTCGCGGCTCTGCTCGCGCATCTCGAACTTCACGTCGAGGATCCGCGCGGTGTTGTCCGCGCGCTCGATGAACGTGCCGAGCCGCATGAAGTAGAACGCCGCGTCCTTCACCATCGTGCCGGACTCGACGCCGCGCGACAGGTGCGAACGGAACTTCACCCACTCGAAGAATTCGCGCGGGTCGCGTTCGAGGATGCCTTCCTTCAGCAGCCGCTGGCAGTCGAGCCACGTCGTGTTGATCGACTCCCACAGTTCGGTCGTGATCTCGAAGCGCACCGCGCGCGCGTTTTCGCGCGCCGCGCGCAGGCAGCTGACGATCGACGACAGGTTGTCCGGGTCGCGCGACATGAACGCGATCACGTCGCGGCTCTTCATGCCCGCGTGGCGGTCCGCATAGTTGCCGCTCAGCTCGGAGATCGACAGCATCGCGCGCCAGCCGGCTTCCGCGTATTCGTCGGATTGCGGCAGCAGCGACAACTGGTAGTTCGCGTCGAGCATCCGCGCGGTGTTTTCGGCGCGCTCGATGTAGCGCGCCATCCAGAAGAGATGGTCGGCAGTACGGCTCAGCATGATGGTTCCAGCGTTTTCGTTATCGGGAGCCCGCGACGGCGGACGTAAGAGCGGCGCGCGCGCCGCTCAGCATTCGAGAACCCAGGTGTCCTTGGTGCCGCCGCCCTGCGACGAGTTCACGACGAGCGAGCCCTCGCGCAGCGCGACGCGCGTGAGGCCGCCCGGCACCATCCGCACCTGCTGGCCGGACAGCACGAACGGCCGCAGGTCGATGTGGCGCGGCGCGATGCCCGCGTCGACGTAGGTCGGGCAGGTGGACAGCGCGAGCGTCGGCTGCGCGATGTAGCGTTCCGGCGTCGCGACGAGCGCCGCGCGGAACGCCTCGATCTCCGCCTTGCTCGCGGCCGGGCCGACCAGCATCCCGTAGCCGCCCGCGCCGTGCGTCTCCTTCACGACGAGTTCGGACAGATGGTCGAGCACGTACTGGAGGTCGTCCGCCTTGCGGCACATCCACGTCGGCACGTTGTTCAGGATCGGCTCTTCGCTCAGGTAGAAGCGCACCATGTCCGGCACGTACGGATAGATCGACTTGTCGTCCGCGACGCCGGTGCCGACCGCGTTGCACAGCGTCACGTTGCCCGCCTGATAGACCGACAGCAGGCCGGCCGCGCCGAGCATCGAGTCCGGGCGGAACACGTCCGGGTCGAGGAAGTCGTCGTCCACGCGGCGATAGATCACGTCGACGCGCTGCGGCCCCTCGGTCGTGCGCATGTAGAGGTAGCCGCCTTCGACGAACAGGTCCTGCCCCTCGACGAGTTCGATGCCCATCTGCTGCGCGAGGAACGCGTGCTCGAAATACGCGGAGTTGTACATGCCGGGCGTCAGCACGACGATCGTCGGGTTGTCGACGCCGTGCGGCGCGGCCGCGCGCAGCGTGTCGAGCAGCAGGTCCGGATAGTGCGCGACCGGCGCGACCCGGTTGCGCGCGAACAGTTCGGGAAAGAGCCGCATCATCGCCTTGCGGTTCTCCAGCATGTACGACACGCCGGACGGCACGCGCAGGTTGTCTTCGAGCACGTAGAACTCGCCCGCGCCGGCGCGCACGATGTCGATGCCCGCGATGTGCGCGTAGATGTCCCGCACCACGTTGACGCCCTGCATCTGCGGCCGGTACTGCGCGTTGCCGACGATCTGCTCGATCGGGATCACGCCCGCCTTCACGATGTGCTGGTCGTGATAGATGTCGCGGATGAACATGTTCAGCGCGGTCACGCGCTGCCGCAGCCCGCGCTCCAGCGCCGCCCATTCGTCGGCCGGGAAGATGCGCGGAATCACGTCGAACGGAATCGTGCGCTCGGTGCCGATCCCGCTTTCGTCCTTCTCGCCATACACCGCGAACGTGATGCCGGTGCGCCGGAAGTTGAGGTCCGCCTCGGCGCGCTTGTTCTGCATCTGCTGCTCGCTCTGGCCGTGCATCCAGTCGAGGAATGCCTGATAGTGGCTGCGCGGATCGCCCGCCGACACAAAGGCCGTCTGTGAAAGGCCCTTCACGTCGAGCGTGGAGCGCTCGAACATTTCGTTGAAGAATGCTTGCGTCATAACCGATCGTCCCCGTGAGATGCGTGCCGTCAGATGCCGCGGCTCAACAGCCGCGACTGCCCGGTAGCCCTCGCCGTCGCCTGCGCCGCGACGTTCCGATCGGGAGGAAACGGGACGCGCCACGGCGCACCCCGTTCCCGCGACGGTTGCCCGCCGCGCCTCATCGCCCGATTGCAGAACTGCTTTGCGCGAGCCGGACCCCAACGGACCGGCCGCGCACATGCCGCGCGACGCGCCCGCGGCCATCGCCGCCGCGCCGTCGAAAGACGGCGCCGCAGCCAGGGCCGCCGGGCTGACCGCGAGTAACCAGGCGTCACAGCGGCTCACGCAACTTCCATGCCGATTGCGGGCGACGGGAACGGGGTTTGCGCAATGGGTCGCCCACCGCGCGGCGCCTGCCTGCCAGGCCCGTCATTCGTCACTCCGCAGCCGCCATGTTCCGTTCGCTTCGCGCCGCCGCGCGCATGAAAGCGCGCCGCCGTGCGTCGCAGCGTGCGCCGACCGCGTGACCACAGCATGAACGCATGCTCGCCGCTCGTCCATAGCCGCACCGAAATCGTGCCCGAACGCGCCGCCGCGCACAGGATTGGCGAACGGTTGCCAGGCGGCCGTGTTTCATGGCTCTCCGCAGTGCAACCGGGCTGGCGCTCAACCTGTCGCCGCCGCTGCCGCTAACCAGTGGTTGGTTCAGAAAATCCAGAACTGATTGTTTTGTTTCGCAGATTTTTCGTGCCCTAACCTGCCTGCACCATCGGCTTCAGTTCCCGGCCCGACGGCCTTTTCCGGACACACGACACGAACCATGCGGCTAGATCTCTTCCGGTCATTGTGGGGATATCGCGGCGAGTTGCGCGCCGCATGCGAGGCGGTCCGCGCGGCCGGGCTCGCCGGCATCGAGACGCGGCTGCCGCTCGACCCGGACGGCCGCGCCGCGCTCGCCGCGCAACTGGCCGACCACGGACTCGACTACATCGCGGCCTGCTTCACGTCCGGCATCGTGCTGCCCGACCAGCGCGCGACGCCGGCCCGGCATCTCGACGACCTCGACCGCCTGCTCGCGGCGGCGGCGGACCTGTCGCCGCGCTTCGTGAACGTGCTCGCCGGCAACGACCGCTGGCCGCTCGCCGCACAGGTCGAGTTCTTCGGCCGGGCGCTCGAACTGGCCACGAAACATGGCCAGATGTGCAGCTTCGAGACGCATCGCGCGCGCTCGCTGTATAGCCCGTGGGTCACGCTGGACCTGATCCGCCAGGTGCCGGACCTGCGCTTCACGAGCGACATCAGCCATTGGGTCGTCGTCTGCGAGCGGCTGCTCGACGACGCGGCCGATGACCTCGCGCCGTTCGTGTCGCGCGTGCATCACATCCAGGCGCGCGTCGGTTACGACCAGGGGCCGCAGGTGCCGCATCCGGCCGCGCCCGAGTACGCGGCGGCGCTCGCGTTCCACGAGGCGCACTGGGCCGCCGTGTGGCGCTCGCAGGCAGAGCGCGGCTACCCCGTCACGACGATGACGCCGGAGTTCGGCCCGGATGGTTATCTGCATCATCTGCCGTTCACCGACGCGCCCATCGCCGACCTCGCGCAATTGAACGCATGGATGGTCGACGCGCAGCGCGCGCACTTCGCGCGCCGCTTCGGCGCGTGATCGTTTCATTCCCCTGCAACGACGCAAAAAACCAGGAGCGACCCACGATGTCAACCAGGCAGGACACGGATTTCACGTCGATTCCGGTGATCGACATCGCCGGCCTCTTCAGCACCGACCTCGCAAACCGCGCGGCGGTCGCCGCGAAACTCGGCGACGCCGCGCGCCGCGTCGGCTTCCTGTACATCTCCGGCCACGGCATTTCGCAGGCGACGATCGACGGCCTGCGCCACGCGGCGAAGGATTATTTCGCGCAGCCGCTCGACCGCAAGATGCAGCACTACATCGGCGCGTCCGAGTCGCACAAGGGTTTCGTGCCGGAAGGCGAAGAGGTGTATTCGAAGGGCAAGCCGGACCACAAGGAAGCGTTCGACGTCGGCTACGAAGTGGCCGCCGACGATCCGCTCGTGCTCGCCGGCACGCCGCTGCTCGGGCCGAACCGCTGGCCGCAGCTGGCGGGTTTCCAGCCTGCGGTGAAACGTTATTACGACGAGGTGTTCGCGCTCGGCCGGCGGCTCTTCAGCGGCTTCGCGCTGGCGCTCGGGCTGCCCGAATATCATTTCGACCCGCTCGTCACGCGGCCGCCGTCGAAGCTTCGGCTGATCCACTATCCGTTCGACGGCGCGGCGCAGGACGCGCCGGGCATCGGCGCGCATACCGACTACGAGTGCTTCACGATCCTGCTCGCGGATGCGCCCGGACTCGAAGCGATGAACGGCCGCGGCGAATGGATCGACACGCCGCCGATCCCGGGCACGTTCGTCGTGAACATCGGCGACATGCTCGAAGTGATGACGGCCGGCGCGTTCGTCGCGACCGCGCACCGCGTGCGCGCGGTGCGCGAGGAGCGGTATTCGTTCCCGCTGTTCTACGCGTGCGACTACCACACGCTGATCAAGCCACTGCCCGCGTTCGCGAACGGCAACGCGGAGTACGACGAGATTTCGATCGGCGAGCATATGTGGTCGCAGGCCTTGCAGACGTACCAGTATCTGCAACGCCGCGTCGAGGCCGGCGACGCGGCGCTGCCGCGCAACGCGCGCCGGCCCGCGAGCTTCGGCCATCTGAAGAAGGCGTCGCAGCCGGGCTGAAACCGGAACGCGCGCGCCGCGCCCTGCGCCCCCATAATCCCTACCCTGCAACGACACTGGAGCCCTCGCATGTCCATCACGTTCACCCGTCCTGCACGCGAACGCGGCCAGATCCGCGCCACCGGCCGACTCGCCCCGCTGCATCGGACCGCGCGCGCCGGCGCGCTCATCGCCGGCCTGCTGTTCGGCGGCCACGCGTTCGCGCAGACCGCGACGCCGGCCGGCATGCTCGCGCCGGGCCAGTTCAAGGTCGGCATGGAAATCACCTATCCGCCGTTCGAGTCGTACGACGGCGACCAGGTGGTCGGCTCCGATCCGGAGTTCGCGCGCGCGCTCGGCAAGCAGCTGGGCGCGTCGACCAGCTTCGTCGACACGCGGCTGTCCGGGCTGATTCTCGGCCTGAACGCGCGCCACTACGATGCGGTGATTTCCGGCGTGTACGTGACGCCCGAGCGCACCGCGCAGGCCCAGGCGATTCCGTATGCGCAGACCGGCGCGGCGATCATGGTGCCGGCCGCCGGCAAGCTGCGCCCGACGAAACCCGAGGACCTGTGCGGACTGCACGTCGGCCTCGAACAGGGCACGACGTGGGTGAACCAGTTGCAGACGCTGTCGAAGACGTATTGCGAGCCGAACGGCAAGGGCGAGATCACCGTCAGCGAATACCCGTCCGCCCCCGAGGTGATGCAGGCGCTGCTGTCGAACAACGTGCAGGCGCAGATGGAGATCGCGGGCGCGGCGCAGGCGCTGTCCGCGAAGTCGTCCGGCCGCGTGATCGTTTCATCCCGCGACCTGATCTATCCGCAGACGCTCGGCATCTACGTGCGCAAGGACAACAAGGCGCTGTACGACGCGCTGACGAAGGCGTTCGACCAGTTGAAGAAGAACGGCGAATACGGCGCGATGCTGAAGAAGTACAACCTCGCGCCGGTCGCGTCGTCGTGACCTGCACGCCGCATCCGGTTCAACGACGCAGCGGGAGCCTGCCATGACCTTCGACTTCGGCTACTTCCTGTCGCTGTTCGCGCTGCCCGCGTTCTGGCGGGCCTGCGCGACCGTGGTCGAACTGAGCGCGCTGTCGTGGGCGCTCGGGCTCGTGCTCGGCTTCCTGCTCGCGACCGCGAAGCTGTCGCGCTCGCGCTGGCTGTCGATGCCCGCGTCGGTGTACGTGTGGTTCTTCCGCAGCGTGCCGCTGCTCGTGCTGATCGTGTTCGTGTACAACCTGCCGCAGATGTTTCCGGCGGCAGGCGCGGCGCTGTCGCATCCGTTCTTTTCCGGGCTGGTTGCGCTGGTGCTGACCGAAACCGCGTACATGGCGGAGATCCATCGCGGCGGACTGCTGTCGGTGTCGAAGGGGCAGCACGAAGCGGGCGCGGCGCTCGGCATCCGCGCGTTCGGGCAGCAGCGGCTGGTCGTGATTCCGCAGGCGTTCCGCGTCGCGCTGCCCGCGCTGATCAACGAGTTCGTCACCTGCGTGAAGCTGACGTCGCTGGTGTCGGTGATCTCGCTGACCGAACTGCTGCTCGTCGGCCAGCGGCTGTATGCGCAGAATTTCCTCGTGATGGAAACGTTATCGGCGATCGCGATCTACTACGTGCTGATCGTCACCGTGTTCGGCTGGGTGCTGCAATACGTGGAGCGCCGGCTCGACCTGACGCGGCGGCGTCCGCAGACGCTCGACGAAACGGCGCTCGCGGCCGCGCGCGCAAGCCTCGCGCCGCCGCCCCGCGCGGCGAGTGCCGCGTCGCCGCGCGGCCGCGGCGCGCCGGACGCGCTGCTGCTGAAGGACCTGCATAAGAGCTACGGCCACCACGAAGTGCTGAAGGGCATCGGCCTGACGGTCCGCGCCGGCGAGGTCGTGTCGATCATCGGGCCGTCCGGCTCCGGCAAGACGTCGCTGATCCGCACGATCAACGGCCTCGAAACGATCGACCGCGGCGAGATCGTGCTGTTCGGCGAGGCGTTCATCCGCGCGGGCGAGCGGCCGGGCGGCGCGCGGATGCGTGACGGCATCAGCCACATCGGCATGGTGTTCCAGAGCTTCAACCTGTTCCCGCACCGCACGATCGTCGACAACGTGGCGCTCGCGCCGCGCTATCACGGCCACGGCTCGCGCGACGACACCGCCGCCCGCGCGCTGACGCTGCTCGACAAGGTCGGCCTGCTCGCGCACGCGTACAAGTATCCGCATCAGTTGTCGGGCGGCCAGCAGCAGCGCGTCGCGATCGCGCGCGCGCTCGCGATGGAACCCGCGATCATGCTGTTCGACGAACCGACGTCCGCGCTCGACCCCGAACTGGTCGGCGACGTGCTGAACGTGATCGGCTCGCTCGCGAAGGAAGGGATGACGATGGTGATCGTCACGCACGAGATGGACTTCGCGCTGTCGATCTCCGATCGCGTGGTGTTCATGGAGCACGGCGTGATCCAGTTCGACGGCTCGCCGGATGCGGTGCGGCGCGACCCGCGCGCGGAACGCGTGCGCCGCTTCGCGGGCCTCGCGGAGCCCGACGGCAGCACGCCGCCGCCGATCCCCGCGCCCGCAGCGGTCAATCATGCATGAACGCGTCCGTGTCGGCGCTCGCGACATGGCGCTTCAGCGCGTCGCGAAACTTCTGCACCAGCGGCTCCTTCGCGCGGCCGCGCCGCAGCACCACCGAGAACGGCGCCTGATAGCCGAACGACGCGGGCAGCAGCGCGCGCAGCCGCCCCGCATCGACCCATGTCTTCGCGAAGTGCTCGGGCAGGAAGCCGATGTACGCGCCGGACAGGATCAGGATCAGTTGCCCCTCCATGCTGTCCACGGCCGCCTCGCTGCGCTTGAAGCCGTGCCGCGCCAGTTCCGTCTGGCTCCAGTACGAGCGGCTCACCATCCGCTGCTGGCCGATCGCCTCGGGCGCGATCCGCGTGTCGCCGAACAGCGGATGCGCGTCGCTGCAATAGAGCCAGTGCTGCTCGCGGTACAGCGGCTGGTACACGAGCCCGTTCATCCGCAACTGGAACGCGCCGATCGCGACGTCAAGCCGGTTGCCGAGCACGCTCAGCTGAAGGTCGTACGGGCTCTGCACGTTCAGGTGCAACTGCACCGCCGGATGTTCGCGCGCGAACTCGCCGACGATCGCGGGCAGCGGCAGCATCGGGTCGCTGATCGTCGCGTCGAGCACGCCGACCTTCAGGCTGCCGCGCAGGTCGCCGCGCATCCCGGCCGCGTAGCGTTCGAAGCCGTCGAGTTCCGCGAGCACGCGCAGCGCCTCCTGGTGGAACTCCTCGCCCTTCGGCGTCAGCGCGAAGCCGCCGCGCCCGCGATGGCACAACACGACGCCGACCAGCGCTTCGAGCTGGCTCATGTACGTGCTGATCGCGGACGTGGACAGGTTCAGTTCCTGTTGCGCGGGCGCGAACCCCTGGTGGCGGACCACGCACGCAAAGATCCGCAGCAGGCGGGCTTCAGGCAGGACGTTGGCCAAGCGATGTTTCCTCCGTTGTCGAAACGTTTCAGCGCGGCGCAGCACCCGGGCACAGCACCCAGGCGAAATCCCGGCGCGGCCGCGGCCGGCCGGCGCCGCGCGGTCGTGCGCGCCGTTTCACTTCAGAAATAACTGAACTAAATATTTCTTTCCAGCGATTTGTCGAAACGCGCGCGGGACGCAGTATCGGCAACGTGCGCCGCGCGGCGCGCAGCCAGGCCAACAGGAAACGACAACGTGATCGAAAAGCAGCTTTACCAGCCGCTCGGCGGCAACGAGATGCCCCGCTTCGGCGGCATCGCGACGATGATGCGGCTGCCGCATCTCGCGTCGCCGGCCGGGCTCGACGCCGCGTTCGTCGGCGTGCCGCTCGACATCGGCACGTCGCTGCGCGCGGGCACCCGCTTCGGCCCGCGCGAGATCCGCGCGCAGTCGGTGATGATCCGCCCGTACAACATGGCGACCGGCGCCGCGCCGTTCGATTCGCTGTCGGTCGCGGACATCGGCGACGTCCCGATCAACACCTTCAACCTGCTCGACGCGGTGCGGATCATCGAGGAGTCGTACGACCGCATCCTCGCACACGGCGTCATGCCGCTGACGCTCGGCGGCGACCATACGATCACGCTGCCGATCCTGCGCGCGATCCGCCGCCGCCACGGCAAGGTCGGGCTGGTGCACGTCGACGCGCACGCGGACGTGAACGACCACATGTTCGGCGAGAAGATCGCGCACGGCACGACGTTCCGCCGCGCGGTCGAGGAAGGGCTGCTCGACTGCGAGCGCGTCGTGCAGATCGGGCTGCGCGCGCAGGGTTATACAGCCGACGATTTCGACTGGAGCCGCAGGCAGGGTTTTCGCGTCGTGCAGGCCGAGGAATGCTGGCACCGGTCGCTCGAACCGCTGATGGCCGAGGTGCGCGACAAGGTCGGCGGCGGCCCCGTGTATTTGAGCTTCGACATCGACGGCATCGATCCCGCGTGGGCGCCCGGCACCGGCACGCCGGAAATCGGCGGGTTGACGACGATTCAGGCGCTTGAGATTATCCGCGGATGCCACGGGCTCGATCTCGTCGGCGGCGATCTGGTCGAGGTGTCGCCGCCGTACGACACGACCGGCAACACGTCGCTGCTCGGCGCGAACCTGCTGTACGAGATGCTGTGCGTGCTGCCGGGCGTCACGCGCCGTTAACCCCTTTTTGCGCCGGAACCGGCGCTGTCCCGCGCCGAGGAACACGCTGCCCATGAACGCTCCCACGCCGCCGCTCGACGTGTCCGACGCCGAACGCACGACCCGGATCGAACTCGCCGCGCTCTATCGCGTCGTCGCGCATTTCCGGATGACGGACATGATCGACACGCACATCAGCGCGCGGCTGCCGGGCAAGCCCGGCGAGCCGCCGGCGTTCCTCATCAACCGCTATGGCGTGCTGTTCGACGAGATGCGCGCGTCGGACCTCGTGAAGATCGACTATCGCGGCAACGTGATCGACGAGCGCGCGCGCGAGCACCCGGAGCACTGCCGCGTGAACGCGGCCGGCTTCACGATCCATTCGGCGGTCCACATGGCGCGCGAGGACGTCGCGTTCGTCGTGCATACGCACACGGCGGCGGGCATCGGCGTGTCCGCGCAGCGGCGCGGGCTGCTGCCGATCAGCCAGCACGCGCTGAAGTTCTACGGCAAGCTCGCGTATCACGACTACGAAGGCATCGCGCTCGACCTCGGCGAACGCGAGCGGCTCGTCGCGGACCTTGGCCCGCATAACGCGATGATCCTGCGCAACCACGGTTTGCTCGCGTGCGGCAAGTCGGTGGCCGACGCATTCCACGAAATCTACTTCCTCGAACGCGCGTGCCAGGCGCAGATCAACGCGCTCGCGGGCGGCGTCGAACTGAACATCCCGCCACCCGAAGTCTGCGCGCGCACCGCCGCGCAGTTCGCGGCCGACGACGAGGACGGCATCATCGACCTCGCCTGGCAGGCCGCGCTGCGGCTGATCGAAACCGGCCCCGACGCCCGGCCGGTCCGCACCGACTATCGCTCGTAACGACGATCGGAAACCCGCTGCCCGATACTTTCCGACTGGAAACCCGCCGAAACTTCCGATGACCCAGCTCGTTCTCGTCAGCCGCGGCTACGACCTGTCCGCGCTCGCGCCGCGTATCACGCAAGCCGCCCCCGAATTGAGCGTGCATGCGTTCGGCACGCCGGAAGCGGCGGACGCCGAAGTGGCCGTCTGCTGGAACCCGCCGCCCGGCGCGCTGCGCACGCTGCCGAACCTGCGGCTCGTGCACGCGGTCGCGGCCGGCGTCGACAACATCCTGTGCGATCCCGGCTTTCCGCCAGTGCCGTTGTGCCGGATCGTCGATCCGGCGCAGGCGCGCGGGATGAGCGAATTCGTGCTGTGGAGCGTGCTGCACTTCCATCGCGGTTTCGACCGCGTGCTCGCGAACCAGCGCGACGCGCGCTGGGACCCGCCCGACCAGCGGCCCGCGCATGCGTGCACGGTCGGCGTGATGGGGCTTGGCGAAATCGGGTTGCAGGTCGCGCGCGACCTCGCGCACATGGGCTTCCGGGTGCTCGGCTGGACCCGCGAGCCGAAGCGCGAAGCGGGCATCGAGAGTTTCGCGGGCCGCGACGCGCTGCCCGCGTTCCTCGCGCAGACCGACGTGCTGGTGTGTCTGCTGCCGCTGACGGCCGAGACGCGCGGGCTGATCGACGCGCAGCTGCTGCGGCAGTTGCGGCCCGGCGCGAAGCTCGTGCACGTCGGGCGCGGCGAGCATCTGGTGAGCGCCGACCTGCTGGCCGCGTTACGCGAAGGGCGACTCGGCGGCGCGGTGGTCGACGTGTTCGAAGCGGAACCGCTGCCCGCCGACGATCCGCTGTGGCGCGCGCCGAATCTCGTCGTCACGCCGCATATGGCGTCGAGCGCGGGATTCGACGTCGTCGCGCAACAGATCGCGGAGAACGTGCGGCGGATGCAGCGCGGCGAGCCGCTGATGAATCAGGTCGATGTCGGGCGGGGGTTTTGAGCGTAGTCCCGTCCCCTACCTCGCCCACCTCAACACCAGCGGATCGAGCCGCCGCGCGATCCGCAGCAGGCTCGCACGCGTCTCCGGATGCATCGGCGCGAACGGCTCGCGCACCGCGTCGGACGCGATGATCCCGCCTTCCTTCATCAGCGCCTTCGCGGTTGCCAGGCCGCCCTGCCGGTTCTCGCAGTTGATCAGCGGCAGCCATTCCTGATAGTGCCGCGTCGCGGTCTCGACGTCGCCCGCGAACCACGCATCGACGATCCGGCGAATGCCGTCCGGATAACCGCCGCCGGTCATCGAGCCGGTCGCGCCCGCTTCGAGGTCCGCGTGCAGCGTGATCGCCTCCTCGCCGTCCCACGGCCCCTCGATCGCGTCGCCGCCGAGCGCGATCAGCTCGCGCAGCTTCGCGGCCGCCTGCGGCACCTCGATCTTGAAGTACGACACGCGCTCGACCTCGTTCGCGAGCCGCGCGAGAAACGCGGCCGACAGCGTCGTGCCGCTGACCGGCGCGTCCTGGATCATCACGGGAATTGTTATCGCATCGGAAACCCGCTGGAAAAACGTGCGAATCCCCGCCTCGCCAATACGGATCGTCGCGCCGTGATACGGCGGCATCACCATCACCATCGCGGCGCCCGCCTCCTGCGCCGCGCGGCTGCGCGCCGCGCACACCTGCGAACTGAAGTGCGTGGTCGTCACGATCACCGGCACGCGGCCGTCCACGTGTTCGAGAATCGCGCGCGTGAGCCGTTCGCGCTCGTCGTCGGACAGCGCGAACTGCTCGGAGAAGTTCGCGAGGATGCACAGCCCGTTCGAGCCCGCGTCGATCATGAAATCGACGCAGCGCAACTGGCCTGCGAGGTCAAGCGCGCCGGTTGCGTCGAAGATCGTCGGCACGACCGGGAATACGCCGCGATAACGCGCGGCTGCTTTCGGTTGAGTCATTCGGGATGATTTGAACAGGATCGGAAAATTCGGCGATTCAGGCCAAAGCCTCGGTCTCCGCGCGCGCGAACGTCTTCGGCAACCCGGCGCGCGCGATCGCGCCGGTGAACGGCTCGCCCGGCAGCCAGCCCGCGATCGTCTCGCGGATCGCGAGCAGCGCGCCGATGTCGATGCCGGTGTCGAGCCCTTCGGATTCGAGCAGGAACACCGTGTCCTCGGTATTGATGTTGCCGGTCGCATTCGGTGCGAACGGACAGCCGCCGAGGCCGCCGAGCGACGCGTCGAAGCTGCGCACGCCCGCGTCGAGCGCGGCGATCACGTTCGCGAGGCCGAGTCCGCGCGTGTCGTGGAAGTGGCATGCAACCGGCACGTCGCCGGTCAGCGCGAGCACCCGGCGCATCAGCGCGCGCACCTGGCCGGGGTTTGCGTAACCGACGGTGTCCGCAATCGTGATCTCGTCCGCGCCGGCCTTCAGCAGCGTTTCGACGAGGCCGAGCACGAAACGCTCATCCACGCGGCCCTGGATCGTGCAGCCGAACGCGGTCGCGACACCCGCGCCGAGCACGGTGCTCCGCACGCCCGCATCGCCGCTTTCGTCGCGCGCGGCGACGATCCGCGCGAAGTCCTCCGCCGATTCCACCGTCGTGCGCCGCACGTTCTTCAGGTTGTGCTCGTTGCTAGCGGACAGCACGTAGTGGATCTTGCGCAGCCCGACGTCGAACGCGCGCTGCGCGCCTTTCAGGTTCGGCACCAGCGCGGCTGCATGCAGCCCGTCGATCTTCAGCGCGCCGGTCGCGACTTCGACCGCGTCCGCGAACTGCGGAACGATCTTCGGCGGCACGAACGACGTCACCTCGATCTGCGTGCAGCCCGCATCGACCATCCGCGCGCACCATTCGAGCTTCTGCTCCGTGGACAGGATCGTCCGCACCATCTGCAACCCGTCGCGCAACCCCACTTCGCGGACCTGCGCCGTTTCCTTCGTCATCGTCGTATTCCTCTCGTCGCGCGAAGCCGGCCGTGCATCGCGCGGCCCGCTTCGCGTCTTTCCGTCAAATGTTCAAAGCAGGTTCACAGCGTCGCGTTCGCGGCTGCCGCGTCGTCCGCGCGGTCGCCGAGTCCGTTCGCTTCCGGCAACGAACCCGGCGCGCCGGACGTGCGCGGCGCGAATACGATCGCCGCGATGGCGCCGAGCACCATCAGGAGCGAGACCGCGCCGAGGCCGCCCGCCATGCTGTTCGTCAGCGTCTTGATCGAGCCGATGATCATCGGGCTCACGAAGCCGCCGAGCAGCCCGACGCAGTTCACGATCGCGACGCCGCCCGCGGCGCCGCGGCCGCGGATGTAGTCGGTCGTGATCGCCCAGATCAGCGGATTCGGCGCGAGAATCCCGGCCGTCGCGATCGACAGCGCGACGAGCGACAGCACCAGATTGCCGCCGATCAGCCCCGCCGCGAGCAGGCCGCCCGCGCCGACCAGCATCGCGACCGCGCAGTGCCAGCGCCGCTCCATCGTGCGATCGGAACTGCGGTTCAGCGCGATCAGCGCGACCCAGCTGACGAAATACGGAATCGCCGAATAACCGCCGATCGCGAGCGGGCTCTGCACGCCGGAACTCTTGATGAGCGTCGGCAGCCAGAAGCCGATCGCGAACACGCCGGCGATCTGCGTGAACCACACGAAACCCATCACGTAGACATGCGGATCGAGCAGCGCGCGGCCGAACGTATGCTCCGCATGCGTGGCGCTGACGCCGGAACTGCGTTGCAGATCGCGGACCACCTGCGCCTTCTCGCTGTCGCTCAGCCACTTCGCCTGCTGCGGGCCGTCGTCCAGGTAGAAGAACGCGATCACGCCGAGCACGCTCGCCGGCAGCCCCTGCGCGATGAACATCCACTGCCAGCCGTGCAGCCCGTGCAGGCCGTCGAAGTGCGTCATCAGCCAGCCGGACATCGGGCCGCCGAACAGGCCCGCGATGCCGGTCGCGCACGTGAAGATCGCGATCACCTTCGCGCGCCGCTCGACCGGATACCAGCGCGTCAGGTAGAAGATCACGCCCGGATACAGCCCGGCTTCCGCGAGGCCGAGCAGGAAGCGCACCGCGTACAGATGCGACGGCAGCGTGACGAACGCCGTCGACGCCGCGACGATGCCCCACAGGATCATGATCCGCGAGAACGTCTTTTTCACGCCGATGCGCGCGAGCAGCAAATTGCTCGGCACTTCCATCAGCACGTAGCCGAGAAAGAAGATGCCCGCGCCGACGCTGTACGTGAGGTCGCTGAAGCCGACGTCCTGCTTCATGTCGAGTTGCGCGATGCCGATGTTGATGCGGTCCAGGAACGCGAACACGTAGCACAGGAACAGGAACGGGATCAGCCGTCGCGTGATCTTCGTGTACGTGCCTTCGGCTGCTGGATCGCCGACGTTGCCGACTGCTGGGTTCATGCGTGTCTCCTCCGGTTCTTGCCGGTTTGTGTTGCCGGCCGGTCGTGCCCGCATGCGCGTGTGCAATGCGTGCGTGCGCCGGCCGGCGTCTCGGATCGGAAAACTAGCGCCCCTTGAACACGGGCTGCCGTTTCTCGTTGTATGCGCTGATGCCCTCCAGACGATCCTCGGTCGGGATCAGCCGGTTGTACGCCTCGATCTCGACAAAGAGGCCGGTGCGCAGGTCCGCCTGCATGCCGAGATCGATCGCCTTCTTCGCCTGCGAGACCGACAGCGGCGCGCTCGTGCAGATGTCGCGCGCGGCCTCGATCGCGTCGGCGAGCACGCGGTTCGGCTCGCAGAGCCGGTTCACGACGCCCCACGCGAGCGCCTCTTCGGCCGTGAAGCGCGCGCCGCGAAAAATCAATTCCTTCGCGCGCCGCGCGCCGATCGTGCGCGGCAACTGCTGGGTGCCGCCGCCGCCCGGCATGATCCCACGCTTCACTTCGGTGAAGCCGAACACCGCGTGCTTCGACGCATACGCGAAGTCGCACGCGAGCAGCAGTTCGAGGCCGCCCGCGACCGCCGAGCCGTTCGCCGCGCCGATCAGCGGCAGCGGACAGTTCGTGAGCGCGCGGTTCATCCGCTCGAACAGGTAGTGCTGCGTGCCGAACTGCTCGTCGGTCATCCCGTCGCGCTGCTTCAGGTCCGCGCCGCCGCAGAACGCGCGCTCGCCCGCGCCGGTCAGGATCGCGCAGCGGTACAGCGACGGGTCCGCTTCGAGCGCGCCGAACACGCGGATCAGTTCGTGGCCCATCGGCGTGCTGATCGCGTTCGACACTTGCGGACGGTTCAGCTGGATCACGAGGATCTGGCCGTCTATCTCTTCGAGTTGCAGGGTTTCGATCGGCGCGGGGCCGAGGTGCGAGGCAATTTTCAAGGTGTCTCCAGAGGCGCGTTCGCCAGCAGATGATTGTGTTCTCCGAGCTTCGGCGTGCGCCCGATCTTCGACGGCCGCGCGCCGCCGAACGACACCGGCAGGCCGACCACCGTCGCCGCGCCGTCGTCGGTCGCGCGCAGGATGTCGAGCGCCTTCGTCTGCTCGTGTTCGACGACCTGGTCGATCGTCTGGATCGGCCCGCACGGAATGCCGGCCGCGTCGAGCGCCGCGAGCCACGACGCGCAGTTGCCGCGCCGGAACGCGTCGTGCAGCCGGTCGATCAGTTCGTCGCGATGGCCGACGCGCGCGCCGTTCGTCGCGAAGCGCGGATCGTCCGCGAGCGCCGGCACGTCGAGCACGTCGCACAGCCGGCGGAACAGCCGGTCGTTGCCGGCCGCGACCATGATCGTGCCGTCCGCGCATTCGAACGCCTGATGCGGGACGATCGCGGCGGTGCCCGAGCCCCAGCGTCCCGGCAGCACGCCGGAGGCCAGGTAGTCCGCGATCTGCATGCCGCCCCAACTGAGCGCGGTCTCGTACAGCGACACCGACACGACCTCGCCGTCGCCGCTCGCCTGGCGGCGGAACAGCGCGGCCAGCACGCCGATCGCGGCCCACAGCCCGGTGCCCATGTCGTTCACCGACACCGGAATCCGCGCAAGCGGCTCGCCCGGCCCGCCCATGAAGCTCATCAGCCCCGCGAGCGCCTGCACGAGCGGGTCGTAACCGGGCTTGTCGCGCCATGGCCCGTTGTCACCGAACGCGCCGAGGTTGCAGTACACGAGCGACGGCTTCAGCGCGCGCAGCTGCTCCGCGCCGAGACCGTATTTGTCGGTGCCGCCCGCCTTCAGGTTCTGCAGCACGACGTCCGCGCGGCGCACGATGAAGTCGCGCAACGCGTCGGCGTCGCCGGGATTCGACAGCGACAGCGCGACACTCGACTTGCCGTGATTCACCGCATGGAACAGCGCGGCCGCGCCGTCGACGAACGGCGGCCCCCAGTCGCGCGCATAGTCGCCGCCGTCCACGCTCTCGATCTTGATCACGTCCGCGCCGAGCGCGCCGAGAATCATGCCCGCATACGGCGCGGCGAGGCTGTGGCCGATCTCGACCACGCACACGCCGTCGAGCGGCAGCGGCTTCGCGTCGGACTTCGCGGTGGATGAGGTCGTCATGCGTTCGTCTCCGCTCATTCGGCGGTCACCGCGAACGACGCTGCATCCGCGCCCGCTTCGGCCGTCTCGCCGGCGCGCGCATCCACGCGATACAGCCGCCGCGCCGCTTCCTCGCTGACATAACCGTCCGCGATATCGGCCAGCACGCGCTCGCGCTCGCGTTCGAGCGGATCGCCATAACCGCCGCTGCCCGCCGGCTGCACGACCACGCGGTCGCCGCGATGGACGACGGTCTGCCCGCCCTTCGCCGGCACCCGATGCTCGCTGCCGTCCGCGTGCTTCACGGTGCTGAAGAACGGCGTGCCGGCCATCCCGCCGAAGTGGCCTTCGGGGGCGGTGCGGCCGCGCTCGCCGGACACCGTGAAGGTCGCCTCGTCGTAGTCGACGCGATACACGCGCCGCGACGTGAGGCCGCCGCGCCGGCGGCCCGCGCCGCCGCTGTCGGTGACGAGCGACCATTCCTCGACCATCAGCGGCGATGTGCGCTCGATCATCTCGACCGACTGGCTGCCCGCGTTGCCGACGTACACGCGGATGCCGCTCACGCCGTCCTTGTCGGCCCGCGCGCCCATGCCGCCCGCGTGTACGTCGTGCATCGTGACGAACGGCTGGCCGGTCTGCCGCACGCGCGTTTCGTCGGTATCGCGGCCGCTGAAGATGCCCGCGCACGACGCGCAGTTGCTCTGCCCGACGATCCGCTCCGGCACGGCGCGCGAAAGCGCCTTCAGCAGCAGGTCGATCACGCGCGGCGACGTCTCGGTGTTGCCCGACACGACCGACGCCGGATATTCGCAGTTCAGCACGCTGCCCTGCGGCGCGATGATCTTCACGGGCCGGTAGCAGCCCTGGTTGATCGGAATGCTGAGATCGGTCAGCGCCTTCACGGTGAACCACGTGCTGTTGCAGGTGACCGACAGCGGGCAGTTGATGCCGCCGCGCACCTGCGCGCCGGTGCCGGTGTAGTCGAACGTGATCTCGTCGCCCGCGACCGTCACCTTCACTTTCAGCAGCGGACGCTCCTGTTTCCAGCCCTGCGCCTCGATCGGATCGAGATATTCCTCGGCCTCGTACACGCCATCGGGAATCCTTGCGATCTCCGCGCGGATCAGCTTCTCCGAATGATCGAGGCTCTGGCTCATCACGTCGCGCAGCGCATCCGCGCCGTACTTGCCGACGAGGTCCGCGATGCGGCGGTCGCCCACATAGGTGCCCGCGTACTGCGCCTGGATGTCGAGCCGCAGTTCGTGCGCGTTGCGGCTGTTGCGCGTGAGGATCTCCAGCATGTCGCGCACCGGCTCGTCGTTGCGGTACAGCAGCACCGGCGGAATGCGGATGCCTTCCGCGAACACGTCCCACGTCGTGACGGTGTAGCTGCCCGGCGTCTGGCCGCCGATGTCGGTCCAGTGGCCGCGCGTCATCACGAACGCGACGATCCGGTCATCGACGAACACCGGCCGCGTGAACTGCACGTCCGGCTGATGGTTGCCGCCGCCGACGTACGCGTCGTTGCTGACGATCACGTCGCCGGGGCGCAGATTCTCGCGGCCGATCGTCTCGACCGACACGCGCGTCGAGATCACCGCCGAGCCGAGCATCGTCGGAATGTCGTTGCCCTGCGCGACGAGTTGCATGTCGGCGTCGAAGATCGCGGCCGACGAGTCGCCGCTCGCGTGCATCAGCGGACTGCCCGCGGTGCGCATCATGGCGATCTTCATCTCGCGCGCGACGGCGAAGAGACTGCTGCGAATGATTTCGTAAGTGACGATATCCATGGGTCAGGCTGCCAGTTCGATCACAAGGTTGAGGTCCGGGTCCACGCGCGCGGTATGCGACGCCTTCAGCACCGCGCAACTGCTGTGCTCCTCGATCACCGCCGGCCCCTCGATGCGCGCGCCGACCGGAATCTCGTGGCGCGCGAACACCGGCAGCGTGCGCACGCCGCCGTCGAAATACACGTCGCGGGTGCGGACCGCCTTCGGGTCGCCGAGGCCGTCCGGCGGCGCGACGCCGCCGCGCCAGCCGGTCGCTGTAATCAGTTGCAGCCGCACGTTCGCGACGACGATCGGCTTGTCCTTGCTGACGAAATTCCACAGCCGCTGGTGCGCGGCCTCGAATTCGCGCGCCAGCGCATCGCACAGCCCGGCGTTGCCGTCCTGCACCGCGACCGTGATGACGTCCGGCTGCCCCGCATAACGGCAGTCCGCGAGCCGCACGACGCGCACGCTGTCCGGATCGACGCCGTGCCGGCGCAGTTCGTCGCTGCCCTGCGCGAGCAGCGCGTCGAGGTCGCCGGCGAGGCGCGCGTCGTCCAGTTGCGCGAGGTCCGTTTCGACCGGGCTTTGATAGTCGTACTGCTGATCCGCGACGGTCATCCCGAACGCGCTGAAGAGGCCCGGCAGCGGCGGAATCACGACGCGGCGGATGCCCATCTGTTCCGCGAGATCGACCGCGTGCACCGGCCCCGCGCCGCCGTAGCAGATGTACGAGAACTCGCGCGGATCGTAGCCGCGCTCGACGGTCATGATGCGGATCGCCTGCGCCATTAGCGCGTTAGCGACCGAGCGCACGACCTGGGCGGCCTCCGGCACGCTCATGCCGAGCGGCTTCGCGAGCACGTCGTCCACCACCCGCCATGCTGCTTTCGCGTCGAGCCTGAATTCGCCGCCGAGGAAGTTGTCCGGGTCGATGTAGCCGAGCACGAGGTTGCAGTCGGTGACGGTCGGACGCGTGCCGCCGCGTCCGTAACACGCGGGGCCGGGATCGGCGCCCGCGCTTTCCGGCCCGATGCGCACGCCGCCGCCCGCGTCGATCCACACGATCGAGCCGCCGCCCGCGCCGACCGAATCGATGTCGATGCTCGGCGAGCGCACCGCGTACGTGTGCAGCAGGCTCTTGTTGCGGATCTCCGGACGGAAGTCGCGGATCAGCGACACGTCGAACGTGGTGCCGCCCATGTCGCCGAGAATCGCGTTGCGCAGGTCGCCCTTCTCGCAGTTGCGGATCGCCGCGCTGACGCCGCCGGCCGGGCCGGATTCGAGCAGCACGATCGGCCGGTCCGCGACCATCGCGGGGCTCGCGAGACCGCCGTTCGACTGCATGAACAGGAACTTGCCCGCGAAGCCGAGCTGCGCGAGCGCGTCGATCAGGCGGCCGATGTAGCGGCCGCATACCGGGCCGAGCATCGCGTTGATGACGGTCGAACTGGCGCGCTCGTACTCCATCGCTTCGGGGTTCACTTCGTGCGATGCGCAGATGAAGCGGTCCGGCAGCAGACGGCGCAGCGTTTCGACGGCCGCGCGCTCGTGCTCCGGATTCACGTGCGCATGCAGCAGGCACACGGCGACCGCCTCGACGTCCGACGCGCGGATGCGTTCGGCGATCTCGACCAGTTCGTCGTGATCGAGCGGCGTTTCGATCCGGCCGTCGTAGCGCAGGCGCTCGGTCACTTCGAGCCGCCAGCGGCGCTCCACGAGCGGACGCGGATTGTCGAACAGCAGGTCGTACAGATCCGCGCGATCGTGCCGCGACACGCGGCGCAGTTCGAGGATGTCGCGGAAGCCGCGCGTCGTCACCAGCGCGGTTTTCGCGCCGGTGCCTTCGACGACCATGTTCGTCGCCATCGTCGTGCCGTGGCCGAGGAAGGACACGTCCGCGCTGGCCGTGCCCGACAGTTCGAGGATGCGGCGGAAACCTTCGATCGTGCCGATCACCCGGTCCTTCGGCGTCGTCGGCACCTTCGTTGACCAGATGCGGCCCGTGTCGTCGTCCACCATCACTACGTCGGTGAACGTGCCGCCGACGTCGATACCTATTCTTTTCACGTTGCCTCTCTCCATGCCATTCACTGGCGTCGATACGGAAATCGCCGGCCCTGCGCCGCATGAGTCGCGCCGCTTCGCATCGCGATATCGTTTCATCGCGCTGCGTTGCAGCATCTTCGTGCGCGGTCCGAAGCGTCGCCTTCGATGCGTCGTGCGCGAGACGGTTCGGCTATGATCGACGCCGGACCGCCGCGGCGCACACACGCGCGGGCGGCGCGGCGCAAACCGGCAAGGCCAGTGTAGAAGGCACGGCAGCCGCGCTGATAATGAAACCTTCCGATCACGTGAGACAGTGGAGTTATATCGGTGATAACCAGTATCGATGCGATCCTGAGGAGACTGCGCGGCAGCCACATCGCGCTGTTGATCGCGCTGGACGACCACGGCTCGCTGCGCAAGGCCGCACAGCAGGTATCCCTTTCGCAGCCCGCGACGACAAAGTCGCTGCGCGAAATCGAGGCGATGTTCGGCGCGGATCTGTTTGCGCGCTCGCCGCGCGGGATCGTCGCGAACGAACTCGGCCGCTGCGTGATCCGTCATGCGCGCGCGCTGCGCTCCGAGGTCAGCGCGCTGCGCGACGAACTCGCGGCGATCATGCGCGGCGGCGGCGGCACGCTCGCGGTCGGCGCGGTGATGGGTTCGGTGCCGGTGTGGCTCACGCCGACGCTGAAAACGCTGCGCGAAGTGCAGCCGGACATCTCGGTCGAGGTGTGGGAGGACAACAGCGCGCGGCTGCTGTCGATGCTCGACCAGCGGCTGCTCGACATCGTGATCGGGCGGCCGAGCATCAGCGTGCACCCGGAGGCTTACGACTTCATTCCGCTCGAAGTCGAGGAGATGTGCTACATCGTGGACGGCGCAGACCCGCTCGCGCATCGGCCGAACCTGACGCTCGCGGACATCGCCGGCCATCCGTGGATCGTGCCGCAGGCGACGCTGCCGCTGCGCTCGCTGCTGGAGCAGTTGTTCGACGACGAGGGGTTGCCGTTTCCGCGTTATTCGATCGAGACGTCGTCCACGTTCGCAACGCTGTCGCTGCTGCGCTCCGGCAACGGAACGGTCGGCCTCTTTCCGCTGAAGGTCGCGCAGTATTTCGCGGAATGCGGGTTGATAGGGATCCTGTCGATTCCGATCGAGCGGCGCGGGCCGGCGTACGGACTCGCGACGAGGCGCGGCGCGACACTCACGCAGCCGGTGCAGCGCTTCATCGATCTGTGCGTCGAGCGCAGCGCCGCGCGCTGACGTTCGTCACGTCGCGGCGGTGCAGCGAGGGCCAGCCGCGGACGGCGACGCACGCCGAGCGGCTATACTTGCGCGCTTCTTCAATCCTGCAAGGGAACGCATCATGTCGAACATTCCGCCCTGCCCTCAATGCGCGCTGGAAAACACGTATCCAGACGGCGATCACTACGTCTGCGCCGATTGCGGCCACGAGTGGTCGACCGTCGCGACGGCGGCCGACGAGGACGACGCAACGGCCGTCGTGAAGGACGCGAACGGCAACGCGCTCGCGGACGGCGACACCGTCGTGCTGGTGAAGGACCTGAAGGTGAAGGGCTCGTCGATCACGCTGAAGGTCGGCACGAAGATCAAGGGCATCCGCATCGTCGGCGGCGACCACGAAGTGGACTGCAAGACCGACGCGGGCAGCTTCATGCTGAAGGCCGCGTATCTGAAGAAGGTGTGAACGCGCTGCACGCCTGCGCGTCGATGTGGCTATAGTCACGCTTCATACCGACCGCGATGAAGGAGACGCCATGACCGCGCAGCCGACGACACCCGACACCCGACCGTCCCCCGCCACGTTCGTGCTGATACATGGCGCGTGGCACGGCGGATGGTGCTGGCGTTTCGTATCGGAACGGCTCGTCGCGCGCGGGCATCGCGTGTTCGCGCCGACGCTGACCGGCCAGGGCGAACGGCGGCATCTGCTGAACGCGGTCACGTCGCTGGACGTGCCGGTCGCGGACATCGAAAACCTGATCGAAGCGGAAGAACTGGACGACGTGGTGCTGGTCGGCCATAGCTACGGCGGACTGATCGCGTCGGGCGTTGCCGACCGGAAACCCGACGCGCTGCGCGCGCTGGTGTTCCTCGACAGCCTGCTGGTCGAGAACGGCGAGGCGGCCATGGACGTGCTGCCGCGCGCGGTCGCGGAAGAACGGCTCGCGGCCGTCGCCGCGAGCGGGCAGACGCTCGCGATGCCGGTGCCGGACGGACTCGGCGGCACCGGCATTCCGGACGACCATCCGCTTGCGCCGTGGGTGCGGCGGCGGCTGACGCCGCATCCGCTCGCGACCTACCGGACGCCGCTGGCACTGCGTTTTCCGATCGGCAACGGACTGCCTTGCACGTACGTGCACTGCGCGAACCCGTCTTACGACACGCTTGCGCCGGTGCGGGAACGCGTGCGGCAGAAACCCGGCTGGCACTGGGAGACGCTCGATACCGGACACGACGCGATGGTGCTCGATCCGGACCTGCTGGTCGCGCTGCTCGAACGACTCGCGGCTTGCGCGCCCTCCCGCAAACGCGGTGACGCGTAACGGAAACTTCGGAACGCTTTGCGCATGATCGGCACGGTTCAGATAACCGCGCTGCGGGTCAGCGCAGCGCGGCGCGTCGTTCAAACGTTCAGCCCTTCAGGCGGTCCAGCACCGGCAGCAGTTCTTCCGGGTCCGGCCGGCGCGTGTAGTCCGGGTTGACCTCCGCATACGCGATCGTGCCGTCCTGAGCGATCACGAAACGAGCCGGCATCGGCAGCGTCCAGCTCGCGTCGCCGTTGACGATCGCGAGGTCGTTCCCGAAGGTGTTTTTGTACAGATCCGCCAGGTAATCCGGCAGTTCGAAGCGCAGCCCGAACGCAGCCGCGACGTCATTGTGCGAATCGGACAGGATCGTAAACCCGAGCGCATTTTCGCGCTGCGAGCGGCGGCTGTTCGGCGCGGTCTGCGGCGACACCGCGACGAGTTGCGCGCCGCGCGCCTCGATCTGGGGTCTCGCCGCTTCGAGCGCCTGCAAGTCCATGTTGCAGTACGGGCACCAGACGCCGCGATAGAACGTGACGACCAGCGGCCCCTGCGCGAGCAGGGTTGCCGACGACACCGGACGGCCGTCCGGATCGTCGAGCACGAACGCGGGCGCTTGCGCGCCGACCTTCGGCGCGTGCTGGGCCGCGCCTGACGCGATCAGTTCGGCGGTCGCGCGGTGCATCGGCTCGTGGATATGCGGCGGCGCATGGTACGGCGGCCCGCCGGCTTCGAAATTTGCACGAAACGCATCGAGTTTGTCTTGCAGCGACATGGCTGTTTCCTCCGGATCGAATCCGCGTTGATGACAGTCCACGCAGATTAATTAATTCCCATGAGGTGCAGAAGTCGCGCGCAGGCGATAACATCCATTCCACGGAGGAATGATGATGGACCGATTCGCGGCAATGGAAGTGCTGGTCAAGGTGATCGACACCGGCTCGTTCTCGGCGGCCGCGCGGCAACTGGGCGTCGGCCAGCCGGCGATATCGAAGACGATCGCGCAACTGGAAACGCGCATCGGCGTGAAGCTGCTGCTGCGGTCGACGCGCGGCCTGTCGCCAACCGAGGCCGGCCGGCGTTATTACGAGCACGCGCAGCGCGCGCTCGACGCGGCGCACGAAGCCGACCTCGCGGCCACCGGCGCCGCGGCGGGGCTGACCGGGCGGCTGCGCTTCGCGGCGCCGGTCACGTTCGCGCGGCTGCATCTGATGCCGCGGCTGCCGGCGTTCATCGCGCAACATCCGGCGCTCGCGATCGACGCGATTCTCGACGACCGCCGCGTCGACCTGATCGAGGAAAGCATCGACGTGGCGTTGCGGATCGGAACGCTTGCGGATTCGACGGCGACCGCGCAACGGGTCGGCGCCGCGCGGCGCATCGTGGTCGGCACGCCCGCGTTTTTCGCGCGGCACGGCGAGCCTCGGAGGCCAGCCGATCTTGCCCGTTACCCGGCCGCGACCTATCTGCAAACCGGTGGCGGCTCGGTCTGGACATTTCGCAACGGAAACACCGACGAAACAGAAACCGCAACGCTCGACGACGCGCTGCGCACCACGGCGGCCGAAGGGATGCGCGAAGCGGTGTTCGCGGACATCGCGTTATGCGTGACCACCGAATGGATGTTCCGCGACGAACTGGCGAGCGGCCGGGTCGTCGAGGTGCTGGCGGACTGGCATCTGCCGACGCTGGACCTGTGGGCGGTATTTCCGGGTGGACGGCGGATCGGCGCGAAGGCGCGCGCGTTCGCGAACTTCGTCGCCGATGCGTCGCTCGGCACCATGGCGGCCGGATGAGCGCGCCGGCAGTGACGACAACGGCGGCAACGGGCGACGGTTAACCGCCACGATCGCAGCGCCGCTCGTGTGCCTGAGCGAAACACGCCCTAACGCCGGGCGTTATCCGGGCAAACCACGCCGTCCGCTCACCGCCAGGAGCGCGCGGCCACCGGACTCAATCCAGATCGCGCGTTTCCAGTTCGACCGACTGCCCGCCATTCTTTTCGAGCGCGTCGCGCGCGGCGGCCTCGATCTTCGGGCGATTCGCTTCGAACGACTGGATCAGGTCGCGCGCCGACGTGCCGGTGTTGCCGAAACTATCGTTCAGCGCGTCGAGCGACACGCTGCACCACACCGGCCGGCCTTCGACATGCGCTTCGAACGCAACGCGCGCGGCAGCGACGACGTGACGCCGGTTCGTGAATTCGATCGCCATTGTTCCCTCCGTGACTGAAGTCGTAGACGGCAGTCCGCGTGAGCGATGCATTGCGGCACTGTCCGTTCGCTTCGTCGCAGCAAGGCCCGGACCCGGCGTCGTGCCGCTGTCGGGCCGTTCCGCGTTGCCGGATGGAAACGTGCTGCCGCGAAGTTTCCTATGAGCGCGCGGGCCGGCGAGCCGCGCGGCGAATCGGCCCGAACTCCGCGCTCCGCAGCGAGCGCATCAGCAGCACCATCGCCGCATCGGTTTCGCTTGCGTCCAGTTCGACGTACAGGCACGCGACGTCGCGTTTCCTGTCGAGGTCCACGACGACGCAGAGATGGGAAGCCGCATCGGGCAATTGTTGAAGCGCGCGCCGCGCGGCGGCGGCGTCGCCGGTGCCGACCCGGACGGTCATCGTGACGATCCGCGCCGGGCGGGGCTGCGCGGCACGGCCGGCCACGCGCACGGGGGCGGGTTTCGGCTGAGCGGCGTGAAGCAGGGAAAGCGTAGGCATCGTGAGCCGGCGCGCCACGGGCATCGTCCGCGTGCGTCGTTTGTTGTTGAACCCGAACGGATTCTACGGACCGGCGCGCAAAAACGGCATCAAAAATCGCCCCCGCCATGATGACAATGCGTGCCGATACGAAAACATCGCATCCTGGATTGCCGATAAGAAAGAACCAGCGAAATAACCAGCGGCAGACCCGCCCCGGAACGACGCTACAATGCGGGCTCTCGTCAGACCCGCCGGATGCGGCGCTCAACCCCGTCATGCAAAATCGTTCCCGGGCTTTCCTGCTCGGCCCGTTGTTGAAAGGCGTTTCCCGCTCGTTCTATCTCACGCTGAGCGTGCTGCCGGCCGGCATGCGCGATCCGGTCGGCGTCGCGTATCTGCTCGCGCGCGCGGCCGACACGATCGCCGACACGTCGCTGATCCCGCCGGAACAGCGGCTCGAACTGCTGCTGTCGCTGCGCGCGAGCGTGAACGGCACGACGACCGACGACGCATCGATCCGCCGGATCGCGGTCGAAGTCGCGAACCAGCAGACGCAGTCGGACGAGAAGGTGTTGCTCGAATCGCTGGACGACGCGCTCGCCGTGCTCGCGCAACTGGACGACGCGGATCGGGCGGCGGTACGCGGCATCGTCACCACGCTGACCGAAGGGATGGAATTCGACCTGCGCACGTTCCCGGACGAACGCTCGGGCCGCGTGGCCGCGCTGCGCACGCTGGACGATCTGGACCGCTACACGTATCTGGTCGCGGGCTGCGTCGGCGAGTTCTGGACGAAGATGACGTACGCGCACGTGCCCGGCGCGCTGAACGGCGACCCGGCGACGCTGATGGAAAACGGCGTGCGCTTCGGCAAGGCGTTGCAGATGGTCAACGTGCTGCGCGACTGCGGAAAGGATTTGCGGATCGGCCGCTGTTATCTGCCCGAGACGATGCTGAACGAAACCGGCCTGCGCGCGGAAGACCTGCTCGCGCCCGATGCGTCGCGGCGCGCGCGCCCATTGATGTTCGCGCTCGTGCGGCACACGCTCGACCACTTCCGCGCCGCGATCGACTACACGTTCGCGATTCCCGGCTGGTCGCTGCGCCTGCGGCTCGCGTGCCTGTGGCCGATCCTGATCGGCCTCGAAACGCTGCTGCTGCTCGCGGATAACGACGACTGGCTCGACCCGCAAAAACCGTCGAAGCTGAAACGCGGCGACGTGTACCGCATTCTCGCGCGCTCGACGTTGAGCGCGCCGTCGAACCGTCTGCTGCGCGTCTGGTTCGACGGCCTGATCGCTCGCATCGAAGTCCGGCTCGCGCGATAAGTCGCAGCCGGCACGCGCGGGACGCAGCGAACGTCCCGCGCATCGTGCGGCTAGTCCTTCGCGCGATACAGCTTGATCACCGCGGAAAAATCGAGCTTGCCGTCGCCGCGGCTGCTCATCGCCTGGTACAACTGCTGCGCGAGCGCGCCCATGAACGCGGGCTGCCGCACGCTCTTCGCGGCATCGGTCGCGAGGCCGAGGTCCTTCAGCATCAGGTCGGTGCCGAAGCCGCCCGTATAACCGCGCGACGCAGGCGCGGTTTCGATCACGCCCGGAAACGGGTTGTACGTATCCGAACTCCAACTGCGTCCGGTCGACGTGTTCATGATGCCGCCGAGCACCTTCGGGTCGATGCCGAGCGCCGCGCCGAGCGCCATCGCTTCCGCGACGCCCGCCATCGTGACGCCGAGCACGAGGTTGTTGCAGATCTTCGCGACCTGCCCCGTGCCGGTGTCGCCGCAATGAACGATGTTCTTGCCCATCGCGGCCAGCACCGGCCTCACCTGCTCGTACTGCGCGGCGCTGCCGCCGACCATGAAGGTCAGCGTGCCGGCCGCCGCGCCGCCCGTGCCGCCGGACACCGGCGCATCGACGAACGCATTGCCGCGCGCGGCGGCGAGCGCCGCAAACTCCTTCACGCTCGCCGGGTCGATCGTGCTCGAATCGACGATCGTCACGCCGCTCGCGATGCCCGCGAGCACGCCGTCCTCCGACGTCAGCACGGTGCGCACGTGCGCGGCCGCGGGCAGCATCGTCATCACGCATTCGGCGTCGCTCGCGGCGGCCTTCGGCGACGCGGCCGCGCGCGCGCCGGCCGCGACGAGCGTCTGCACGGCCGCCGCGTTCAGGTCGAATACCGCTACCGCATGCCCCGCTTTCAGCAGGTTCAGCGCCATCGGCGCACCCATGTTGCCGAGTCCGACGAATCCGATTTTCATGTTGTCTCCTCCGTTATCAAGCGACGACGAACCGCTCAGCGCAGGCTGATCGTCGTGTTCACGCCGTCGTTGACGGTCGCGTCGTCGAACCAGCGCGCGGTCACCGTTTTGGTCTGCGTGTAGAACTGCACGACCTGCTTGCCGTACGGGCCGAGGTCGCCGAGCTTCGAGCCGCGCGAGCCGGTGAAGCTGAAATAAGGCACCGGCACCGGAATCGGAATATTGATGCCGACCTGGCCGACGTCGATTTCGCTCTGGAATTTACGCGCCGCCGCGCCGCTCTGCGTGAACAGGCCGACGCCGTTGCCGAACGGATTCGCGTTGACGATCGCGATCGCTTCGTCGAGCGTCGCCGCGGTCAGCACGACGAGCACCGGCCCGAAGATCTCGTTGCGATAGATGTCCATGCTGGTCGTCACGTCGGTGAACACCGTCGGGCCGATGAAGTTGCCCTGCTCGTAGCCCTTCACGCTCACGTCGCGGCCGTCGAGCGCGAGCGTCGCGCCCTGCTTCACGCCCGAGTCGATCAGCCCGAGAATACGCTGCTTCGCCGCGCGCGACACGACCGGCCCGATGTCGGTGCCCGGCTCGTGCCCGGCGTTGACCTTCAGCGCCCTCGCCTTCTCGACCAGCTCCGGCAGCCACTGCTGCGCGGCGCCCACCAGCACGACCACCGACGTCGCCATGCAGCGTTGCCCGGCCGCGCCGAAACCCGCGCCGACGAGCGCGTTGACCGTCTGCTCGCGGTTCGCGTCCGGCAGCACGACCGCGTGGTTCTTCGCGCCCATCATCGACTGCACGCGCTTGCCGTGCTCGCTGCCGAGCCGGTACACGTGCGTGCCGACCGCCGTCGAGCCGACGAACGAAATCGCCTTCACATGCTCGTGCGTGCACAGCGCGTCCACGACTTCCTTGCCGCCGTGCACGACGTTCAGCACGCCCGCCGGAATGCCGGCCTGAAGCGCGAGTTCGACCAGCTGCATCGTCGACAGCGGGTCCTGCTCGGACGGCTTCAATACGAAAGTATTGCCGCAGACGATCGCCATCGGAAACATCCACAGCGGGATCATCGCCGGGAAGTTGAACGGCGTGATGCCCGCGCAGACGCCGATCGGCTGCTGCAGCGTGTACGTATCGACGCCGCCCGCGACGTTCTCCGCGAAGCCGCCCTGTTGCAGCGTACCGATCGAGCACGCGTGCTCGACCACTTCGAGGCCGCGGAAGATGTCGCCTTCCGCATCGGGCAGCGTCTTGCCCTGCTCGGCGGTCAGCGTCTTCGCGATGCGCGGCATGTGCTCGCGGATCAGCGCCTGGTACTTCAGCATGATCCTCAGCCGCGCGCCGATCGGCGTGTTGCGCCAGCTCGCGAATGCGGCATGCGCGCTTTGAATCGCCGCGTCCACTTCTTCTGCGGTCGCGAACGGCACGCGCGCGAGCACTTCCTGCGTGGCCGGATTGACGATGTCGCGCCACTCCCCGGTCTTCGACTCGACGAACTCGCCGCCGATCAGCAGCTTGACGGTCGGGGCGTGGGCATTCGATGCCTGGGTCACTGCGTTCATGTTGGACTCTCTTTCACGGATTGAATGGAACCGGCCGGCGGCCGGATTCGATAACGAAACGGATGGCGCTCGACGGTCTGCGTCAGTCGGTGCGCGAGCGCATCAGCAGCGTGCAGACGAAGCCGATCACGCCGAGCGCGATCATGTACGCGACGACGTAGTGCGGACGCCCGCCGCCGGCCGCGAGCAGCGCGGTCGCGATCATCGGCGCGACGCCGCCGCCGAGCACGCCGGCGATCTGCACGGACATCGAGATGCCGCTGTAGCGGATTTCCGCCGGAAACTGCGCGGCGAACAGTTGGGACTCCGGCGCGTACAGGATCGGAAACACGACGCCGACGCCGAGCACCATTGCCCACCAGACGGTAACCGGATGCAGCGTTTCGAGCATGGTGAAGAACGGCGACACGAACGCGCACATCAAAACGAGCCCGATCAGAAACAGACGCCGCTGGCCGATCCGGTCGCTCAGCCAGCCGCAGAACGGCATCGTCGCGAGCGACAGCACCGCGCCCGCGGTGATCGCGTGCAGGATCACGGCCTTCGGAATCTTCAACTGGTTCGCCGCATACGCGAGCGCGAACGCGACGACGAGGTAGAACCACGTGTTCTCCGCGGTGCGCGCGCCGATTATCAGCAGCAGTTCGCGCGGCTGGCGGCGCATCACTTCGAGCACCGGCGCCTTCACCGGCTCGCCGCGCTCCTTCACGCGCTCGAAGTCCGGCGACTCCGGCACGCGCACGCGGATCACCCAGCCGATCAGCACCAGCACGATGCTCGCGAGGAACGGCACGCGCCAGCCCCACGACAGCAGGTCCGCCTCGGGGAGCGCCGTGACGGCCGCCATCGCGATCGACGACAGGATCAGCCCGAAGCCGACGCCCGTCTGCGGCAGGCTGCCGAAGAAGCCCTTCGTACCCGGCGGCGCGTGCTCGACGGCCATCAGCACCGCGCCGCCCCATTCGCCGCCGACCGCCATCCCCTGCATGAAGCGCATCGCGACGAGCAGCGCGGCCGCCCAGTAGCCGATGCTCTGGTACGACGGAATCAGCCCGATCGCGACGCTCGGAATGCCCATCAGCAGCAGCGTCGCGAGCAGCATCGACTTGCGGCCGATCCGGTCGCCGAAGTGGCCGAACACGATGCCGCCCATCGGCCGGCCGACGAAGCCGACGCCATACGTCGCGAACGCGGCGAGCGTGCCGAGGATCGGGTCGAGCGTCGGGAAAAAGACCTTGTTGAAAATAAGCGCGGCGGCCGTGCCGTAAAGGAAAAAGTCGTACCACTCGATCGTCGTGCCGGCCATGCTGGCCCAGCCGGCGATCAGGTAGTCCCGCGCGCGCCGCGGGCGTGGGACGGCAACCGCCGCCCCGTCGGGGGTGGACTGCATCTGCATGTTGTCTCCATCCTTGTTGTGTGCGACCGCGTTGGCGACGGTCTGCAACCGAGTATAGTTACTCGAATATCCACGGCCTAGACACGAAAAAGCCCATCTGATATGCAAAAAAACACAATCAGGAGACAGGAAGCGCTGAACTGGGACGACCTGCGCTACTTCCTCGAAGTCGCGCGCACGCAGCGCGCGAGCGGCGCCGCGCGGCGGCTCGGCGTCGATCACACGACGGTCGCGCGCCGCGTGCGCGAACTGGAAACCTCGCTCGGCACGGTGCTGTTCGACAAGTCGCGCTCGGGCGGTTTCGTGCTGACCGCCGAGGGACAGCGGCTGCTCGCCTACGCGGACTCGGTGGAAACGACGGTGCAATCCGCGAGCGAGCAGTTCGCGGCGGGCGCGCAGTCGCTGTCAGGCCACGTGCGGGTCGGCTCGACCGAGGGTTTTGGCTGCTTTTTTCTCGCGCCGCAACTCGCGCGGTTCACCGGCCGGCATCCGGACATGTCGATCGACCTGCTGCCGGTTCCGCATTTCGTGAGCCTGTCGAAGCGCGAAGCGGACCTCGCGATCATGCTGGAGCGGCCCGAGCGCGGACAGTACGTGTACACGAAACTGTGCGATTACCGGCTCAGGCTGTACGGCACGCCGGACTATCTGGCGCAGCATCCGCCGATCCGCACGAGCGCGGACCTGCGCCATCACGCATTCCTCAGCTACGTCGCCGACCTCGCGTTCAGCCATGAACTGCTCTATCTGGAACGCACCGCGCCGAACGTGACCGCGAGCCTGTGCAGCACCAGCGTGATCGCGCAGTATCACGCGGCGTTGCAAGGCAGCGCCCTCGCGATCCTGCCGTGCTTCATGGCCGAGCCCGATCCCCGGCTCGTGCGGATCCTGCCGGACGAAGTGGTCGTCACGCGGCGTTTCTGGCTGTGCAGCCGCGAGGACTTGCGCAAGCTGCGGCGCATCACGTCGCTGTGGGACTATCTGCGCGCGGCCGCCGACGCGAATCACGCGCTGCTGATGGGCGAATCTCCGCAGATGCAGTACGTCGATGCATAGCATCGCGAGTCGCAGCCGAACTGCACCAGAGTTGCGGATATGAAAAAGCCGCCCGTCGATAACAGGCGGCTTTCGTCACGAGCCGGTCGCGCAGGCCGCGCCGACACCCGCGCAGGCCTGAGCGACCGGCCGTTGCCGATACGAACGCTCAGCTTCCGACCGGGCGGATCGTCAACGCGTTGCGCACCGACGTCACGCCGGCGACGCCCTTCGCCGCCTGGGTCGCGCGATCGAGCTGCGGCGCTTCCGGCACCGAGCCTTGCAACGTCACGGCGCCATCGCGCGCGCGAACGGTGATGTTCGAGACGCTGACCCGTCCGTCGCGGGCCAGCGCAGTGCGCACCTGGCGCTCAAGCCTGCGATTGGCCGCGCGCTTCGCGCGGTATTCCGAACGAGATTGCCGGAGTTGCTGCCTCGCCGCGTCGGTCGGCGAGGCAGCCGCGGCCGGAGCCGCCGTCGACTGGTCGGTCGTCTGTGCGTTGGCTTGAAGCGAAGCCGCGACGAGGATTGCGCCGCCCGCCAGCTTGAGTACCTGGATTGCCTTCATGCAGTTTCTCCTGTTGTCACCGATCTAGATCGTCCTGAAGCGGACCCTTTCCCTGCACCAGCCAACTACATAAGAAATCCCATCTGCGAGGCAACTTCGACGTATGCACCCGTACGCGGCAACGACCGGCGTGCCGGCGATTCGACACACAGCGGTCCGAAACGTAGGGCCGGGGTAAACATACTCCAATTGAAACGACGGCGACCCGGACGCGGCACCGTAGAAGCGTTGCGTGTCCAATCGGAAACGGCACGCAGCCGGCATCGAGCGACGAACGGGTGGCGTATGGCGTATTGCATAACCAGGCTTATCCGAAGACATCCGGATCGATTGCGTTCGTCATTGTGCCTGTATTGCGCGCGCCGAACGCTCAGACTGTACGCACGCGCGTGCCGCGTCAGTTCCTCTACCGTGCGGATGAACAGATCGACCAGCCGTTTCAACGGCACAGCAAACGCCGCGGCAGACGCAACCGGCAACACCAGGAAACACCGGGAAACACCCAGCAACACGCAAAAGTTTGAATTCAACCGGCATCGGGCGCACGACGTCCGCCAATCATGCGTGCATTGCGGACAGGCGAAGGGAAGCGGCTCAGGCGGCCCGATACGCATACGGCCCGCACCCGGTTCATCCCGCGCTCACGCAGCCAGTTGCGCCTTCACCCACCGATAGAACTGGAGAATGGCCGCCTCGCGCGGATGGCCTTCGCGCCATGTGAAGTAGTAGTCGAGCATCGCGGGAATCCGTACCTGTCCCAGTTGCACAAGTTCACCGCGCTCGATGAAATCACGGGCGAGCTGCAACCGCGCGGTCGCCACGCCCTGGCCGGCGACGGTCGCCTGCAACAGCAGCCCCGCGTCGTCGAAGATCGGCCCGCGCTCCGGCTCGTCGCCGGCCAGCCCCGCCGCGTCGAAGAAGTCCCGCCACGAGCGGCGCGCGAAGCGCAGCAGCGGCATGGCCGGCAGATCGTCGAGCGTCGCGCCGGGATGGCGGGCAAGCAGCGCCGGGCTGCACACGGCGACCACCCAGTCGTCGAGCAGCTTGCGGATCTGAAAGCCCCGCTCCTCGATTCGCCGGTACCAGATGCCGATGTCGTACGGATACGGATCGGGCGGCAGCGGATCGGCGTGCATCCGCAGCGACAGGTCCACGTTCGGGTGGCGATCGTAGAAGTCGCCGAGCCGCGGAATCAGCCACGCGGACGCGAAGTCGGACATCACGCTCAGTTCGAGCCGCACGGCGCCGTTTTCGCCGGGCCGCGTCGCATCGAGCGCGCTGCGCAGATCGTCGAGGCTGCGGCGCACGCGGTCCGCCAGTTGCGCGCCGGCGGCGGTCGGCATCATCCGGCTGCCCGCGCGCCGGAACAGCTCGACGCCCAGTTCGGATTCGAGCGCGCGCAGATGATGGCTGATCGCGCTGTGCGTCAAATGCAATTCTTCGGCGGCGCGGGAAAAACTGCGATGGCGCGCAGCGGCTTCCAGCGCGCGCAGCGCCTGCAATGGAGGAAGCGAACGGGACATGACGTCAAATTCTACTCACAATCGGCTGCGAAATCTCTCGCTGGCATCCGCCGCGCCGATCGCCAATAATCGTGAACCCGTCACCCGGCCCGCTTCCGGCCCAACCGCCTCATGACATCGACCAGATTGCGCGTGTTCGCCGTATTCGCGCTCGGCTACTTCGTTTCCTATCTTTTCCGCGGCGTGAATCTCGGCTTCGCGCCGTTCCTCACGCGCGAACTCGGCTTCACCTCAACCGATCTCGGCACGCTGACGAGCCTTTATTTTCTCGGCTTCGCCGGCGCACAGATCCCCGGCGGCGTGCTGCTCGACCACTTCGGCCCGCGCCGCGCGACAGCGGGCGTGATGCTCGTCGCGGCGGCCGGCGCGCTGCTGTTCGGCTTCGCGCACAGCCTCGGCGCGATGATGGCGGGCCGGCTGCTGATCGGCATCGGCGTGTCGGTGTGCCTCGCCGGCGCGTTCAAGGCGAACGCGCAATACTTCCCCGTCGCGCAGCTCACGCTCGTGAACGGACTCGTAATGGCGATCGGCGGCCTCGGTGGCGTCGCGGTCGGCGCGCCGTTGTCCTGGCTGCTGTCGGTCGCGAGCTGGCGCGCGATAAGCGTCGGCATCGCGGTGCTGACCACCGCCGTCGCCGCGCTGATCTGGATCGGCGGGCCGCGCGCACGCGATACGCACCATCAGGCGAGCGTGCTCGACCAGTTTCGCGGCACCGCGCACATCCTGAGGAGCCGCGCGTTCTGGAAGACCGCGACGTTCTCGTCGCTCACGCAGGCCGTGTTCTACGCGATGCAGTCGCTGTGGGTCGGCGCGTTCATGCGCGACGTGGTGCTCGCGGGCCGTCCCGATGCGATCTCGCGTGCGGCGTCGCTCGTGTCGGTGCTTGGCGGCGCGTTCATCGTCGGCAACATCGGCTTCGGCATGCTGGCGCGCGTGTTCGAGCGACGCGGCGTCAGCGTGCACCTGTTCTCGGGGTTCACGATGATGCTGTTCGTCGTCGTGCAGACGCTGCTCGCGATGCGCGCGCCGCTGCCCGCCCCGCTGCTGTGGGCCGCATACGGCGGACTCGGCGGCACCGGCATCCTCACGTATGCGGTGCTCGCCGGCTACTTTCCGCCGCGCATGATCGGCCGCGTGAATACGACGTTCACGCTCGTGATCTTCGTCGGCATCTTCGCGGTGCAGGTCGCGGTCGGCGCGGCGCTCGCGCACTGGCCCGCAGTCGACGGCCACTATCCGGCCGCCGCGCATCAGGTCGTGTGGCTGGCGCTGATTGCGCTGCAACTGGCCGGCGCCGTGTGGTACTTCATGCCGTCGCGGCGCGCGAATACGGCAGCGGAGCCGGCCGTCGAGCATTGAGGGACCTGGAATTGCGAAATCCTTCTGCAATCCGAATATCGGTCTGAAATGGAAGGTGCGCCGGTATTTCCGGCCCCGGCGCAGGCGTTTCTGGCTACTCCACCACTCTCGGACGGCATCTGTCATCGATGCCGCCCATGACGACTATACAGATCGCCGCCACGCATTCAAGCGATCGAACGTCGCGTCCCGCCTGCTTCGTTGCATTGCCCCCTGGATTGGAAAAACAAAAAGGCCGACCCGAAGGCCGGCCAAACTCCGGAATCAATCCGGCTATCCGTTCGCACTGGGACACGTCGTCCGATATTGCCGGAACGACAGCGGAGCTTCCACAACATGGGTGTCCTCCTCGATGGCGAGCACCCGCCTTGTTTATAGCATCGCATTCGATATCGGCAACGAGAGCGATGGTCGCATGCGACCTGAATCGCCGGTTTAGCCGGCGAATTTTATTCTGGCGGCGCAGCCGAATTCGAACCGGGGCGATTCATGGAGATCGAGATTCCCGGCAGTCAGGAACGCCGCGCGTATGCGCTTGCGAACATGGGCAACTGGGGCGGCGCACTCTAATTCCTGATCGGGCTGCGACCGAATGGTCGCTTCTCGACATTTTTGCGTAACGATGCGCGTATCGGAAACATATTGACGGCTCATGGCTCGCGCGGCGCGGTCTGTATCCACCAACACAGCCCTGGTCCGCGCTGGTTTATCGCCTGCGGAACCGGACTCGCCCGGTTCTTTCGACGCTGCGCCGGATGGCCGAATCCGGCGAAAGTCTCGACGTACGGCTATTCTTCGGCGTCGAATGCAAGCACCAGTTGTTTATCCTCGACAAACCGAAACGGCTGAACGCGCAGTTGCCGCGACTGCAAGTGGAAATCTGCGTTGCGAACCCCGACGGGGACTGGTCCGGCTTCCGACGTACGTCAATCGATGCGCTACGCGCCGCACCTGCGCACTCCAATGCTCGGCCGGACATCTCTGTTTTCGGACCGCCCCGTTTCGTTCAGGCGACCGTCGCAGTCGCCGCCGAAGCCGGGGTGCCCACCGATCATGTCGAGAGCGAACGCTTCGTGGCCGGGCAAAACGAAACGGTCGCCTGCTGACTTCAAGCAGGCTGACACGCGTTTCGCATGCCGGCTTGCATCATCAGCTCAGTTCTCCCCGATGCGCGGCACGGATCTGAAGCCCGAGTAAATCGCAGATAAACGCCACGATGCTGGCCGGATCGTCTAGCGGCAGGCATCGTAGAGTGGTGTCGACCGGCACGTTAGACGCGATCGCGATGATCCGGCTGTCGCCCGGATACAGCACCTCAAGGCCGGAGTTCGAGCGCACGACTTCGAGTCGCGGCATGTCCGCCCGCGAGTACCCTTCGACAAGTGTCAGGTCGGCCGGCGCAAGACGTCCGAGCAATTCCGCCAGCGTCGGTTCCGGTTCGCCATGAAGTTCGCGCACGATCGCGTAGCCGGTCGGCGATGCGATCAACACCTCGGCCGCGCCAGCTGTACGAAACCGTGCACTGTCCTTGCGCGGCGGTTCGAATTCGAGCACGTGATGGCTGTGCTTGACGACGTTGACCTTGAGACCGAGCGCACGAAACCGCGGTAACAGCGCCTCGATCAATGTCGTCTTGCCCTGCCCGGAACGTCCGACGATGCCGAACAAAACGCTCATGATTTTCCCTTTCCGTTGTTGAGGCTGGCCGGCGAGTTCATTTGCGTTCCGATCGGAAACGATTGAACGCAAAAGCATGTCTGTCACCCGGCAGAAAAAACGATTATCCCCGATGCGCGGCCAGCAGCCGCCTATGAGAATCGGTGCACCGGGAACTTCGATCATCGCGCTACCCGCGACCGCCAGGGAACCTCGATAACGCCACAGCCCGCTGCTAACAGATGCCGCACGTTAGTTTCCGATGCGACAACGGCGCATCGTCCGCAATGTTTTCCCGTTTTCCGATATTGCGGACAAAACCCACCGGGTCGAAAAGATACGCGTCAATACCGCACCTCATTTGCGAAGCCCCCTTGCCCGCAATCAAAAACAACCTGCGCGATATCTATAGCTCAATTCGTTTCTTGTCCATGCCGATCCCCTCGACAAGAATGTTCGAGCCTCATCGAACACCGCATTCCCCGCGCGGCATTCATTTCTTCGCCGTTTCGCATCGTCAACATCAGATCGAATCCATGCGTCCTTTTCGCGTCCTGAAGTCTTTGTTCGTCTCCGCCGCATTGGCGTTTGCGGCAACCCATGCGCTTGCCGACAAGCCCGAGGTGATCCGCATCGGCGTCGCGCAGCAAGGCACGGGCGATCCACCGACGTTCGGCGGATCGCCGGCCGCCACTGTGCAGATCCAGCAGACGCTCGAAAAAGAGTTCGCCGCCGACGGCATCAAGGTGGAATGGCTGTTCTTCAAGGGCGCCGGTCCGGCGGTCAACGAAGCGATCGCGGACAAGTCGCTCGACTTCGCGTTCCAGGGCGATCTCCCGGCAGTTCTCGCGCGTGCAAACGGCCTGAAAACGCACATCCTTCTCGAATCCGGCGTGCGCGCAGGCGTGAAGATCGCGGTGCCGCCGGATTCCGACGTGCATTCGATCAAGGACCTGAAAGGACGTCGCGTCTCGATCTTCCGCGGCACGAACCTGCAACTCGTCGCGGACAACGCGCTCGCCGCGAACAGCCTCGACGAACGCGATCTCCGCGTGATCAATCTCGACGTCGCGAGTTCGCTGGCGGCGCTCGCATCGAAGGGCATCGACGCGTCGATCAACGACTATCACCTGTACCGGCTGCGCGACCAGGGGCTGGCGCGGATCGTCTACGAATCGCAGAACGACGGGCCGCAATTCACGCGTCAATCGCATCTGCTCGTGCTCGACGATTTCGAAAAAGCGCACCCGGACATCGTGCAGCGCGTCGTCAACGTGTTCGTGAAGGGTTCGCAATGGTCGTCCGACGAAGCGAACCGCGACGCGCTGTTCAAGCTGTGGGCGAAAAGCGGCGTCGGTTATGCGTCGTGGCAGGCCGAATTCGCGAACCAGACCTTGAAGGATCGCAACTCGCCGCTGATCGATCCGTTCATCGTTGCCCGCTACAAGGCCGTCGCACAGGACGCGCTGAAACTGAAGCTGATCCGCCAGCCGGTCGACGTCGATTCGTGGTTCGATCCGCGCTACCTGAACAATGCGCTGCGCGATCAGAAGCTGGAACGCTACTGGATGCGCTACGACGCGGCAGGCAAGCCGCTCAGCTAAACGGAGCTTCTCATGGCCGACACCGTGATCACGATTCCGGCCGATGCGATCGATGGCGAACTGAAGCTTGCCGCCGACGCGCATCCCCGTTCGTATCGGAAACTTCGCGCACTCGGGTGGCATCTCGCGCCGTGGCTGCTGCCGGCCGTGCTGTATGCGCTGTGGAGCATCGGCTGCGAACGGGGCTGGATCGCGCCGCAGATCCTTCCGCCGCCGCAGCGCGTCTACGACACGTTCGTCGAACTCGCGACGAGCGGAGACCTCGCACGCAACACGCTGATCAGCCTGCAACGCGTGCTGCTCGGTTTCGCCGGCGGCTCGCTGCTCGGCTTCGCGATCGGCGCGGCACTCGGCCTGTCACGCACGCTCGAAGCCTACGTGCTGCCGAGCTTCAACGCGATCGTGCAGATTCCGGTGCTGGGCTGGCTGCCGTTCCTGCTGCTGCTCGTCGGCGTCGGCGAGCCGCTCAAATATTTGCTGATCGGACACGCGGCGCTCGTGCCGGTCACGCTCAGCACGCTGCAAGGTTTCCGGCAGACGCCGGCCACGCTGGACGAAGTTGCGCGCGTGTTCGGCTACAACCGCTGGCAGCGGATCGTGCGGGTCGTGCTGCCGTCCGCGGTGCCGACGCTCGCCACCGGCGTGCGGCTGGCATTCACGAAGGCGTGGCTCGCGCTCGTGGTCGTCGAACTGGTCGCGTCGTCCGAAGGGCTCGGTTATCTGATCGTCTACGGCCGCCAGTTGTTTCAGCTCGACCTTGTGATGGCGTCGGTCGTCGTCGTCGGGGCGATCGGGTTCGCGATCAACCGGCTGCTCGACGCGCTCGAAAAACGCCTGCGTCGCGGCATGCCGTCCGCGTTTCGCGAGTGACATCAAGCCACGGAGTAGCCAGCATGAGCGCCACGAAAGACCTCGGCACGCCAACGCCGCCCGCGTGCGAATGCGAAACGCCGAAGCGGAAAGTTTCCTTTCGGCATATCGACCTGCGCGGCGCGGCGCTGCCGGCCGTCGCCATCGCGATCTGGGCCGCGATCAGCGCCGCCCACGTCGTGAAGAGCGGCCTGCTCGTCAGCCCGGCGGACGTGCTGCATACCGCATGGGACCAGATAAAAAGCGGCGCGCTATTACGCGCGCTGTCCGCATCGCTCGCACGCGAAGCGAGCGGCTTTGCGATCGGCACCGCCGCCGGACTGCTGCTCGGCTGCGTACTCGGTTTTTCGCGGCTCGCCGCGCGCATCGTCGGTCCGAGCTTCGACACGTTCAAGCAAATTTCGCTATTCGCGTGGATTCCGCTGATCTCGGTCTGGTTCGGCCTGGGCGACGTCGCGAAAGTCGTGTTCCTGTCGCTCGCCGCGTTGCTGCCGGTCGCCGCGCACACGTGCGACGGCATCCACGCGGTGCCGCGCAAATACATCGAGGTCGCCCGCGCGCTGCGCTATTCGCGGCTGCAACTGATCCGTTACGTGATCCTGCCCGCCGCGCTGCCGTCGATCTTCACCGGCCTCTATCTCGCGCTGATCTATTCCTGGCTCGCGACGCTCGGCGCGGAATATCTGCTGGTCGCCGGCAGCGGCATCGGCAACACGCTGATCGACGGCAGCGAGCAGTTCCGGATGGACCTCGTGCTGTTCGGGATCATCGTCGTCGGCGCGACCGGCTGGGCGCTGAATGCGCTCGCACGCGCCGTCGAACGCGCGATCTTCTCGCGTCGCCCCGCGATCACCGTTTGAATCCACTTCGAACCCGCTTCATTCAGGAACCCAGATGAACGCGCCACTATCCGAAGGACTCGATATTCTGCACGTCAGCAAACGCTACGGCGCCGGCGACTCCGCGCTCGTCGTGCTCGACGACGTCACACTGCGCGTTCGCCCCGGCGAATTCGTCAGCGTGCTCGGCGCGAGCGGCTGCGGCAAGTCCACGCTGCTGCGGCTGATCGCCGGGCTCGATGCCGGCTACAGCGGCGCGATCATGATGCGCGGCGAACGCGTGCACGACACGTCGCTCGAACGCGGGATCGTGTTTCAGGACCATCGGCTGTTTCCGTGGCTCACCGCGTCGCAAAACATTCTCGCCGCGCTGCGCAACGCGCCGCTGTCCGAGCGCGAGAAGCGCGACGCGGTAGCCGCGCATATCGCGCTCGTCGGCCTCGAAGGCTTCGAAAACGCGTACCCGCATCAACTGTCCGGCGGCATGGCGCAGCGGGTCGCGATCGCGCGCGGACTCGTGAACCGTCCGCGTGTGCTGCTGCTCGACGAACCGTTCGGCGCGCTCGACGCGCTGACGCGCAGCCGCCTGCAAAACGAGCTTCAGCGCATCTGGGAACGCGAACGCATCACGATGATTCTCGTCACGCACGACGTCGAAGAGGCGATCTATCTCGGCGAGCGCGTCGTCACGATGGCGCCGCGTCCCGGTCGCATCCGGCGCATCGTCGATGTCGCGCTGCCCCGGCCACGCGATCGAAGCGATCCGCGCTTCGTGCAACTGCGCGACGAAGTGCTGGCCGAGTTTGTCGGCGAACACGATGCGACGCACGACGATACGCGCGCGAACATCGAGCGTCGCAATGAAACGCCAGCGCCCACTGCACGCACCGCATGACGGGCATCGATTAAATGCGCATCCACCCCGCACTTTCACGGAGTTTCCGATGAGCGACAACAACAAACAAAAACGCCAGATCAAGCTCGGTGCGTTCCTGATGGAAACGGGACACCACATCGCCGCATGGCGGCACCCGGACGCCCTCGCGAGCGGCGGCCTCGACTTCGCGCATTACGCTGAACTCGCGCAGATCGCCGAACGCGCGAAATTCGACACGATCTTTTTCGCGGACAGCGTCAGCGTGCGCGACGACAACCTCGCATCGCTGTCGCGCACCGCGCGCGCCGATCACTTCGAGCCGCTCACGCTGCTGTCCGCGCTATCGGTCGTGACGAAACAGATCGGCCTGATCGCAACGGTATCGACGACCTTCAACGAGCCGTATAACCTCGCGCGCAAGTTCGCGTCGCTCGACCATCTGAGCGGCGGGCGCGCCGGATGGAATCTCGTCACGTCGAACACCGAGTCGGAAGCGCACAACTTCAACTTCGAGAAGCATCTCGACCACGAAGTGCGCTACGAACGCGCGCGCGAGTTCTACGACGTCGTCGCAGGGTTATGGGACAGTTGGGATGACGATGCATTCGTCCGCGACAAGGCGAGCGGCGTCTATTTCGACGCGGACAAGCTGCATGTGCTGAACCACCATGGCAAGCACTTTCGCGTGCGCGGCCCGTTGAACGTCGCGCGTTCGCCGCAGGGATGGCCCGTCGTCGTGCAGGCGGGCGCATCGGAAACAGGCCGTGAACTCGCCGCGCAAACGGCCGAGGTGATCTTCGTAGCGCACCAGACGTTCGCGGAAGCGCAGTCGTTCTATCGCGACCTGAAGGCGCGTGTCGCGCGTTACGGCCGCCACCCGGACCATCTGAAGATCATGCCGGGCATCTTCCCGGTGGTCGGCCGCACCCAGGCGGAAGCCGAGGAAAAATTCGACGCGTTGCAATCGCTGATTCAGCCGACCGTCGGCGTGTCGCTGCTGTCGAAGATGATCGGCGGCGACGTGGATCTATCGCAGTATCCGGTCGACGGGCCGGTGCCGGAACTGCCGGAGACCAACGGCGGCAAGAGCCGCCAGCGGCTGCTGTTCGATCTCGCGCGGCGCGAGAACCTGACGATTCGCGATCTGTATCTGCGCATTGCCGGCGCGCGCGGACACCAGCAGGTCGTCGGCACGCCGCAGTCGATCGCGGACCAGTTGCAGCAATGGTTCGAGGAAGAAGGCGCGGACGGTTTCAACATCATGTCGCCGTGGCTGCCCGGCGGGCTCGCCGAATTCGCGACGCTCGTCGTGCCGGAGCTTCAGCGGCGCGGACTGTTCCGCACCGAATACGAAGGCCGCACGCTGCGCGAGAATCTCGGATTGCCGCGCCCCGTCAACCGCTACGCGCAATCAAACCACGTCGCTGCGGCGGCGCTCGCCGGCTGACGCTTTGCTCGTTCGCGAACCCGACCTGTGCCGACTGCAAAGCGGCACAACGGAAATTTAATTGCCGATACGAAACGACCCGCCGGCACTCGATGCGCCGGCAGGTCGCGTGATTCCGATCGTCGTATCGAACTACCCGATCGTCAAACCGCCGGCCAGCGCGCGTCGGCGACGACCAGCTTCTTCGGGATCAGCTTCAGTTCCGTAAACGTATCCGCGATCTGCTGCTGATACGCAAGCGTCGCGGCATCGATCGGCTGCACGCCGTAGCTGGAACGTTTCAACGCGACTTCAAGCGTCCCCGCGTCGAGCCCGACGAGCGGCGACAGCTGTGCGGCCACGGCCGGCACGTTGTCGCGCGCCCAGTCGTCGATCTTGCCGATCTCGTCGAGCAGCGCATGCACGACCTGCGGCTGTGCGTTCGCGAACTTGCGGGTCGCGAGATAGTACTGCGTGTTCCGCACGAGCCCGTCGCCGTTCGCAATCGAACGCGCATTCGCCTGGCGCTCGATCGCGGCCAGATACGGATCCCAGATCACCCACGCATCGACGCTGCCGCTCGTGAACGCCGCGCGCGCATCGGCGGGCGCGAGATAGACGGGCTGAATGTCGGTGTACTTGAGGTTCGCCTTCTGCAGCACCTTCACAAGCAGATAGTGAACGTTCGACCCCTTGTTCAGCGCGACGCGCTTGCCGCGCAGATCCGCCGGCGTGCGGATCGGAGAATTTTGCGCAACGACGATCGCCTCGCCCTGCGGCGCCGGCGGCTCGCTGCCGACATACACGAAATCGACGCCGCCCGCCTGCGCGAAAATCGGCGGCGTTTCGCCGACCGTGCCGACGTCGACCGCGCCCGCGTTCAGCCCTTCGAGCAGTTGCGGTCCGCCCGGAAATTCGAGCCACTGCACGCCGATGCCGAGCGGCGCGAGCCGCTTTTCGAGCGTGCCTCGCGCCTTCAGAACGACGAAATTGCCGTATTTCTGGAAGCCGATTCGCAGCGTCTTGCTGCCCTGCGCCTGAGCAGCGCCGCTGGCCGCGGCAAGCCCGGCCGCCGCGCCGACTCCGGTTGCGCCGCGCACCGCGGCAAACGTCGCGGCCCCGGCCGCGGCTTTCAGCAGCGCGCGGCGCGTGCCGTTTGCTGTGTGGTCGTCCTGCGTGTATTTCGACATCGTGTCCCTGCCTGCAAATGGTCAATCAAATCAATTCAACGCGACTGCCGCCGCCGCGCCCACCGGCGAACCCTGCAGCGCGATCGACGCGCGTCCGTCCGGACCGACCGGCACGTCGCCGACCAGCGTCGTCCGGTACAACTGGCGGTCGAACTCCAGGTCGAAGATGTCGGACGGCGCGAGATGCGCGGTGCTGCGGTTGTCCCAGAACGCGACGCTGCCCGCTTCCCATTTGAAACGCACCGTGAATTCAGGCCGGGTCACGTGCTCCCACAGCAGTTCGAGCAGCACCTGGCTTTCGCGCGGACTGACGCCGACAATTTCCTTCAGGAAACTCGGGCTGACGTACAGCGCGCGTTCGCCGGTTTCGGGATGCACGCGCACCAGCGGATGTTCGGCGATTAGCGTGTGTTGTTCGACAGCCTTGTCGAATACGTCGGTGCCGCTCGTCCCGGCCGGCGCCGCGAAACGATGCACGCCGCGCAGCCCGTCGACGAACGCGCGCAGCGGCGCGGACAGTTTTTCGTAGGCGATCACGAGATTCGTCCACTGCGTGTCGCCGCCGTATGGCGGGATCGTCACGCCGCGCAGGATCGATGCATACGGCGGATTGACCGCGGCCGTCACGTCCGTATGCCAGCCGGTCCACGGACGCAGCAGCGACTGGCCGGCAAAGCGCGTCGCCTTGCGATACTTCGCGATCGAATAGACCTGCGGATAACCGTCGACGTGGCCGAACACCGGATGCCCGGGCGTCAGTTCGCCGAACTGCGCGGAAAACGCGATGTGCTGCTCATGCGACAGGAACTGCTCGCGAAAGAACATGACGCGCCACTTCAGCAGCGCCGCGCGAATGGCGGCGATCTGCTGCGGCGACAGCGGACGCGCAAGATCGACGCCGCGAATTTCGGCGCCGATGTGCGCGGACAGCGGAACGACCTCGATCGAATGCGGATGCGGCTCCGCGACGACGGCTGCGCTCATCGGAAACTCCTCGGATCACGCGTGAGCGCGCGGATGCACGAAGGCAATCTGCGCGCGGACGGGTATGCATCATGCGTGGCGACGAGCGAGCGGGTCAACGAATCGCTTCGAATATTTTCTGCTACGTATTTCGTATCAGAAAATCTATCTTTTGCAGGAATGCCCGGTCGCGCGAAGCCGTGTCAGCGTAAACTCCCGCCTGTTGTCATCCGATTCTGTTGATCATGAGAAAGCGAGAAAACTCCACGCCGGACAAACATCCCCCCCAGCCGCACGCCGGGCACGACGATTCGTGCGGGTGCGGCCTGCTGCATCTGCTGGAAGGCGTGGACGAATTTACGCAACACGTCTTTCCTGGCAACAAGGAGTTGTTCCAGAGCCTCGCGCACAGCCAGGCGCCGCATACGCTGTTCATCACCTGCGCGGATTCGCGCGTATCGCCGGAGATGATCACGCAGACGCGTCCCGGCGAACTGTTCGTCTGCCGCAACATCGGCAACATCGTGCCGGCCTATGGCGAGATGCTCGGCGGCGTATCCGCGGTGGTCGAGTTCGCGGTGCTCGCGCTGAACGTGCAGCAGATCGTGCTGTGCGGCCATACCGACTGCGGCGCGATGAAGGGGCTCGCGTCCGGCGGCGCGGCGACTACCGACATGCCGACCGTGCATGCATGGCTGCGCAATGCGGAAGCCGCGCGCAGCGTCGTGCAGACGCGCGGCCTCGAAGGCGATGCGGTCGTGCAGGCGCTGGTCGAGGAAAACGTCCGGCTGCAACTGACGCACCTGAGCACGCATCCGGCCGTCGCGGCCCGCGTTGCGCAAGGCCGTCTGCGGTTGCAGGGCTGGGTCTACGACATCGGACACGGCAAGGTAGCCGTGCTCGACGAGGCGCACGGAAGTTTCCAGTCGCTCGCGGAAGCCCGCGCGCGGCTCCAGCGCAAGCTGACCGCGAAATAACGCCGGTCGCGAGGCTGAATACGGCGCGGACCCGATCGGAAAACGGGAAAAATCCGCGCCGCCCCCCATTTTTCACCCCTGTTCCAATCGGAAACGAAGCACTGGCGCGGCTCTCCAGCCATCGCCAAAAAGTGTTGCGGATTAGGTATTTACCCTAATCGGGTTTCCGATTAGAATCCGCCCCGTGTCGAGAAAAGTGGCGAACCGCCGCAGCCGAAACAAGAAGAATCGAAGGCCCGTTGCGATAAAGCTTTAGCTTGCGCAGTACCGTCTCACCCCACTCGCATCCTCCCTTCGCTGTCGCGCCAATGAGGCGCTAGTCGTCGGCGCAACGCCCCGAACAATTCAGCCCGAAGTCCCGCCTGACAAGCGCCGCCACCGCGGTGCGGCTGTCGCTCGCCCCTACGGGCCGGCGGGATGACGGACCAAGGACGAATGCCCCAAGGAGTCGATCACATGGATTACGCGTTAAAGCCGGTGCAACTGGTCGAAGTCAAGCTGCTGCTCCATCCCACCGACCTTCGCCGCGCGCAGAGCGCCGCGCGCGAAGCCAATCTGACCGAGCGCGATTTTTATGCGCTCGCCATCCATCTCGGCACCGCCGAGATCCTGCATTCGGTGCGCCGGCCCTGAACCGATGCCGGCGCCGACCGTTCGCGTCGATCGCGCGACGTTACACCGGCGACGGATTGCGTTCCGCGAACCCTTCCTGATGCCAGTACGGATACACGGGCCGCACCGCGCTCGCCGCATCGAGTTTCGCGACCTGCTCGGCCGTGAGGTTCCAGCCGACCGCGCCGAGGTTCTGGCGCAACTGGGCCTCGTCGCGTGCGCCGATCAAAACGGTCGACACCGTCGGCCGTTGCAGCAGCCAGTTCAGCGCGATCTGCGGAATAGTTTTCCCGGTTTCCTTTGCGATATCGTCGAGCGCATCGACCACGCGGTACAGATACTCGTCCGGCACTGGCGGCCCCTGCTCGGCCGTCTTGTGCAGACGGCTCGTTTCCGGCAGCGGCTGGCCGCGGCGAAGCTTGCCGGTCAGCCGGCCCCAGCCGAGCGGACTCCACACCACCGCGCCGACGCCCTGGTCTATGCCGAGCGGCATCAACTCCCATTCGTAGTCGCGACCGATCAGCGAGTAATACGTCTGGTTCGCGACATAGCGCGGATAACCATAGCGATCCGCGACCGCGAGCGACTTCATCAGGTGCCAGCCCGAGAAATTCGACACGCCGGTGTACAGGATCTTGCCGGCGCGCACGAGGTCGTCGAGCGTCGACAACACTTCTTCGACCGGCGTCCGCGCATCGAAGCCGTGCAGCTGGAACAGGTCGATGTAGTCGGTCTGCAAACGCTTGAGCGCGGCATCGACCGCACGCGTCAGGTGAAACCGCGACGAGCCGACGCTGTTCGGGCCGTCGTCGAAACGAAAGGTCGCTTTCGTCGAGATGAGCGCCTTGTCGCGGCGGCCTTTCAGCGCCTCGCCGAGAACGGACTCCGATGCGCCGCCTGAATAGATGTCCGCGCTGTCGAACATCGTCACGCCCGCGTCGAGGCAGATGTCGATCAGGCGGCGCGCTTCCGCGACATCGGTCGCGCCCCACGCCTCGAAGAATTCGCCCTTGCCGCCGAAGGTTCCAGTGCCGAAGCTGAGTACCGGAACCTTGAAGCCGGACGCGCCCAGAAATCGATATTCCATCGTGATCCTCCGCGGAAAGTTGGTTGGCGAACAGCCGATGAGTGTACGCGCGTCGCCCGAAGTCTGCACCGCGTTGCCGATCGGCAACCCGCTGTACAGCGGCGCTTTCCTGTTGGAAACTGACGGCTTTGCCGCGCGGGCCGATGCGTCCGCTGCCGGCGTCGCTCCGATCCGCTCCAACAACAGGCATATACCGATGACCCGATGTTTCCTCGCTCACGCACCGCATTCGTTGCGCGCGCGTGGCTTCACCTGCGCGTCCTGCAAGGACGCGCGATGACGAACACGACTTCCCGCACGACGTCGGTCGGCTGGCTGCCGTACATCGTCGCCGCGACGTTCTTCATGGAGTATCTCGACACGACGGTGATCGCCACCGCGCTGCCGCAGATGGCGCACTCGTTCGGCATCGGCCCGAACAGCCTGAGCCTCGGGATGACCGCGTACATGCTCGCGCTCGCGATCTTCATCCCGGTGAGCGGCTGGGTCGCGGATCGCTGCGGATCGCGGACGGTGTTCTTCAGCGCGATCGTCACGTTCACGCTCGCGTCGGTGTTGTGCGGGCTGTCGCAGAACGTCGCCGAGTTCACGGCCGCGCGGCTGCTGCAAGGGATCGGCGGCGCGATGATGGTGCCGGTCGGCCGGCTGATCGTCGTGCGCAGCACCGACAAGAGCCGGCTGATGCAGGCGATCTCGACGATCACATGGCCCGCGATCGCCGCGCCGGTGGTCGGACCGCCGATCGGCGGCTTCATCACCACCTATGCGTCGTGGCGCTGGATCTTTCTGCTGAACGTGCCGTTCGGCATCGCGGTGCTCGTCGCGGTCGCGACGCTCGTGCCGAACCTGCGCGGCGAACAGCGCAAGCCGCTCGACGTCGTCGGCCTCGTGCTGAGCGGCGCGACGTTGACCGCGCTGCTGTACGGCGCGGAAATCGCGAGCCAGCCGGGCGAAAATCCGTGGACCGCGGGCGCGATCGTCGCGCTGGGCGTGGCGCTCGGGTTCGTCGCGTTCGCGCATGCGAAACGGCATCCGCATCCGCTGATCGACGTATCGACGCTGAAGATCCCGACGTTCTCGGTGACCGTCGTGACCGGCTCCGTCACGCGCATCGGCATGGGCGCAGTGCCGTATCTGATGCCGCTGCTGTTTCAGGTCGGTTTCGGGCTGTCCGCGTTCAAGTCGGGGCTGCTGCTGCTCGCGAGCGCGGTCGGCAACCTCGGGATGAAGGCGCTGACGACGCGCATCCTGCAACGCTGGGGATTCCGCGCGGTGTCGATCGTCGATGTCGCGATCGCAGCGGCGGCGACGATCGCGTGCGGACTGCTGACGCCGGACGTGCCGCTCGCGATCGTGCTGATCGTCGTGTTCGTCTATGGCGTCACGCGTTCGATGCAGTTCTCGACGCTCGCGACGCTCGCCTACGCGGACGTGCCGCAACCGCAGATGAGCGGCGCGAGCACGCTATGGAGCGCGGCGATGCAGATGACCCAGGGGCTCGGCATTGCATTTGGCGCGGTGTCGCTGAGAGTCGGGGCCACGCTGAACGGCGAAACGACCGGTCATGTCTTCACGCTCGACGACTTCCGGTTCGCGTTCCTGCTCGCCGGCATCATTACGCTGGTGTCGGTCGGCGGATACATGCAGATGGCGCGCGACGCGGGGCACAACGTCGGCGGCGGGTCGCGGCGGCAGCGGGCGTGATTCAAGTGCAGGCGGTGCAGCTTCGTCGTCCGCTGCACTGTCGTTGCGCCTCTTGTGACGCATGCAGCGTGAATTTCGCTGCATGCCAGTATGTTGCATGATGCCCGCAGTGGAGCGCCGCCGAAGCGGCTGGAACGCAGCACATCGTTCCGTGCGCGTCGTTCTCTCTGCCATGATTCCTTCATGGAGCGCGAGTCACGCGCGCCATCGGCTCCTGGCGAGTCGGGCATGAAGTGAAGCGCGCTGCCCGTGCAGCTTCGTTGCCTGTTGCATCGGCGTTCGGCTTTCGCGATTCACGTTGCATGACCTCGCAGCAACGTCGAGGCCATCATCGGAACGCAACATTCTCCCGTGTACGTGATGCCTGCTCCCACGTTTCTTCACACGGCGCAGGCTCGCATGAACGTGAAGCGCGGACGATACAACCGCGTTGCTCATTGCACGGTGATGCAGCTTTCGCGATTCATGCTACACGGCCCCGCAGCACCGCCGAGGCCGCTGAAAATACAGCATTCTTCCGCGCGCGCGATCCCGCCTGCCGCCCGCTAGTCGGACAAACTCGCTCGCACGGTGAATTCCTCTTCATCCGGCGGCTCGACATCGCGGCCCTTCACCCGCACCGTCTGAAACTCTGCGGACAGCGGCTCGACCGGATAACCATGCCGCTCCCACGCATCGAGCCCGCCCTTCAGCGCCTTCGCGTGATAGATGTGCTTGCTGCGCAACTGGTTGACGATCCGCTTCGCGGTCGCCTCGTTCGGGCAGACGCAGTAGACGACGATCGGCCGTTCGAGCAGTTCCGGCGGCAGCGGCTCGTCGGAATCGAGGTTCAGCGGACGCGCGCCCGGAATCCGGTACGCCTCCTTCTCGCGCACGCTGCGCGGACGCGCATCGAACACGACCGGCGGCACCTCCGACTTCAGCATCTCGTCGAGCTGATCCGGCGTGATCCGGCGATGCGCAAGCCAGCGCCGGAACTGCAACCGGCGCAGCCACCGATACGCGAGGAACAACACGCCGGCCACCGCCAGCACGTCGAAAATCGTGCCGCCGTTCGCACGCACGAACTGTGAGAAAAAGGCAATCTGATCGTGCGCGACCGCGCCGCCGAGCAGCCATGCGCCGGCCCACAACGATGCGCCGACCGCGTCCCACAACAGGAAAATCCGCGTTTCGATCGACGTCGTGCCGAGCAGCGGCGCCGCGATCAGCCCGAGGCCCGGCACGAACTTCGCGACCGACAGGATCGGCGCGCCATGGCGCTCGAACACGTTGCGCGCGACGCGGATCGTCGTATCGAGCGACAGCGAATAACGCACGAGTCCGTTCAGCAGCCGGCGGCCGCGCAGCCGTCCCGCGGTGAACCACAACGAATCGGCGAGCAGCGTCGCGCCGACCGCCGCCAGCAGCAGGTTCACGTACGACGCCTCCCCCATCGCGGCCATCGTGCCCGCGAGCACGAGCACCGGTGCGGCGGGCAGCGGCACGCCGAGCTGCGTGACGAGCACGCTGAGAAAAACCGCGCCGGCGCCGAAGTCCGGCGGAATCGCGGTGGGAAGGTTCCACATGTCCGGGTTCCTGCTTTGGGGTTCCTGCGATGAAACAGTTTGAGGCGGCGGCCAGCATCGCACTTCGCCGCCCGATCGGTGAGAGTACCCTGGATAGGTGAAACTTTGCTGCCAGTATCTCGAATTCCGATCGGCAACAGGCGGCGCGCACGAGCGTTCGTTGATGCAAACCGTGGGGGCGAGCGCGGCAGGCATTCGGACTAGCCGGAACGGAGCAACGCGGGTTCCCACGCAAACGTCCGCGCGACAAGCGTCAGCGACGGGGTTGCCGATGGGAGAAAAGCGTCCGTGAACACCCATCCGCCGCACGCAGACGACGCTTTGACGCCCCGAATGCAAGGGTGCTAACCTGCTAATTCGCCGTTTTTCAACCGCTTTCTTATCCAGAAATCATGCGCCACTGGCGTCTCGACCGGCCGCAACCCGCCGGCCAGTTCGATCTGTCGCGCGTCACCGGCCTCGTCGGCGCGATCGGCCACGACGACGCCAACGCGCTCGCGTCCGAAGTGCTGCACGCGCTCGGGCCGGCCACGTCGGTGTCGCAATGCACGATCTTCGCGTACGAGTTCGGCAACCGGCCGCGCACGGTTTCGGTCGCCGATCATCGCGGCGGGCGCTTCCTGCGCGACGTCGCCGATACGTATGCGCGGCTTTTCTACGTGCTCGACGGCAACCAGCAGATCGTCACCGCCGCGCCGGCCGACCGTCCGGACCCGTCGCTGGTGCTCCACTGGCAGACCAGCGCGGATATCGCACACGAAGGCTACCGCAACGCGTGGTACTCGCAGCCGGACGTGTCGGACCGGTTGTCGCTGCTGCTGCAACCGGCCGCCGATATCTGGCTGTCGGTGAACCTGTATCGCGTGCGCGACGCCGGCAACTTCCTGCCCGGCGAGATCGAATTCGTCGAGACGCTTGCACCGCTGATCGGCCACGCGGCGCGGCATCACTATGCGTTGCGCGGACAGAGCCAGATGGGCATCCCGCAGATGATGCTCGCGCGGCTGCGCGGGTTATGCCCCGACCTGTCGAAGCGCGAACTGGACGCGCTGCGCGGCGTACTCGAAGGACACACAGCGGCCGAGATCGCCGAACGGATGGGCGTGAAGCCGTCGAGCGTCGTGACTTACCAGAAACGTGCTTATCAACGACTCGGAATTTCCAGTCAGCGACAGTTGTTCGCGTTGTGCGT